>CAWBLF010000004.1:0-15051 GCA_963789635.1 uncultured bacterium | reverse complement strand
ATTGCCCGCAGAACCGCGCACAATAATTGTTCTCCACGACGTTGAGGATTTGACCTTCGAGGAGATAGCGGAGGTTTTGGGCAAGCCTATGAATACGGTCAAAAGCATTTACAGACGTTCTTTGAATTCACTAAGGGGTAAACTTAGTAATGCACCAAATAATGGCTAATTATCGTATAAACACCATATGAAAAAGTATTATCAACTCTTAAATGACATTCAAGTTGAGCCACCTTACGGGCTTTCTCGACGAATAATGTCGCATATTGGCGAGACAAATCGGAACGCTTTGCGTGTACGATTTTTCACTTTTATCATTATGGCGCTGGGATCATCCGTGGTCTTTGTCGATATGACCGTAAATCTTTTCACAAACCTCAGCCAGTCCGGTTTCTACCAGTACTCCTCACTTCTCCTTTCCGATGGCGCTACAATCGGATTGTATTGGAAACAACTAGGTCTCTCTCTTCTCGAATCATTGCCACTACTCAACATCGCTATGCTACTCATTGTTCTGGGAGTTTTCATTTGGTCGGGAGCAAAAGCAATCAGCAACACACACGACATTTTGCCAGCCTAACAGTATTAATTAATTAACTACTATGAATTTTCATTTTGATACCAAAAAATTAAAAGCGGAAGTTACCACCAAAAGAATTATTTTTGTCATTGGGGTTATCGTGCTGTCGATACTCATATTTCAAGCGGGAGTATTTGTGGGTTATCGCAAAGCCGCATTCTCATTTCACTTTGACGAAAATTATTACCACGAATTTGATTCACAAAGCGTTGGAATGGGGGGATTTTCACAAAATGATTTTCTTGGCTCTAACGGAGCAGTCGGCAAGATAATAAAAATCACCCCACCAACCTTCGTCGTGGCCGGTCCGGATAATCTGGAAAAGATTATTCTCATAAGCGACGACACTCTTATTCGTCGTTTCCGCAATGCCATCTCACCGAGTGATTTACAGGTAGATGATTACGTGGTGGTCATCGGCTCTCCCAACAATCAAGGGCAAATTGATGCCAAGCTGGTGAGACTTCTTCCGACACCTCCGACCCAAGCAACGTCTACAGTGGCAACTAGTAGTCAAAGTCTTATGACACCAACACAATAATTTATGAAAAAATTTTTTAGTTCAATTCGTTCCTTCGCTTTGGCACATAAAATTATCAGCATCATAGCTATAGTCGTTATCGCTTTTATCGGATACCGGATATATGTTTCCAAAAGTTCCACGGCCACGACTCTTTATACAATAGGAACAGTCCAAAAAGGCACGATCATCTCAACCGTTACGGGGACCGGACAGGTTTCAGCTTCAAGTCAAATAAGTTTGCAGGCGGGAGCTTCCGGTAATGTTCTATATATTGCACCCGTAACCGGCCAGATAGTGAAAGCTGGTACCCTTATTGAGGAGACCGACCCGACCGATGCCAAAAACGCTCTTGATAGCGCCAAGCTTGCTTACGACAAATTGATTGAACCGGCCAATCCATACAATGTGGCTACGGATCAGGCGGCGGTAACCAAGTCGTATAACGATGCGCTGAGCGCCGTTTCCGGAGTGTTTCTCTCTTATCCGAGCATTATTTCGGGAATGAACAGCCTTTTATATTCCAAGACAGGATATTTGAGCGATCAAAATATGATTGGTCAGGGAACCGAGGTGTTGACTATGCGTGACCAAGCCGGGCAAAGTTTTGATTCGGCGAACAGGGAATATACAACTGTTTTGGGTGAGTATAACAACATCTCGCAGAATAGCTCGCATGCAAGCATAGTGGCATTTCTGTCGGATACCGAACACATGGTCAAGGATATGGCTGACACCTTGCAGGCAACACAAAACACTTTGACAATACTATCCACTCAATCAAGTTACAATTCTTCCGGATCGGCCGTGGCCAATAGTAATGTAAACAGTTGGCTCAGCTCCATTAATAGCAGTCTTTCAAACGTTATTTCCGCGCAAAACGGTATTACCAGCGCAGAATCGACTCTCGCTATTCTGACTCAAGCGCCAGACCCGATTGATGTTCAGACCCAGCAACTAAATTTGCAGTTGAAACAACAGGCCTATAATGACGCATTCGTAACGGCTCCTTTTGACGGTGTTTTGGCACAAACCGATGTAAATGTCGGCGACACGATAAATTCCGGAACAACGGTGGGAACTTTTATTTCCAACCAAGATATCGCCGTCTTGTCGTTAAACGAAGTCGATGTGGCCAATGTCAAAGTCGGTCAAAAAGCCACACTGACTTTTGACGCCATCAACGGATTGAGTATTACCGGCACGGTGTCCGAAATTAATCTGATAGGAGCGGTGTCACAAGGCGTGGTGACTTACGACGTGACCATTTCATTTGATACTCAAGATCCGCGAGTTCTTTCCGGTATGAGTGTCAACGCCTCCATTGCCACGCAGGTAGAGCAGGATGTCCTGGTAGTTCCTTCTTCGGCTGTAAAAACTTCTGGTGGCCAATCGTATGTGGAGGTAGTTCCGGCCAACACACCGGTTTCAACCGGTAATACCGGAGAGGTTCTTTCAATCCCGCCCACCAATCAATCGGTGACAGTGGGGATTTCGGATGATACATCAACTGAAATTGTTTCCGGATTGTCTCTCGGTGACAAAATTGTCATCAAAACAACCGGAGCAACACCGACCACCACGACGTCTGCCCCAAGTCTCTTCGGTGCTGCGGGCGCCAGAGGCGGAGGAATTCGCACCGGTGCACCATAATCTTCTGTCGGTCGGTAAAGATTTTCGAGAAATATACTCCTAAGTAAATTCAAGATGATTGAAGTTAAAAATGTCACAAAAACATACAAGATTACCGACACCGAATCGTTGGATGCGTTGAAGGGTGTCTCGTTTACCATAAAAGATGGTGAGTTCGTGGCCATTATGGGGCCATCTGGATCGGGCAAATCTACAATGATGCATATTTTGGGCGCGCTCGATACGCCAACTTCCGGCACCTATTTTCTGGACGGGAAAGATGTTTCCACTTTGTCGGACGACGAGCTTGCCGATATTCGCAGGGACAAAATTGGTTTTGTTTTCCAGTCGTTCAATCTATTGCCACGCACTACGGTTTTGCGCAACGTCACTTTGCCTTTGGTGTATGCCGGTCTTGAACAGGATGAGCGCGAGTCGCGGGCCAAGTCGGCGCTTTTGGCCTCAGGTCTTGATGAAGCCCATTTTGGCCACCTCTCAAACCAGCTGTCCGGCGGACAAATACAGAGAGTGGCCATTGCCCGTGCGCTTGTAAATAATCCATCTCTCATTTTGGCGGATGAACCCACGGGTAACCTGGATACCAAAACCGGAGAGATAGTTTTGGGCACTTTTCAAAGATTAAACAAAGAGCTCGGTCGCACCGTGGTGTTGATTACCCACGAGCCCGATGTGGCAGAACACGCAGATAGGATTATTTTTATCAGAGACGGGCAAATCGTTGAAGACGGCTCTACCCACAAGAAACGTATCGCTGGGAAAAATTTATGAGTTATAAAGATATTTTTCACGAAACATATTCCGCGTTGTCGGCAAACAAAGTCCGATCCGGTTTGACTATGCTAGGTATTATTATCGGTATCAGCTCCGTCATTGCCATGGTGGCGATAGGGCAAGGCGCCCAAAACTCGGTGCAGTCTAGTATCCAGTCGATCGGAGCAAATCTGGTCATGGTAATGCCCGGGGCTGAAAGAAGTTTCGGAGGAGCGGCAAGCGCCGGTCGTGGAACAGCTTTGACTCTTACTGTCGCAGATGCCGACGCTATAGCTAGCCAAGTTTCCAATGTTGCCGCGGTATCTCGCGACGTAACAAGCAGGAAACAGGTAACAGCTAAGGGAACAAATACCAATACTTCAATCATTGGGACCGAGCCTTCTTATCAAACCGTTCGCAACGTAGAAGTGGATGAAGGCAATTTTATCTCCGATGTTAATGTCGCCAGCGCCGCCAAAGTGGCCGTGCTCGGTCCGACAGCCAGAGACGATTTGTTCGGAGTCGGGGGTGAAGGAGTGGGTCAGATTATTCGTATCTCCGGAGTTGAATTTACCGTGATTGGCGTAACAAAATCAAAAGGCGGTTCCGGTTTTAACAACGTAGACGACGCCATTTATATACCATACACCTCGGCCCAACGTTACATTTCCGGCAATCAATACCTAAGTGAAATTGATGTTACTGCCGCAAGCGCCGCCACGTCTGCCCAAGTTCAGGCTGATATCACAACCTTATTATTGGCACGACATCATATAACAAACGCGGCTCAGGCCGATTTCAACACGTTAAACGAAGCGGATATCATAGCCACCGCTTCCAGCGTGACAAACACATTTACTTTGCTCTTGGGCGCCGTGGCCGGAATATCGCTCGTAGTGGGAGGTATCGGTATTATGAATATGATGCTTACCACAGTGACCGAGCGCACTCGTGAAATCGGCTTGCGTAAAGCAATCGGAGCCAAAGCACACGACATTAATTTGCAATTTTTGTCGGAGGCGGTGGCTCTGACTTTTCTCGGGGGACTGATTGGTGTTGCACTGGGCTGGAGTATTTCTTTTGGCGTGACATATTTCGGCATACTGCAAAGCAGTGTGTCGGTTTCTTCCATCATTCTTGCTTTTGGTGTCTCGGCGCTGATTGGAATAGTTTTTGGCTATTATCCTGCCAAACGCGCGGCCTCGCTCAATCCGATAGACGCCCTGAGGTATGAGTAGGGGTGGAGGATAAAATGATAAACAAAAGATTACAAATAAAAAATAAAAAATTATGCAAACAAACAAAACAAAAATAATTATTGGAACCATAATTATCATTGTCATCTCATTTTTCGGTGGATACAAGTATGGTCAGGGTTCTGCCCTAACATCTTCGGCAACAACATTCTCATCGCGTACTGGAGCGGGAGGATTTGCCGGAAGTCGTGGCAACCGAGCGGCTGGCGGAGGCTTTGTCACAGGTCAAATTCTCAGTATTGATGCTCAGAGTATTACAGTTAAACTTCCGACGGGCGGTTCTGAAATAGTTTATGTCTCTCCTTCAACAACAATCCAAAAAACGGTTGATGGCTCCCAAAATGATTTAACCGTAGGTGGGGAGGTCACGGCTATGGGAAGTTCTAATTCCGATGGAAGTGTCAGCGCGACTTCGGTGCAAATCCGCCCGGCCCAAATGGCCACGAGCACCCAAACCGTTTCTGGTCAATAAAATTAATCTCCTCGGTCTACAGTTGCCCTTTTTTCCATTTCAGGGGTATACTTGCCTTAATGGAACAAAAACATACTTTAATCGGGATTGTAATCATTCTCATTATTATTATCGGAGGGTGGTATTTTACCTCGGGGCCAAAACAAGCTGTTGCGCCGGCCACCGTTGATACGGCGACCACTACGGTGGATACCCGTGTGGAGACGGACTCCTTGTCACCTTTGGACGTGAGAAACACAACTTATAATATTGACGGAAAACAAGTTACTCTCGTCAACGGAGTGGCTCAACAGGCAATTCCCAATTCTTCCTCGACCGTAAACACCACAATATTGGAAGGCCCCGCTTTTGCCGATCTCAACGGCGACAACATAAATGACGCAGTGGTGATTTTGCGACAGGAAACTGGAGGCAGTGGAGTTTTCTTTTATACCGCGGCGCTTTTGAGCAAAGGTGATTCTTCCACGGGCATCGCTACCAACGCCATCACCCTAGGCGACAGAATTCACATTCAATCTATTGATATAAACCAGCAGGGAATAATTTCCATCAGCATTCTTGACCGCAAAGACAATGAGCCGTTTACCGCGGTGCCGACTGTTGAAAAAACATTTCAGTTTAAACTTCTCGGCAACACCCTCGTGCCGACTAATTAAAATATCTCCAAGTTTTGGTCAATCGTGTTTTTGTCCATCTGCGTATGATAAATGGTTGAGACATTTATGACATTTTGCAAATTATTTTTTATATTATGAACAATCAAATCGCGACATTTGGGGGAGGCTGTTTTTGGGGAGTGGAAGAGTCATTCCGTTCTCTAAACGGAGTCATCGATACGGCTGTCGGTTATATGGGAGGGACGACGGAAAAACCAACCTACGAGGAAGTTTGTAGTGACAAGACGGGTCATGTGGAAGTAGTGCGTGCCACTTACGACCCCACCTGGATTTCTTACGAGACGCTACTCGATCATTTTTTCAAGATTCATAACCCCACGACACTCAATCGCCAAGGTCTCGATGTCGGTACGCAATATCGTTCTGTCATTTTCTTTCATACATCCGAACAAGAAAAAGAAGCTAAAAATAAAATAGAGCAGTTGAATGCAAAAAATACTTTTGGCAAACCCATAGTGACGGAAGTGGTGCCCGCCGGCACATTTAACCGAGCTGAAGAATATCACCAACAATATCTAGCAAAAAAAGGTCTTTCCACTTGTCACATATAAATCGAAATTTCTTTTCCAACAGCAGGGCTTTTGAACAGATTCGCCCAACCTAAGCTTACTGTGATACATTTATGTTGTAGGCGAATTCCTAATATTATGAACTCAAACGAAACCATTATTACGAAAGGTTGGACCGACTATGAGCTTTTGGATAGCGGGGACGGTGAAAAACTCGAGCGTTTTGGCGCTGTATTGGTAAGACGACCGGATCCGCAGGCCCTCTGGCACAGACTATTGCCGGGAGAGAAGTGGAATGAAGCTAAAGCCTATTTTGACAAACAATGGAAAGGAAGAAAAAATATTCCGGAATCGTGGAACATCGAAGCCGAGGGAATACGTTTCATCCTTAAACTTTCCGCTTTCAAGCACCTTGGTATATTTCCGGAACAAAAAGAGAATTGGAAATGGATTGAAGAAAAAATAAATAGCGCGGGGCGACCGATATCAGTTATCAATTTGTTTGGGTACACTGGCGGTGCCACTATGGCGGCTCTCAAGGCCAATGCCGAGGTCGTACACGTGGACGGATCAAAGACGGCAATTACCTGGGCAAAAGAAAATATGGCAATTTCAAATCTTGCGGACAAGCCGGTGCGATTTATTTTGGACGATGCGCTGACTTTTGTCAGGCGTGAGATAAAACGGGGTCACAGATATGATGCTCTGATTATGGACCCCCCGGCGTTTGGTCATGGTCCGAACGGTGAAGTCTGGAAAATCGAAAAGCATTTTCCTGAAATCATTGACCTTCTTCCGAGTCTTCTTTCTCAAAACGCCATTTTTATTTTGGTGAACGGTTATGCTTCCGGGTACTCGCAAGAGGCGTACGGCAACGCTCTTTTACCGTTTGCTTCTGCTCGCGGAGGAGAGTTGAAAACAGGGGAGCTAGCCATCTCCGAAAGTGCTTCTGAAAGACTTTTGCCAACCGGCATTTTTGCCAGGTGGAGTAACTAAAACCATTTGTGGCTTCTGATAGAATATACCAATGGATACAAGCGCTCAATCATTTTTTGTTCGTCATAAGGCGTTATTTATAATTAATTTTTCAGTTTTTATTATTTTTTTTGGTTTGGCGACGCTGGTCACGCATGGCGGAATCGGTTTTGACGAACCATTTCAGGCGTTTGCAGTGAGCTCGAGAAGCTCGGTGTTGAGCCCGATAATGTTTACTTTGACAAACGTTTTTCAACCGGTCGTTTTGCTTGCCGTGGCACTTATTGTGACCGTCATTCTTTTCTATAAAAAACAAAGAGTTTGGGCACTATTCTTTTTTGTTTCTATTGTGGGGGCTCTGATATCGGTGGAAATATTTAAGAATATTTTTGCTATTGCCAGACCGCAAAATCATATAATTATAGAATCGGGTTGGAGTTTTCCCTCCGGTCACGCCACCGGGGTATCGGTCTTTTTTTATATGACACTCTATGCTGTGTATAAATATATTCGTCAGAAAGTAGCTGCGTTTTTTATGTTTGTTTTGGCTTTAGTAATCGTAATTGGTGTGTGTTTTAGCCGTCTTTATCTCGGGGTGCACTATCTGTCCGACATTTTTGCCGGCATTTCTCTTGGCACCTTTTGGGCGACCATGTCCATTCTTCTTTTGGAAAGAACTTTGGAGAGCCAAAGCAATTCGCAAATGATTTTAACCAACAGGTGATATAATTATCAAGTAATTTAAAAATAAACAATGAATAACATGCCACAAAATATATATAGATACATTCAGTTTGTAGCAATTATGCTGGGACTTTTTCTTATCGTTTTGACCGTCAATGGTCTGAAAGAAAATCAATACATCGGTTCCGGTGTTGCTCCATCAAATGTCATAAGCGTTTCCGGCACGGGCTATGCTTTCGCGGTGCCCGATGTGGCGACTTTTAGTTTTGGAGCGGATGCTACCGCCAAAACCGTGGCGGATGCCCAGAATCAGGTGACTACGATAATAAACGCCGCTTTGGCAAAGATCAAAGCCGCCGGTGTCGCCGACAAGGATATTCAAACCACCGACTACAGCGCCAATCCGAAATACGAATATAGCCAGGTGGCTTGTCCGGCTATCGCTACTGTCGGAGGTTCTTCTGTAATTTGTCCACCGAGCAAGCAAGTGCTGGTGGGTTATGAAGTCAATGAAACTATTTCGGTAAAAGTAAGACAGATTGATAGCGCCGGAACGATTTTGGGTGATATTGGTGGTACGGGTGTGACAAACGTCAGTGGCATTTCATTTACCGTGGATGAACCCACGGCAGTGCAAAATGAGGCTCGCACCAAAGCTATTGCGGATGCAAAATCAAAAGCGGTTGAATTGGCAAACGAACTTGGGGTGAACTTGGTCCGGGTGGTGAACTTCAGTGAAAACGGTGGGGGATATCCGCAACCGATGTTTAGACAAGCGGATGTTGCTCTAAGTAGTGCCAACGTTTCCACCCCTCCTCAATTACCAATCGGCCAGAACAAAGTGACTTCGGACGTAACGATTACTTACGAAATCAGATAAATGCCTGTGATGACGGACACCCTACGTCCGTCAGTGTTCATCACTCTGATTGCCTATAGGTCTTTGACATATACCAGTGATGGTGTATGATGTATTGGAATGCGCCGAAAGGCCGTTTTTTTATAACCGATAAACAAAAAGTGATTACCAGCAGTTAACAACATTTCCATGTCCCTAACCGATTATATTCGAGAAACCCGAGGAGAGCTGAAGCACGTTTCTTGGCCTACTCGCAAACAAGCGATTGTTTTTACCGTTATTGTCATAGTCCTGTCTTTTGCCTTGGCGTTTTATCTGGGATTTTTTGATTATCTGTTTTCATTGGGCATCAAAGCTATTGTCGGATAAAAGGCGGCACGAATCAGGTGCGCCAATTGCTTCCGAATGATACAAACTAAAACCCGTTCAACTTATACAACTATTTAATTTATAAACTTTGTATGTCAAAACAAAAACTGCAAGAAGGCCGAAATTGGTATGTCATTCACACATACGCCGGATATGAAAACGCTGTGATGCGTAACCTCAAACAACGCATCGAGTCTCTAGGTATGGAAGACAAAATTTTTAATGTCATTGTTCCTACCGAAAAAAAGATCAAGATTAAGAGTGGCAAACGGGTAGAAGAAGAAGAGAAAATTTATCCGGGATATATTTTGGTGGATATGATTGTGACCGATGATTCGTGGTACGTGGTGCGCAACACTCCTCGCGTTACGGGCTTTGTCGGCTCCGGAGTTTATCCTGTGCCTATAGATACCAAAGAAGTGGAGAACCTGTTTGCCCGAATGAACGCAGACAAAGTCATGCACACCGCCGACCTAGCCATAGATGAAGCGGTGATGATAGTGGACGGTCCGTTCAAAGACCTTGAGGGTAAGGTAAAAGAAGTTGACGCCGAGCGTGGCAAGGTCAAAGTCTTGGTTTCTATGTTTGGTCGCGAAACCCCGGTAGAACTCGACTTCTTGCAAATAAGGAAATTATAAGGTAGATTCATCCCACAGCAAGTCAAATGGCAAAGAAAATCACCAAAGTTTTGAAGTTGCAAATACCGGGCGGTAAAGCCGTTCCGGGGCAACAGCTCGGCCCGGTACTTGGAGGAGCGGGCATAAATATCGGCGAATTCGTCAAACGTTTTAACGATGAGACCAAAAACCGCGTGGGCGAAACTGTGCCCACTGTGGTTTCCGTATTTGAAGACAGAACTTACTCAATGATATATAAAACCGAGCCGGCATCAGCCCTCATTTTGAAATCTATCGGTGTAGAAAAAGGTTCGGGTAAGCCAAACACGGCCAAGGTTGGAAAAATCACCAAGGCACAAATCAAAGCAATTGCAGAAAAGAAAATGGCTGACCTAAACGCTGGCTCTCCGGAAGCAGCTATAAAAATCATTGCTGGCACCGCTCGAAGTATGGGTGTTGATGTCATTTAATTAATCTCCGCATTGAAGTTTTTCCAGTCAAAACCCCGCTTAAAGCGGGTTTTGACTTTTGTGTAATCATATGTATTGTTTAGGCAGAATCATTCAGGGAGGGTCTATGCTATTGGTCCTTTTTTCCAATCTGCAGAAAACAGCGCCCGCTGACAGAAGGAGTTACTACTGGGATATCGTCGAGGAAACCAAGAATTTTCTTGGTCACAACGCGAGTTTTATCCATCGTGACGACAGTGTGTTGGAAGAACTGTCCGATGCGGTGGATGTCCTGGTGGTATTTCCCGGACTGGCCGAAAACAAAGGGGCAATCAAGCGCGCCCGAAAACTCGGCATTCCGATTGTCAAAGTGACCTCAAATTCGTACTACGAAGCAATGAGGGCACTCGACAAAGAACTGAGACGGGTCGAACTGAAGAAAATCCTGTGAGGCAGTCTGGCAAATCGCCAAACCTCACAGGATTTATCTTTTTGACGGAGTAAATTTCGATGTGTATAGTGTTCAAAGACCACGTACACAGGGAGAAAAAATGCTGAGACTTTATTTGGGTTGCGCTTTGATAGATGCACCAGATGACTTTCTTGAAAAAATCGTAGCTTTTCGAACAAAATTGAGAGACACTTTTGAAGTTCTTGACTTCGTGAATCCTGGAACTGGCACGAGCACGGAAGTATACAGAAATGATATTCACAAACAGATTGCAAATTGCCATCTTATGATTGCGGTTTGCGATTATGCATCAAACGGTCTTGGCTATGAAATGGCGACAATGATTGAGAAACACGGCAAACCGGTCCTTGCGGTTGCCCACAAAAACTCCAGAGTAAGCAGACTCATTCTTGGCATAGACAATTCTTGTTTTGAGTTTGCTCGGTATGACAACATTGACGAGGCATATGTTTTGCTCAAGGATTTCGCCCAACGTCGTTTTCAAGAATAATATCAACAAGAAACCCCGTTAGTGTTGCGCCAAGGCGCAACAATAACGGGGTTTTGTCTCCTATACCTTCCGGTATTTTGGTACCCATGAACCGGCGCTTGGCCCTTCGGTGATCTGAGAGAAGTCACCGAAAAGAAATGGTTCCTTCTCCGCCATCATTGCAAGAATGGTTGAGAAGACGTAGTAGATTTCTTCTTCGGCCGCAGCATCGGCGCGCATCGTAATCACGTGGCGGATAGCCCTGATGTTTCCTGTCCAAACACCGCCCGTTGCAACGCCCATTCCGACGATGCGGCGGAGACACGAGGTGACCACTTTTTTGTAGTGAAAGTTGTGATGTCCTTCGCCCATGTCCCAAACATCGAGAAGCTCTTGATAACACCCCGCCTCTTGTTTGAAAGCGCGCTCAAAAATCTCTCGGCTTTTTTCCTTGCGGGCGTGGAGATCTACATCATCCTCTGGCGCGTCTCGCAATGAAGTGGGAAGCCACCAATCTATCGAGGAGTAACGAATGAAGCGCATACTTCCTTCTGATATGGCCCAGCCCGCACGATGGCGATTCATTTCACCCGTGAACACTCGGCTCACTCCTTCAATGGCGAAGGTATAGACAGAGTGTTCCAGGACAGAACCGTGTCCCGACTTCAAAATGTTGTCTATGTAGTCGGCCATGTCGGAACGAATTTTGGTCACGTTTGGATTGAGTCCGGGAACAAAGCTTTTGTAGCATCGACGACCGGCCAAGGCGATTAACAGCGCGGGGTTTGATACCGCTCCATCATCGGGGATTACATAATCTTCGGCCCCAATGTAGTCAAGCCATCTCCGGACTTCCTCGCGATCTACTTGTGTACGCCCGATGTTGAATATTCTGATGTCTACGTTTGGCACATGGTTCTCCTGAAAAGGTGAGCAAAGATCCTTGTTTCTGGAGTTATCTTACGGTTTGTTGCCGCAAAGTCAAACTACTTATTTTTTTCTTATATCCCTGTCGTTGTAAAGCTTGGGTAGCATACTATCCGGTTTCCACATTTTCTTTATTTGCTTTATATTTTCGGTATTTTGATATTTTCCTGATTGTGTGTAGTCGTGCTTCAAAATCGGTCCAGTTTCAAAAAATATAATTTGGGCAATGCGTCTACCGACAACAAGTGGTATGGAGTAGTGAGAGGAATTGTTGGTAATCTCCATTGTCCATCTATTTGTGAAGCCCACGTCGCCCCAACCGGCGCATTTGCATACTTCGATAAAATTTCTTCCGAGTGATGAACGAGCTTTCATCATTGTGGTTATGTGGTGCTTGCCTCCAATAAACTCTTTGGTGTGAGCAAGGATGGTCTCTCCCGGTTCAAGGAGAATTATTTTGTCATCTGGATTTATGCCGACGTAATCAAATTTTATATTTCTAAAAACATCTTTTGCTTTTTCTGCCTTGAAAGGAGTGGTTCCCCAGACGTGATCGGTGTGTTTTTTGTTGTAAATGTTGTAGATATTGTAGAGGTGCATCGGCCGGCTTTCTCTAAAGTAGAATTCACCCAAAGAAACATCATAGCTTGATGTAGCAAGATTGTTCTTGTCGAACGGTTCAATGACTATGTTTCCCAGTTTGAATTCCTCAAGGATTTTTTTATCGCTCAGGGCCATTTTCGGATTATATCAACAATTATTGACCATACCAACGAAGATAGTAAGGTTTGCATAGATTAGCACATTCATTATATTCATCAAACTAAGGAGCGATAGCATGAAGCGAAACACGCTTATTGTGATTGAGGGCGGGGATGCTGCCGGAAAGAAAACCCAGTCCAACCTTCTTGTTCGTCGTTTTCTTTGGTTAAGAAAAATAGACGATGTTAGCGTGAAAAAGTTTGATTTTCCCCGGTATGACAGCCCCACCGGACGGATAATCGGACACGCGCTCAAAGGCAAGTATGGTGACTTTCGTCACCTACATCCACACCTGGCTTCCGCTATTTACACGGTGGATAGGGCCGCTGCAAAGCAGCAACTTGAGAAATTTTTGGCGGAGGGTGTCGTGGTTTGCGACCGTTACACACCGTCAAACATCGCATTTCAATCCGCAAAACTCGATCCGTCGGAACGCGAAGAGTTTATTCGCGAGCTTGAAGAGATTGAATACGATGATGTCGGTCTTCCCAGGCCTACTGTTGTCGTCTTTCTCGACGTACCCGTAGAAATCTCTAAGAAACTGGCAAAAGAGAGAGGGGAACTAGACCAACATGAATCGGATATCGAGTACCAAGAGCAAGTTGCCCAGGTCTATAGAGACCTCGCCTCAAGTCGTGATAATTGGATTGTCGTGAAATGTGTCGAAGATGGAGCGATTCTCCCACCCAAAAAAATTCACGAAAGAATAATCGGAGCTATTGAACCATTCCTTTGATTTGCAAACGAAGGCCCGTTTCGCATCCGCGTTTCGGGCTTTTTCGTATTAACACGTGGTATTATAGCCACAATGAAAGAAATAATCGCCCATTGTGTATCATCGGCCGTTTCAGAACTCGATTTTCCAGAAGTCGTTTTTGCCGTGGAACATCCGGAGCTTTTGGAGCATGGCGACTATGCCACCAACGTGGCAATGGTGCTCGGTAAGAAAACAGGTAAAAATCCAAAAGACCTGGCGGAAGAAATTGTAAAAAAAATGGAAGAAAATAAACCCGAAGGAGTGGATAGTTTTTCTGTCGCCGGTCCGGGATTTATAAATGCTCGTCTTTCAAACCAATTTTTTACTTTGGCCAATATTGAAATTGTAAAAAAAGGAAAAGAATACGGAAATAGCGAAACACATAAAGGTGAAAAAACGATTGTGGAATATACTGACCCCAACCCTTTCAAAGAATTTCACGTCGGTCATATGATGAACAATGCCATCGGCGAATCACTATCACGCATCATTGCTTCTCAAGGCGCAGAGGTAAAACGGGCATGCTACTCCGGAGACAAGGGTGTCCACGTGGCAAAAGCCGTAGCTTACAAACTTAAAGCAGGTGCCGACTGGCAGACTGTCCGGGATATTGCTTCTTCTTACGTTGAAGGAGCCAAACTTTATGAAACAGATGAAAAATTCAAGCTTTTTGTAACGGAAATAAATAAAAAAATTTACGACGAAGATGATGAAAATGTAAACAAGATATATATGTTTGGGCGCAGACTGACCTTGGATTATTTTGAAACAATTTACAAAATACTAGGAACGAAATTTGATTTTTATTTCTTTGAATCAACTACCGGCGAATTCGGTAAGGCTCTTGTGCATGAAAACGTGCCGAAAGTTTTTGAAGAAAGTGAAGGGGCGGTCGTCTACCACGGAGAAAGACGTGACTCGACTTTGCATACCAGGGTATTTATAAACAAAGATGGCATACCTACCTACGAAGCCAAAGAACTTGGTCTGGCCAAAATAAAATACGACACATACCCGTATGACAATTCCATAGTTATCACGGGCAACGAAGTCAATGACTATTTCAGGGTACTAATGTCGGCTCTTGGGGAAATATTTCCCGATCTCGCCAAAAAGACTCACCACATAGGCCACGGCATGATGCGTTTGTCTTCGGGCAAGATTTCTTCCCGCAAGGGTGATGCTCCGACCGCGGAGGCCCTTATAGACGCAGTGAAGGAGAAAGTGAAAGATAAAATGTCCGCTTCTGAAAGAGAGACAGTTGCGGATGACAGTCTCGTCAATTCTATCGCTA
>CAWBLF010000003.1:0-269280 GCA_963789635.1 uncultured bacterium | reverse complement strand
GGATAGAATACTTTGACAATATTAATAATCATATTTTTATTTTATCATAATTGCTTTACGATTTAATTGCCTTCGGCAATATAGGCATTGGTTTTTTGGACCAATGTACTCATATCCGAAAATCTGCCATCATAGGTTCGAGCCAAGCACCACCACGGCAATCGGTCTGCCGATGCCTGCGTCAAAAATAATACCGAGATTTCCCCGTGAAGTCCGTATACCCAGTCTTTGAAACCAAAAGGCCCGGAATTGTATTTACATCCTTATCTGTGTTTATAGCCGTATGCAATTTGTCGCTATTAGATGTAAAAGAAAGTTGATCATAACGCGTGGCGTTGGGTAATCTCCGGATGATTCTTTAGCGCGTATGCGAATAGTGTGGCAACGTCGCGCGCACTGCCATATCCTCCGCTCTTGGTAGTGGAAACATCCAAGCCATTGGTATTATAAAAACGAGAAGAGTTCATTCCTATTTCTTTTGCTTTGGCGTTCATAAGGTTTACAAATTCATCCATGGTTATATTCGCTTGGGTCTTGATTGGTGACAAAAGCTCCGGCAGCTCCCGCAATGGCTGCGGCTCCATCATTTGATGACACGACCAAACTAAAATCAATCAAATCGCTCAATTTCCATTTTTCGTCTCTATACAAACCACTATCGCCCTCTTGAGCCAAAAAAAATTTTTGACAGTCACAATCGTATTCTTGGGCAAGGTTTCTACGGCGGTAACAACGGTTAATATTTTTGTTATAGAAGCAAGCGGTAAAACTTCATCTGGATTCCTTGAATAAAGTATTTTTTGAGCAGCAATATCATAAACTATGGCACCTTTGGCCAATATATTCGTATTATCGAAAGGGTCACTCTTTATCTTTGCAATATTATTTGTGTCGTGAGCAATTCTGGTTTGATTCATAGACAAAGAAACCAAAGCAAACAGAGACAACACTAAAACAAGCATCAACGCCAAGTTTATCAATCGTCTATTATCAATTGTGTTTTGATTTCACTTTGAAGCGGTATCATTGGTTTTCGGTCGGTTCATCGGCTGACTTTTTCAAAAAATTTTTAAGTTCGTTTTCCATGGACTCAAATTCGGGTACATAGAGGTTTTTGAAATCCCCATATGCGACAAAAGGTCGATAGTTGGTGTGTATATGCACCCTCTTTCTCCCTCTCTTTCTTCCCTGTTGATTAACCCCCTGATTACAGAAGATTTCTCAAAATAAAGCCCGAATTCACCCCACGGATGTAGTCTATCTCACGCTTGCTCGCAAAGCCTTTATATAGCACTATAGCAAGCGTTTCAAGCCCTGCCCGGCCAATATCCCTAGAAAGCTCATCTTTTGCAATTTGCTCAATAACAGG
Organism: uncultured bacterium; assembly: GCA_963789635.1. Lineage (GTDB taxonomy): Bacteria > Patescibacteriota > Minisyncoccia > Phycocordibacterales > Zambryskibacteraceae > JBGTNQ01. The sequence goes on along the minus strand of CAWBLF010000003.1, from coordinate 267,911 downwards.
GCTCAAATCCGGCGCGGTCCCAAGCATAACACCCCGCCGAGCCTGTACCAAGCATAGTCCCCTATCGGTAAGCTTCTCACTTAGAGTTTTGATAGCCGATTCCACCTCGCTTTTTGACTTTCCCGTGTATCTGACCAAATCGTCAATCGAGGTCACTTCACCGCGAAAAAATAGAATCGCTTCAATTTTTTTGTCATCTGAAATTTCCATAGTGCTTTGAACTCTAACAAATTTAGTGATAATTTGGAACCTCAAAATTTTGAGTTTCCATAGAGATATCCTCGGAAAAATTTTCTTGATGAACGTTTATGAGTCCTTGCTTTACTAATTCAAGCATAGCCAAGAAACTCACAATAATAGCCACTTTATCGGCTTTATTGGCTTTGTGACTTGCTCCTTTTGATTTTGCTTCTCCTTGCGTCTTGGCGAACTCACTAAAATTCATTTTGAGATTTGATTTTACTCTTTCAGTCAGACGGTCAATCATTTCTTCCAAACTTACAATTTTTTTGACGACCACTTTCGGGAGAAATTCGATCTTGGGTAATGAGTTAATCACCCTTTTCATAGATTCAAGAATATTGAGTGTTTGCAACTGATCGGTTGGAGAAAATACCGGGGTAATGTTTTTCTCTCTGTTTTTTGAAAAAATTATTTCTTTTCCAAAAATCTTTTCCAACTGTTTTGAAACATCCCGTACTTTTTGATACATCTTTAAGCCTACCTTCCAAATCCTCAATGCTTCCTTCCTCATCCTCGGTCAAATCGAGCGATGGCAAAAGACATTTTGATTTTATAAGAAGAAGTGTGGATGCAATGAGAATAAAATGCGCGGTCATCCCCATCGGAAACTCCGTTTGTTTGTGAATGTGTTCTATATAATCATCTGCTACTTGGGCCAGTGAAATGTCATTGATAAACAGTTTGCGTTTTTCTATAAGAGAAAGCAGAAGCTCAAGTGGCCCTTCAAACGTCTCAGTTTTGATTTAAAAATCAATTTCATCCATTACTAAAATCCATCACTATTTAACCTCTCATCAATCCGATTCATATCACGTGGAAATATTCGAAGCCTCACGAATATTTTTCAACTCCAAAATTTGCATGGTTATTCGCTCAGCCCCAAGCGCAAAACCGCCTTCAGGAGGCACACCATATTTAAAGGCTTGAAGAAACATGGTAATTTTATTTGGATCCATATTCCAAGTCTTCACTTGCTCCAGAAGTTGATTATAATCATTAACCCTTCTACCTCCTGAAAGCCACTCCACCCCGCGACAAATAAGATCCATACCTTCATTAAACTCTGGTTCTTTTGGGTTTGGATAAACATAAAAAGGTTTCTTGCGTGATGGGTAACCATAAATAAATACAAAATCCGAACCAGTTTCCTTTTTTACTATTTCACAAATCTCCCTTTCGTCTTGAGGATTGGTATCCTTTTCTCCTCGAACATCTCTCCCGTATGTCTCAAATATTTTTTGTTGAACCTCGCGAAGCGAGAGTGTTCGGTGTTTTTTCAATCATTACAGGAGATCTGTCGCGCCAGAATTTTTAGATGTTCACTGTTTTTTGTTTCAACTTGCTTGAGCATATGTCTCACGGTTTCTTCGGCCATATCGCGAACGTCGGTCCATGAATCAATAAAACCCATTTCAGCGTCCAGCGAAACCACTTCTGTAAGGTGTCTTGTGGTCGAAGAGGGCTCTGCCCGAAATACTTTGTTTACGGAAAAACAACGTTCAAAAGCCGACATCACGATTTGTTTGTAAAGCTGAGGTGATTGGGTCAAAAAAGCTTTTTTGCCAAAATAGTCAATTTGAAAAACTTCCGCCCCCCCCTCAGCGGTAGCTGGTGTAATTGCTGGAGCTTGAAATTCAAAGAAACTATTCTGTTTCATAAATTCTCTGAAGGAATCAATGATTGTTTCTTGAACTTTAAAAATTGCTTGGATTTTGGGCTGTCTTAGTACGAGTGCCCGATTGTCTAGCTCTGTAGTAATATCTAGGTTGTAACCGTTGAGTGAGATGTCAAATGGTAATGGTTCAGATTTTGCAAGGACTTCAATATTTACGGCTTCAATTTCAATATTTCCGTTTTGAATTCCTTCACTGATATTTTTTTCCGGTCTTTTATTTACCAGACCTTGAATCTTGAGAACCCATTCTGACCTAAATTCTTTTGCAACTTCAATAACCTGGACACGACTTGGTAACGCAACACACTGGACGGAACCTGACATATCACGCATATCAAAAAAGACCATTTTACCCTGGTCGCGTCTTATATTTACCCATCCAGAAATGGTTACCTCTTTACCAATATGTTCGTTGAGATCTTTTATTAGTGTTCTTTTCATGACAATTTTGTACCAACCTTTTCTCGTATTTCTTCCATTTTTTCTTCGGCCTCAATTCTGGCTTTTTTACCACCTTCAGTCAAAATTTCTTTGACCAAACCCGGATTATCCTCAAACTTCTTTCTTTTATCGCGAAGTGGTGACACATACTTGATAATATTTTTAATCAAAATTTCTTTTGATTCTTTGTAACCAATGCCTCCTGATTCGTATCGGTCTTTGAGCTCTTCAAATTCTGGTCCTTCGGTGAATAATTTGTGAAGTGCGAAGACATTATCTTTTTCTGTATCCTTTGCCTCATCTACTCCCTTTGAATCTGTGGCAATGGACATTACAGCTTTTTTTATTTCTTCGTCCGAAGCAAAAAGCTCAATCGTATTTTTGTAGCTTTTACTCATTTTTCGTCCGTCTGTGCCAACTATAGTTTGAACATTTTCCATTATCAGAGGTTTTGGCACCTTGAAAGTTTCTCCGAAAATGCGATTAAACTTTTCTGCCGTGTCCCGAGCAATTTCTACATGTTGCTTTTGGTCCAGACCAACCGGTACAATATCGGGGTCGTGTATGAGAATATCGGCAGCCATCAACATAGGATAGTTGTATACTCCCACATTGATTTCCCTGTTCTTGGCCGAAGCGTCCTTGAATGCGTGGGCACGCATAAGATACGGCATTGTGGTAATACACTCAAAAACCCAAGCCAACTCGGCCACTTGTGGTGCATCCGATTGTTTGTATATCGTGGTCTTCTTTGGGTCCAAACCAATTGCCAGATAATCAGTGGCCACACTCAAAATGTTACTGCTCATTTCCTTGGGATTCTGAATACTGGTCAAAGCGTGAAGGTCAGCAATAAATACATAACTTTTGTATTCATTCTGCAAATCAACAAACTGCTTCATTGCGCCGAAATAGTTGGCGATATGCGGTTTGCCTGTCGGTTGGACCCCGGAAAGCATTATTTTCTCCTCGTTTGTCATATGCAAGATAATACCAATTTTGTGGTTTATTTCAAAGTATCGTTCAGCCTTAAATATATTCAATCATTCTTGTTTTCTCAAGAATTAGAGAATGTTTGCAGGAAATCAACAAAAATTTTACCGTAAGGCGACAAAGAATGTTCAACCGAATTTCCTGCGTATTTTTTATTTAATAAACCTGAATGAACCAATTTAACAGTATGCCCCGATACCGTTTTTATGTTTGCGTTCAGGTTATCAGCAATGTCGTCTAGGGTTAGCACTCCTTTACTTTTCAATAAAAGCAAAATATCAATGCGATAATGATTAGCAACACCTTTTAGATGTCTTTCCATCTGTCTTGAATTTTTCGGTTCGCCTTTTTTCACCTCATCATTATAACAATTCTTGTAATCTCGAGAATATGAGTATCCTTAAAGTGGGGATAAGAATATGTTAGTTATTGGTTTTTAACGGGAGTTCAATATAGAAAGTGGATCCTTTTCCTTTGCCAGGAGATTCAACCCAAACTCTTCCCTTTTGGGCCTCCACCATCTGTTTGGCCACATAAAGCCCGAGCCCCGTACCACTAACATTTGTTTTATGCGCATCCGCCGCGCGAGTGAACATAGAAAAAAGTTTCGGAATTTCTGAAGGTTCAATACCAATTCCGCTGTCCGAAACTTTGATTTGAACTTTTTTATCCTTATGTTCCAATTGCACTTTTATTCCGCCGGTCTCCGTATATTTGATTGAATTATCGATGATGTTGCCAATTACTTGTTTTATTTTTCCTTGATCCGCATTGACAATACAACCGGCATCGTTATCAGCCAAAAATTCAAACTTCAAACCCTTCTTTTCCGCATTTGGTTTCAACTCAGTAAAGACCTCTTCCGCAAGCTTTTTGATATCAAAATCTGAAACATCATATTTCATTCTTCCCTGCTCAATTCGCGACACATCGAGAAACTCGTTGACTATCGTGATTAGACTTTTTGATGACTGGTCGACAGTTTTGACAGAGTTCCTAACCGGCTCGGACATTTCGCCAAAATCACCTTCAAGAAGCATAGATGTGTAACCTTGTATGGCAGTCAGTGGCGAACGAAGCTGGTGGCTGGCAAATGACAAAAATTGTGATTTTAGTTCATCAAGTTCTCGTAGTTTTGTATTTGCAATTTGCAATGATTCTCTAAGTTCAACTTCTTTTATGACACTTCTAATAAGAAAGATCCCAATAATCATAAAGACACAAAACAGTACCGAGTTGAAAATAAATTGAGCTGTTGTTTGAGATAAGGTAATTTGGACTAGCGTTACAGTCAAAAGAACAAATATTATAATCTCAGTCGTAATAGTTTTTACATTGAGAAGTCTATATCTAATAATAGAATACGCCGTGCCCATAATAGACGGCAGCATAAATAGAGGTGCGTAAACTATAAAACCAGTATCACCATTGGTATTGACCAAAACAAAATTTGTGATGATTAGAAGGGTATAACTTAAAACAAACCCAACCAACATTGCTCGCCAACTAGTTTTATCCTTGCGATCTGCCTTGCCATATTTTTTGATTATTAAAAATACACCACTGATAAGCATGGCGATGACAAAAATACCAAACACCATTATTAGCAATCCGGGCACTGGAATTGCGTTTCCACCAACGATTCTCAGACCGGAAAAAACATATGGCGTCATACTGAGAGCCATCATGCAAATACCCAGCACACTTAAAGTAGCAAACTCGTATTTTGGTATGCTGAAATTTATTTTAGGAAAATTTCTGACAAATAGATAAAAAAGAATTACGTGTGGAACTGCCAAAAAGATAACCAACCTAACCCAAACAATCTGTGAAAACAAAATTGGTTCGAGAGAAAAATAATTTGCAAAAGACCACGCTACGGTTACCAAACTAATATAGGCGAATAATTTATTTGTTACACTCTTTTTGTCATGATAGGTTGTTAAAACACCTATAAATAGGATTGCAAAACTTACTATTAAAGTGAAAGTAAAACCGATATCCATTACTAATTTTAATTTTTATTAACCCAACGATGTTTGGCTTTCTTGATGACAAATTGTTCGTGACCATGATTTATCAATCTTACATTTGGTAACGCTTTTTCGTGAATTGAATTATACAATTTTCTGTATTCAGAATTTAGTTCAATCAAATGCTCAAAAATTGATGAGGAAATAATCTCCCTTATTTTTTCTGTTGGCTTAATCCCTTGCTTAAGTTCAACATCAACATAAAAGATTTGGTCTCTAAAATTATTTGATTGTTCGGTACGGGCAATGTATTTTCCTGTTGCAAAAGTTAACACAGCGTCGTCTTCAAGCCCTGCTTTAAGATTTTCGGGGTAAATATTCAAAGCATAAAAAGTTACAGAAACATCATTTCTCCCTTTTAAGATAACTAGAGGATTTTTCCATTTTTTCACTTCTTTTGGCAAACTTTTATATAAATTATGCTTTTTGAGCAAAGAAATGACATATTTATGCGTCATCAATAAGCCGTGGTCTTTTATGTTGTAACGAATAAGCGGTATTCCGGATTCAGTCGTAAAAACAAGTTCTCCGTTCACTAGCTCAAAAAAAGTTTGATCGGGATAGTATCCAACGACAGTGGGTATAAAAGTCATATCACCAAATAACTCCTTTCTAAACTCTTTGTGTTCCAAAGAAAGCTTGCGTAGTGCGACAGTAAAAGGGTTTTCATGCCCCAAGGAGCCGGCATCGGCAGTTCCATAAATTGAAACAACACGATTATTTTCTTGTGGCGTGCCAGAAACTTTTAGAAGCATGGATCTCCATTTTTCTGAAAAATTTTCTCCGGCTAAAATATAGTACAAATCCAATTTTTTGAGATCAACTCCATATTCTTTTGCGCTTATAACAACATCCATAATAAATGGAGGATAACCAAGCAATATTACAGAATCAAACATTGGGGCGAGATCTCTCAGCGTTGATATAGCATCATCTTTGTCGATGCCAGGAGTAATTGTGGTTAATCGAAATTGCTTGTTAGTGCGTTCCACTTCACGAAGCGAAGTAAGGGTGTATGTTCCTGCAATCCAATTGCCCATTGAAAAACAAATGATAGCCAAAGTTCGTTTTTTTTGTAACTTAAATATTTGTTCAAGAATAATTCTGTGCACTTGTTCTCCAAACCTTTCTTGTTCATCTCCTCTTGGCCAATAATATGGTGTACCCGAAGACCCCGAGCTTGCCGACACCATAGGTGGAAATATTCTATCCTTGACCAAATCTATCGGTCTGAATGCTTTGAGATAATTATCTTTTGTAACAATTGGAATACCGTCAAAATCTTTTGTTCTCAAAATTTTTTTATAATCTACTCCATATTCATTTAAAAATTTTTTGTAAGCCGGTACGCTTTTTGACGCCCTTTCAAAAACTCCAAAGGCATTGGCGTTTGGAGCAAGATCGTTATTGCCATTATATTTTTTCATGGACTATTTTATTCGCAATATTAAGCATAGAAATTCCTGTTCTTCTTGACTCCTTGATCAAACGTGAGGTTGTAGTCCCAATATTTTTTATATTATTTCTTACTCGCTTTGTATTGTACCCCCCTTTATTAAGTTCATCAACAATCTGTATCAAACCTCCTGCATTCAATAAATAGTCTGGTATATACCAAATATTTCTTTTAAAAACTATTGCCTCATCTTCTTCATTTACAAACTGATTATTGGCTCCACCCGCTATAATGTAACAATTCAATTCCTCTATAGTCTTTTTATCAAACTCACCTCCCATTGCGCAAGGTGAATATATATCCACTTTTATCTTGTGAATGTTTTTGTAATTAACTATTTTTACTTTTGGAAAACGTTTTTTAATTTCCATTAAACTTTTGCTATTTTTTTCTCCGGCATATATTTGAAAATTGTGCTTGTATAAGAGTCGTATAAGTTCTGAACCAATTTTTCCAGTCCCTTTGATTGCTATAGATATAGATTTATTTTCCTTCTTTGGCAAAAGTAAATGAATAGATGAAATAATCCCTTCGTATACTCCCTTTGCTGCCATCAAAGATGTCGTCGTATGACCACCAGACCCCCTCAATATATATGGCGTAATTGTGGACATATATTTTGTATCCTCATCGGAAATACCTACATCGGTCCCAGTTGTATACTTGCCATTTAACGAATCAATAATTTTTGCATATGATTTCAAAAAATCTTTTGATTTCAATTTTATAGTCCGTATGATTACCGCTTTTCCTCCCCCAAACGGTATTCCTGAAATGACACATTTGTAAGTCATAGCTTTTGAAAGTTTCAAAACATCCGTAAGAGCATCTTTACTGCTTTTATAATCGTATAGTCTCGTTCCACCCGTTGCAGAACCGTTTACTAGTTTATGCAATGCAATGTAACCTCTAAGGTTTACCTTTTTATCTTCAAAATAGAAAACTTTATGATGTTTTGAATAATATTTATTGTGTTTTGGTTTTATTTCTTTAATCATTTTTAAATATGTTTCCAGAAATCAAAATCGAATACCTACCAGACGGCACAGCTTCTTTAAGTAATATTTTTTTTGCAAAGTGCGCTATAGCAGCACCTCTTAAAAAAGAGGACTCAGCTAATTGAGGAATACCAGCAAGAGTGGTGCCCACTTCATCAAATGAAGATACAAGTCTTTTATCCAGGTAATTTGTCCCCATGAAATCTCGCGCCAAATCAATACGTTCCTTGTATGTTCCCTCTTTGGGTTTAATATTGGATATTCGCTCAATGACAGTCTTGTCCAAATAACCGGCAAGTATGGGTAATTCTGGCTCGAGGTCATAACGTTCAACGTCCACAAGCACATTTTCTCCGTTCCCTGTTACCATAACGACTGGTATTTTTAATTCACGCGCTTTTTCACGCATCGATATCTTTAACTTCAAATTATCAATTTCTTCAACCAAAAGATCAATTCTCGGTTCATTCAAAAATGCCTCAGTATTATCTGGAGTAATTCCGTCGCTGTACACTTCAATTTCAGCATACGGATTTATTTCGTACATCTGCCTGGCCGAAATATGCGCTTTATTAATTCCAAGCTCAGGAAGCCCGGCACGAAATCTATTTAAATTTGATACTGATAACGGATCAAAATCTGATAATTTTATTTTATTTGAAATCCCTTCAAGAGTTATGCAGATTGCCCCGGGATTACCTACGTTTAGACCAGCAATAGCAATGCGTGATTTTGAAAGTTTTTCTTGTTCATCGGAAGTTATTAAATTTTTATTTCTGGAAAGCCTTAGCTCTTCGTATTCCGATTCCGTTAATACTCGCACTACGGTACTTTTCCAAGGAAAATACACCCAAACGCCTTCGTTGTCAGCGACATCTACAGTGTTTCTAGGGTCAAGAGAATTATGAGAAATAATTGATGGATCTCGCACCAACATCAATTCGTGTTTTTGCTCACCAAGAGTATCGACATAGACCAAGTCTTTGTGAACTTTTTTGAACTTTTCAAATAATTCAAACTCTTTCTTGTCATTAAGATTAAATAACTCCGGTTTGTAATCCATATTTTTGTTCATAAATTTATTATGTGATTATTTTATCCTCAACACTATGCCTTGGGGTAATCTTATGTTTGCCTAAAATATGCCCAACAGCAAAAATGAATTGGGGTCTGTCTTTTGTGCTTATAATTTTTTTTACTTCCAAATATTTATCATTTATTTCAATGGATCCGACGTATATGGATGTCTGAAAACCCAACGATTGCAAGTAAAGCATAATTCTCTCAGCAAGCTTGCCAACTTCCATCCAGGAAACAATTCCGTCGTTACCTGAGATTACAACAATAAGTGGAGCTGAACTGATGCTTTTTATATTCAATTTGGCCAAAAATTTACCCAGATTAAAATATCTGATTAACAAAGGGATTACTATGGACACAACAAGAGGCATTTTAAGTGAGTAACCGGGAAGACCTTCTTTTTTAGTAGAAAGGTTGCTATTCATCCAATGAGACATTTCTTTTCTAAAACCTTTTTCACTGTAGGCATCCACAATTGATGAAGCCGTGATTTGAGCAATTTTGTTGACATCCTCTTTTTTGTTCAAAAAACTAATAACGAGATCATTATTAGTATTCAGTGAATTAATTTTATTAAAAACATCTTCAGGTATTTTTTCATCAACAAAAATACCCCGAGCATTTACACGGTTTGGTATTGTTTTTAACAATCTTTCCGATAATTCCGTTTGTTCATTTCTCGCTTCTTCGAGGATAATTTCTGCAAGTTTTGTCTTGTTTTCAAACGGTCCGTACGAAATTACGCTTTTTAGGTTATCGGCTGAAGCCGCAATCACAAAATTTTCAAGCATGCATCCAATGCTAATATGCAAATCGCGGGTTTCTTTGTCGGCAAATGGTAAAAAATATTTTGGGTTAAAAAAAACTTCAACTCTATTACCAGTGATCTTAAAAAGCCATGGTTGACTATTGTGAGTGGATGGTGCCCTTACCGCCAATTCCAATATTTTTACAACACGATCTTTGTTCATTAGTATTATCTTAGCACAGAAAATATTGCATAATATAGCCAAAATTGGGACTAATTAGTTTGGCCAACAAAGCAACATTTGCCTCAAAAGACTCAATAAACATCTACCTGAAATAGTACATTACTGGAAATGGAATAATGAGCCACCATGCAAAATTCGCATCAGAAAAAAGGAAATTAATGGTCGAGGAAAAATGATGGAAAACACTCATATTAATGACTTGATATGAAAACAACAAAACTAAACTTGCGATGACTGTTCCAAAAACAAGTGATTCGATGAGTTTGCCTGACTTAGAAAATGAAAAATCAGCGGAAATAAAAGAATAAATGACCATATTTATTAGCAAAAATATACCCGCAAACAATACCACAGGAATCACTGCTTGATTTTGATTTACCGGATTACTGATGACAAACATCCTTAAAAATGGCAAATATTTATATATAAAAATGCTCGGGTAGAAGGAAAGTATGAAGGCAATTGCGCGTCTCTTGCCGAGAAAAAAACTAAATGCAAAACCTAGACCAATAAGGACTGCTATTATAATCGTATCTGATGATGCCGAAAGTAATGATTTGAGAACCTCCTGTGGTATCTGCATAACCCTGATATTATACCACTACATCCCTAGCTCTTTATACACAAATTATAAATTCCTGATTTTTTCTATCATTCCAATCGGAATAAAGTAAAACCTTGCTTTATCTTTTGGAAGTTTGCTCTTTCTTGAGGTAAGATGGCTTTTTGTGTTTTTTAACAAAACATAATTCTTTGTTTTTTCAATTTTTTCACCAATTGTTTGCACTATTGGCAAATTCGTAGGAATCGTTGAGTTTGCTTTATATATAACCGCATCAGTCCAAAAAACTTCAATTGTTTTTTTATTTTTTTTCATGTTTACCAATTTTACTAATTTTAATAATAGATTTATTGGGAATTAGAAAACCATCCTTAGGTATAATCACTTCATTTTTATATGAAAAACTTGTGGAAATATTTGTAAATTTTCTGTTTTTAGAATAAATATAGCCTACTGTCAGTGTTGGCAAAGGGTGACCAATTGGTAACTTTGTTGCCATTGAAAAAGCCGCATCTTGCCATAAAATGCTATGAATAACGATCTTATTATTTTTCTTCATATTATAATTTTATCATGAAAAAAGAGTGGAGTCAGATTCAACTTCACTCTTTAATCAACTGCTACTTACCTTTCTTTGATTCTTTGCTCGCTTCCCTTTCAGGAAGTTCACCGGACTTCTGCGCGGCTTCTCGTGCATCATGCCACGCTTCACTCACCTTGCTCGTAGACGTGTCAGTTTCCTTGGCAGCGTCTGGCTTGTCAAAGTTGTGTTCGCCCACCCTTATCACCTCCTTGTTTAAAGGTACAAAAAAGAGGCCAAAATGACAAATCTTTCTGTCTAAAAGGCTACACTCATAAACTTATCGTGTCAAATGAACTTAAATACCCTTTTCTCTCAATTCTTCGAACGACTTCTTCACATCTCGTGATAATTTATTCGGCATATCAATAATAACTTTTACAAGCAAATCTCCACGACGACTTGTGTTTATTGGCACACCCTTACCCTTGACTCTTAATACTTCAAAAAAGTTTATTCCCTCGGGAATAGAAAGAGTGATAGATCCGTCAAGTGTTTTTATGTCAATTTTTGTGCCAAGCAACGCATCTGAAAGTTTTATGTGTAAATCCATCAACAAATTATTACCTTCCTTTATAAAAACGGAATGGCGTTCAACGTGAACCTTGATATATAGATCTCCGGATTGCGCACCGGTTACCGCCTCGCCCATACCATGAAGTCTCACCATTTCACCATCGTCAATTCCTGCCGGTATGGATACTTTAATATCTTGGTCACGCTTCAACACTCCCGCCCCTCTGCATACTTCACATTTTTCTTTGGGAACCTTCCCAGTACCATGGCAAGTATCACAAGTTCGCACCGAAGAAAATGATCCGATGATTGAACGTCTGACCTCGTTAATTTTCCCTTTACCATTGCAAACCTGACACGTCATCATCTCACTTCCCTTTTTAGCACCCGTACCGTGGCAAGTCTCACATTGCGAAACCTTATTGAGCATTATTGTTCTTTCCACACCAAACACCGCCTCTTGAAATGATAGCGTAATATCTATCGAAATATCTCTTCCGCGACGAGCCTGTTGTCTACCTCCTCCAAAAATGTCTCCAAATATGTCTCCCAAATCAAACTCGACCCCGCCGTTTGCGCCTTGCTGAAAACCGCTGAAATCAAAGCCCCCAAAACCGTTACCAAAACCTTGTCCACCGGTACCGCCAAATTGCGAATTACCAAAGGTGTCGTATTGGGAACGTTTTTGATCATCCGACAAAACAGAATAGGCTTCGTTTACTTCTTTAAACTTTGCTTCATTTCCAGATTTTTTGTCCGGATGATATTCATGCGCAAGTTTACGAAAGGCTTTTTTGATTTCTTCCTTTGACGCATTTTTTTGCACACCTAAAATTTGATAGTAGTCTTTGGACATATTAATTATTGTAAGTTTTGGGCGGGCAGGGTCTTTGAGGTATCAGCATTAAGAAGATTCACCAAGGCTAAACCTCTAAATGCCTCGCCCAAATCTTATACCGTACCTTCGTCTTTTTTCTCTTCAAAATTTGCATCCTTTGGCGCTTCGGGCTGAGTACTGCCTCCTTGTGGTGGCGTGTTGCTTTGCATTGCCGTTCCTATCTTCTGGATTTCGGTTGAAAGTTCTTCTGTCGCCTTTTTGATTGAATCTGCGGTGCCTCCAGCATTCTCTTTCTTCAGAGCGTCTATTTTAACCTGAACACTTTGCGCCAAATCTGCCGGAATTTTTCCTTCGGCATCCTTAAGAGCTTTTTCCGCTGTGTAAACCAATTGCTCGGCAAGATTTCTCGCCTCAGCAGTTTCTTTCTTTTTCCTGTCCTCATCACCGTGAAGCTCAGCTTCCTTTTGCATTCTTTCAATATCAGCCGGAGTAAGACCTGAACGGGCTTCAATACGAATTGATTGTTCTTTGCCACTTGATTTGTCTTTGGCTTTGACATTGAGTATGCCGTTTGCATCAATATCGAATGTTACTTCAACTTGTGGCATACCGCGTGGGGCCGGTGGAATTCCATCAAGAATAAATGTACCGAGATTTTTATTGTCACTTGCCATTGGTCGCTCACCTTGAACAATTTTTATTTCCACCGAAGTTTGATTGTCAGCGGCGGTAGAAAACACTTGGGATTTTGATGCCGGAATAGTGGTATTTTTCTCGATCAGCTTCGTAGCCACACCACCAAGAGTTTCAATACCAAGAGAAAGGGGAATAACATCAAGCAGAAGGATATCTTTGACGTCCCCTGCGATAATTCCTCCTTGTAACGCAGCACCAAGTGCAACCACTTCATCGGGATTAATAGTTTTGTTTGGTTCTTTACCAAAGAGATTTTTTACTGCCAGCTCAATAGCAGGCATTCGTGTCTGACCGCCGACGAGAACAACTTCATCAATTTCATTCACCTTGAAGGGCGAAGCCGCTATAGCGCGGGTGGTAATTTCTATGGAGCGGTCAATAAATTCTTTACATAATTCCTCAAGTTTGGCACGGCTCATTTTGATGAGAAAATGCTTCGGACCACTGGAATCCGAGGTAATGAAAGGAATGTTCACTTCCGTCTCCAAAGCCGTAGAAAGCTCGATTTTGGCCTTTTCAGCAGCCTCATCTAGCCGTTGGAGAGCCAGTGGGTCCTTGCGAACATCAATTCCCGACTCTTTTTTAAATTCATCGGCAAGCCATGTGATGATTTTCTGATCAATATCTTTTCCGCCCAAGTGACTGTCACCGTCGGTCGATTTCACTTCCACAACATCATCTCCCACTTCAAGTATGGAAATATCAAACGTTCCTCCGCCAAAATCGTATACTGCGATTTTTTCGTTTTTCTTTTTATTGAAACCGTACGCCAAGGCTGCGGCAGTAGGTTCGTTGATGATGCGTTTTACATCAAGACCGGCAATTTTGCCAGCATCTTTTGTCGCCTGACGCTGTGCATCGTTGAAGTAAGCCGGTACAGTCACGATAGCTTCTGTAATTTTCTCACCGAGCTTCGCTTCCGCATCATTTTTCAATTTTTGCAAAATCATCGCGGAAATTTCTTCCGGACGATACTTTTTCCCGTCCAAAGTTACCTCTACACCACCATTACTGCCGGCAGTAACTTCGTATGGCACCGCAGCCTTATCCTTCTGAACGGCCGGGTCATCAAAAGTGTGGCCAATAAAGCGTTTAATCCCAAAGACAGTGTTCTTGGGATTGGTAACTGCTTGGCGTTTGGCAAGCATCCCCACGATTCGCTCGCCAGTTTTGGAGATGGCCACTATAGAAGGAGTGGTTCTGGCGCCTTCCGCATTTTCAATTATTTTCGGATTTCCCAATTCCATGATTGCGACTGCTGAATTGGTAGTTCCAAGATCGATTCCAATGATTTTAGACATGGTTTTTTGAAAATTAGCTGTTAAATTACAAGGTTTCTACACAAACTTGTCGGCATTTTAGCTAAATTAACTCCCTTTGTCAAACATTTTTCAAACATCCGATGTCCAAATGCATCATGACATCGGATGTCTGAATCAATTCACATCATTCGTTCTCATTCGTAACATTCACGGTCCCCACTTTTACTTTTGGCGCTCTGACTTCCTTGCCGGCAAGAGAATAACCCGGTTGAATGACCTCCAAAATTTTACCATCTTCGTTCTCGTCCGAAACTGGCACCATTTCTACAGCTTCATGCAATTTCGGGTCGAATTTTTCGCCGTCAGGAATCATTTTTTGCACGCCGTGGGAAGATAGCGCTGATAAAAGTTGATTATATATGGACTCCATCCCCATTCGCCAGTCTTTAGGTAATGATTGCCACGCCTCTTTATTGCGAAAAGCTAGATCAAAGCTGTCTAAAACAGGTATTAAATCTGAAACGATTTCCTCTTTGGAAAATTTCACAAATTCCTGCTTTGCCTCCTCATCCCGCTTGCGGATATTTATAAAATCGGCCTTTGCTCTTTGCCAACCGTCCAGATATTCCTTGGCTTCGGCTTCCGCCTTCTTTAGCTTCTCCCGAAGTTTCTTAATAGTATCACCTTGATGTGTTTCTGCGACGACCGAATCGTCGAGATCTGAATCGGTATCCAGAATTACATCATCGGAATTGTCATCGTTTTTTTTCATATTTTTTATTATACCAAAATCCGCTCCGCGGATGCGGAGCGGATTGGCTTGCTACCTCTTACTCCACTGTGGAGCCTTGCGAGCTTTCTTTAGACCAAATTTTCGTCTCTCTTTGGAACGAGGATCTCGTTTTAGGAAACCGGGGTCTTTCATATTTTTACGAAGATTTTCATCTGATTTTACAAGAGCTCTGGCTATGCCATGACGCACCGCACCTGCCTGAGAACTTATTCCTCCCCCTTTTACATGCACAGTGATTTTGAATTTTTGCGGTAATTTTGATATCACAAGAGCTTCCTTTGCTACTTTTTGCAATTCTGCGGTCGGAAAATAAACCTCAATTTCTTTTTCGTTAATTACAAAAGAATTCTTAGGAGCTTCGGTCATTCGGACACGAGCAATGGATGTCTTGCGTCGTCCTACGGTTTCTATATATTTAGAAGTGGAGTCAGCCATGTTAATTGGTTATTTTAAGATTTTTTATCATAATGCTTCTTAGTTTATTCTTTGGAAGCATGCCGTATACGGTCTTACGGAGCACTTCTCCGGCTCCCTTCTTTGTCAGCGCGTGCTCCATTTTTTCCTCGCGCAGACCACCAGGGTACCCAGAATAGTGTTTGTATTCTTTTGATTTCTTTTTTGCTTCTGTGATACTCATTTGATTTGCGTTTGTGACTAGGACCTCAATTTTTGGCGCGATATTGCGTTGGAAAGCTGTACTATTCTTACCCATCAGCAAAATGGCGATTTCACTCGCCAAGCGTCCAATCTTTTTATCTTTTGCGTCAATGGAGTATTTCATTTTAGTTTATTAAACCAACTCAATGTATGCCCTGGCGCTTCCATCTCCTTTACGGGCGATAAGTTTTGTAATGCGAGTGTATCCTCCTTTTCTATCCTTGTAACGAGGAGAAATATCGGTAAACAACTTCTTTCCGGCTACCGGACCAATGTATTTTATAACGGTGCGATACGAAGCTAGGTTACCCTTTCCAATCAAGAAAACAAACAACACACAATAAAACGCATACAAGCTCGTTACCTTTTTTACCTTGAGTAATCAAGCGTTCGATGAATGGACGCAATTCTTTGGCTTTTGGTTCGGATGTCTGAATCTTTTCCTCCATCACCAAAGCCACGGCAAGAGCTTTGAGAAGCGCTTTCCGTTGTCCTGTCTTACGGCTTAATGCCCTTTTTGTTCTGTGGTAACTCATTTTAATTTATCTCAAAGTAATACCCAATCCGGCAAGAACAGTGCGAATTTCCTGAATACCTTTTGCCCCCAGACCATCTATATCAAGAAGGTCTCTTTCCTTTTTGCGAGCAAGGCCTCCGACTGTTCGAATATTGCCACCTATCAAAGCATTGACCGTTCTGGCCGATAGATTTATCGATTCAATCCTTGTCTTTAATACTTCAGAATCAATTTCTGCTTTCGATGAACTGTTTTCCGATTTGTTCGTATCAGCAGATTCAACAATTTCCGAAGGTTCTTTGAAGCCGACAATAGCCTTGAGCTGGTTGATCATAATTTCAATCGAAGATTCCAATGCTTCCTTTGCTGTTATAGTGCCATCGGTTTCAATAAATATTTTCAAACGGTTGAAATCGGTACGATCACCCACACGCATATTTTCAACTTCATAACTGACGCGTCGAATCGGAGTAAAAATAGCGTCCAAAGAAATAACTCCCACATCGACGCGATTCTTTTGTAAAACTTGCGCGAGAAACATATCCCATACCCCGCTCCACCACCATTTCTATTGAAAGATCGGTGCTTTTTTCCGTGATATGGGCAATAACCAAATCCGGATTGAGAATTTCAATCTGCCCCACAGCTTCTATATTGCCAGCAGTTACTTCACCAATACCTTTTGCGTGGATTGTCAGAGTTTGAGGTTCGTCTGTGAGCATCTTGATACGAATCTTTTTCAAATTCAAAAGTAAAGTGATGACATCTTCTTTTACTCCGGCAATCGTAGAAAATCTCATGTTCCACTCCGGCAATTTTTACGGAAGTTATGGCTGCCCCGGGAAGTGAAGACAAAATAATTCTGCGAAGCGAATTACCCAGAGTGTGTCCGTATCCCGGATACAATCCGTCTATCTCATAACTACCAACAAATTTGTCCTCTGAAACAATTTTTGGTTTAGATGGCAAAATGATTGAATGGTCTGACATAAAAATTAAGTTAAATTAATTAATAAGATTAAAATATTAAAATATGATTACTAACGACTATAAAATTCCAACACGGCATTCATATCAAACAAAGAATCCGACGGTTCATACTTCGGTATAGCTATGACGGTGGCAGAATTCTTTTCCTTATCAAAACGAAGCCAAGCCGGATGATTCATACCCTTCACCCTCTCATTGAGAGAGGCAAAAAGTGGTTTACTGGCGCTTGCCACGCGTTGTGACAAGACATCACCTTCGCTCAGTCTATAGGAAGGGATCGTTATGCGCTTGCCATTTACCAAAAGGTGGCCGTGAGAAACCATTTGTCTGGCCGCCAAACGCGTAGGCGCAAATCCTGCTCGATACGCGACGTTGTCGGATCTAAGTTCAAGAGAAGAATACAATCGTGACAATGCTTGTCTGTTTTTGGCCAGAGCTTCTGGCGTATTTTGAAAATTGCTTTTCTGTAACCGCATAAGTAGACCTGGCTTTCTGCTTTCAAGTAACTGCAAACCGAATTCGGATTTTGGGCGAGAAAAATTCTTTCCGCTCTTTTCTTTACGAGCTTGAGATAGGGCAAATTTCTGAGTTTCAGTTTTCTCAAATATTGGAGCCCCCAGTCTTCGCGCAATTTTGTATTTTGGTCCGATTTTCATATTAGTATCTTAAACTCTTCGAGGCTTTTTTGGTTTTGGTCCGTTGTGCGGCACCGGTGTAGTATCTTTGATTGAAACAAGATTAATACCCTTAGAAAGGAAACCACGAATCCCTGACTCACGACCCGATCCCACTCCTCGCACTACTACAGACACCTCTTTGATGCCTATAGCCTGGGCTTTGGCTCCAACAATCTCTCCCACTTTTGCGGCGGCAAATGGTGTTCCCTTTTTAGCTCCTCTAAAACCGAGTGATCCAGAAGACGACCATGAAAGTGTGTTGCCTTTTGTGTCAGTCAACACAATTTTGGTGTTGTTATAAGTAGACTGAACAGAAAGTATGCCACTATCAGCGTGTTTCTTTGAAACAGAAGAAACTGCTTGAGGTGCTTCCGACTCACTCCCTTCTGCTTCATTATTTTTTACAATTCTTTTTTTTCCCATTTTATGTCTTTTCAGCTACCTTACGTCCTGTGCCCATGGTTTTACGCACGTTACCACGGCGTGTGCGTGAATTTGTTTTTGTGCGTTGTCCACGAACCGGAAGAACTTTGCCATGACGCAGACCCCGATAAGATTTGATATCTTTGAGACGCTTTATGTTGCCTGCGACTTCACGTTTCAAATCCCCTTCGAGCTTCATGGTCTCTACAATTTTTCTGATTTCATTTTCTTGTGAGACGGAGATATCCTTGGGCTTCAAACCAGGATCTACCTTTGCTTTGTCCAAAATAATATGAGCTCTGGGACGTCCAATACCGTAGACTGCAGTGAGTCCAATTTCAATTCTTTTGTTTTCCGGAAGAGTTATGCCTAGAATACGCATTGTTTATTTTTGTATGGATAAACTATATATAGATAAATGCATGAAACCGATATCATACTATCCCTGTCTTTGTTTGTGTCTTGCATTTGCCTTGCAAATCACATACACGTAGCCCTTTCTGCGAACTACCTGACATTGTGAACATATTTTTTTGACTGAAGCTCTAACTTTCATAAAAATATAAAAATACAAACACAAAAGCCCATTGGGACAATGTAATGAGCTATTCTAATATAGTGGCTTATTTTGTCAAGCTTTTTAGCCCCAATCGTGGGGATGCCATCTTATCGCTATAGTCTTCTAATAATCCTTCCTTTACCGCCATACGGGTCTATAAGCACTTCTACCTTGTCGCCTACCAAAACCCTTATCTTGTGCATCTTCATTTTACCGCCAAGGTAAGCCATAATAATGTCACCACCACCTTCTGGCTGGATGCGAAAGTGTGTATTGGGAAGAGCTTCCGTAATAATACCTATGATAATTGTGTCTTTTCCTTTGGTTTTGATATCCATTTAGATAGTTTGACTATAATACTTCCTCTACTTTGCAATAACAATAGAAATCTTCTTTGTGTCAGTCGGGAACGAACCTTTCCAGAAAGGACTGATGACTGCTCGAATTGATGCTATCCCTGGATACTGACCAAGAATTGCTTCAATGCTCGACTTGGGTTTCCCCGCCAAATCGCTTGCAAGCTTGGTTTGATCAAAATCCGCTACGACATTGATATCGCTGGTCAAAGTAAATGTAAACAAGGTATCACGATTTGGATCGAAGGTGGCTTTGTTTTGTATGGCAAACGGTAATGCTGATATGGAAGCAATATGATTTGGAGTGTTCACATATTTAGAACTGAGTGTCTGTTCTATATAATTGGTCAAAGCACTTTGGTCAAACACAATCGCTGTTAATGTGCCTTGTTCATTGACTTGCACAGATTTGTCCGAGCCTTGCGACTGTGGCAGAGAAGAAAAAGTGGTAAATATTCCGTCGGGGAATACCACAGAACTACTAGACACTTGAGAAGTAATCTCCTGCATAAGAGCCACCTTCAAGTTTGCGTCTATAGTCGCTTCTGCTGTAGCAAGATCGGATGGTGATACGTTTTTGACTGTTCCTACAAAACCACCTGTCATCGGTGTCTTTGAGCGGGCATAAATATATTTGTAACGTGGATCATTCTTCAAACCAGGGATAGTAAAGTCTTTGAGAGGAATATTGTATGTGTCACCGGGTTGGTCCGCATACACGGTGACAGTCAATGAGCCGGGCAAAATAATACCATTCTTAGTACTACTTCCAGGCACCACAACGGCTTGGTTGATTCTAAAAATTAAACCCTCCGGTGTCTCAAAGCGCGTATTAGCCACCAATTTTTGTGAACTTGAACTGTAATTATTGTAAATAACTATTTGTCCGCTTGCCTTTGTGGATTGGTTTACTTCGCCCGTTGCAGGAACAGTCTGGCCAAGATTTTGAGTAATTTTTACAATTTTGTAAGGAACGCCGCTACCGTGGTCACCTTGGTAAGCGGAAAACACAGTATTACCTCCATTTAAGGTTTCTTTGTTCGGGGTTACTGTGACGGTCGCACTGGTAAACAAAGAAAATATCGTTAAAAGCAAAATAACTACAACAATTCCGGATACAATCCAAATACCCTTTTTGGGACGTTTTGAACCTGTCCCCACCTCTTCATTGTACGGATACACGCGAGCGACATTATTATCAGACTCGATCGAATCATTGTCTTTTGCTTCGGTATCCCTTTCTGAACGAACATCATTGGCAAATTCTCTAGGCGTTGATAGCGGTGCCTGGATAAATGGTCTTCTGCGCGCCGGCACGGGGATGTTCCTGATTGAACGTTTTTCCGGCGGAACGATGTCTTGCAAAATATTCTTAGCCATTACTTGTAATTAAATATTTAACTTCCCTGTATTCTAATACATTTTAAACAAAATAGCATTACCAACCTGTGTAAACATCATTCAACATAAAATATAGGGAATGAAGAAGAGTAAAATCATTGGCCACGACAAATTTTCCGATGGCAACGTGAGTATTTAACACTTTTGCATTTACGGCAATAATGTGTGAAATATCAAACTTTGAACCAACTTCTTTCACCCTTTCCATAAAAACGGTGGATACATCTTCGTCACAAAGCAGAAAACAGACAGAAGGCAGTGGTTTATGAATTTTAATTTCGCTCAAAAGACCGGTCAGTCTATTGTTCCAATTATTGGCATCATCCGATAGTGCTTTTTGCAAACTAATTTTTGCCTCATCACCAAGTGTCCCAGATTCCATAAGACGCAGTGATGAAATGGCGATCTCCTGTGTGACGCCAAGTTTATCCATCATTTCTCTTAATGTGTTATTTCGGCCGTATCCAAAATTTTCGGAACTCACAATGCTATTGCCAGAAACAAGAGTGGCCTGAGATGACTCTCCATCCACTTCTATAAGTAAAGCTTCTGATTCGTGCGGGAAAAGTGATGAAATTGTTCTGAAAAAAACCAAAGATGTGGTGTGAAATTTAATCTTGTAAATGTGAAAATGTTTTTTGACGATTTCGCTTATTTTTGTCAAAAATTTTTGTGGCGCTAAGCTCATATACAACGATAAATCCGCATACCTAGTATGTTTGTCATAAGGATTGGGCGTGTTGTATCCGTTCAATGACACGGACAACGCCTCTCTTTCAATCATATGAATATCTTCCCCTGCCATAGACTGATAGTTGCCCTCCAAAGTCTCTTTTTCAAAAATTTTTTCTTGTTCACTCAAAGTTTCATGCAAGATACTATCGTTAAGTACGAAAGATTTTTCCTTACTGATATTGATTTGCGCTGATTTTGAAATATACCAAGGAGAGGAAAGTACCACTTGGGCATAACCTATTTTTTTTCGCTTAATGACAGCAGAGCCCAGCTTTGGAATCTCCTTAGAAACAAGGGAGACCAACGCTTGCTCCATTAGACTGAGAACTTTTGTTTCAAGGCTAGCGACCTTGTGGTCATCAACAAGTGAAATAGGAAGTGAGACACTCGCCAGTATTGTCGGTTTTACTTTTTCTGAAAAACGAACAACGCTGGCGCTTACTGTGGCGCTTCCTATGTAGCAAACCAGTGACAGGTGATCATGTTTAGTTCCAAACATAATTACATTATAACTGAATAGTGTCCCGTAGTCAGTAGTCAAAAACTAAAATTGTGTTTTTTACTGCAAAGTCGCCTTGATTCTTCTCACACCAGCAGAAACCGCTTCTTCTTTTTGAATTTTAAATGTTCCTAAAATTCCAGTATGTTCCACATGCGGACCTCCGCAAAATTCTTTGGAAATCACGTTGCCATCTTTGTCCTGAATAAAATATATGGAGACTACGTCAGGATACTTTGCGCCAAATTCCATCTCGGCACCCAGGGTCTCTGCTTCGATTCTTGGCATTTCCTTTCGAACTACCACCAAATCGGATTTTATCCTTTGATTTACAATATCTTCCACTTTTTGTTTCTCCTCTTCTGTCATTTTGCGCGGAAATAGAAAGTCCATTCTTAAACGTTCTTCGGTAATGTTGCTTCCCTTCTGCTTCACTTCTTTTCCAAGAACTTCTTTTAAAGCAGATAGGAGAAGATGGTGCGCCGTGTGAAGCCTCACAGTCTGTTCATTTTGGTTGGCCAGGCCCCCTTTAAACATTCCTGCTGAGGATGTGTGAGAAAGTCTTTGGTGACTTTTCATTTTCTCGTCAAATTCGGCGCGGTCTATGGTTTGTCCTTTTTCTTTTGCCAATTCTTCTGTCAATTCAAATGGAAAACCGTATGTGGTAAACAAAGTAAAAGCGTCTGTCCCCTTTTCAAATTCTTTCATCCCGCGTGACAAGGTTTCTCGAAATTTTTGTTCTTCTGCCCCAATCTCAATATTTATATTGTTTGCGTTTTCCACCAACTCCGGATAAATGGATGAATACTTAATGACAACGGCTTTGGCAATTTCAATCAACGAACCACTGTCAATCTGCAAAGTATCAGAAAAACGTATTGCTCTTCGTAACAATCTGCGAAGGATATATCCCCTGTCGGTATTGCTGGGTACGACTCCATCGGCAATTATGAATACTGCGGTACGAATATGGTCTGCGACGATTCTTGCCGATTTTTCGTTATAATTTTTTGATTCCTTTTTTATTATGTTTATAACCGAATCAAACAAATCTGTTTCAAAAATATTATCTTTGTTCTGCAAGACCATCGCTACTCGCTCTAACCCCATACCGGTGTCAACATTTCTATTTTTAAGTTTGCCGGTTACTTTCCCGTCTCTTTTTTCATATTCCATAAACACATTATTCCAAATTTCAACAACCTTCTGTTTAGAGTCGGCTTCAATAAATTGCTCTTTGGTCAAATCTCCCAACCCTTCCAGAGTGATGTCATAAAACATTTCCGTGTCGGGCCCGCATGGTCCACTGTTTCCGGCACTCCACCAGTTTGACTTTGCAGACACAAAATAAATTCGTTTTTTGGAAATTCCGGCTTTTTCCCAAAATTCGGCCGACTCTTCGTCCTTGGGAGCATTTTCATCACCTTCAAAGACAGTTATATAGAGACGACTAGCATCCAACCCAAAACCTTCGGATTTTGAAGTGAGCAATTCATAGCTCCACATAATAGCGTCTTCTTTGAAATAATCACCGAGCGACCAATTGCCGAGCATTTCAAAAAATGTTACATGGGTGTTGTCCCCTATTTCGTCAATATCTTGTGTTCTTACGCATTTTTGAAAATTGACCAAACGTTTTCCTGACGGATGCGGTTCGCCGAGGAGATACGGCACAAGTGGTTGCATACCTGCTGTGTTAAAAAGCACCGACGGATCATTGGCCGGTACAAGCGAAGCCGAAGGAATAACCTTATGCCCTCTTTTTTCAAAAAAATCCAAGAATCTTTTTCTTATTTGGTTTGAATCCATAAGTCTTATTTTACAGTTTTTAGCCACGCTCGGTAAGTCCTATCCATATTTTCAAAACTTTTTTTATTGTCGGCAATTTTCTTTTTACCATGGTACATAGAAATCTGTGCGTTCAATTTTACCGCCCTATTCACTTTGGGAACTTTTTTTAGCCTTTTAATTTTTAATTTTGCTTCTGACAAAATTTGATCTATGGATTTTGTAACACTTTTTATATAAGCATCCGGTCCAAGCGGTTTGCCGGTGGCCATTTTTATAAATTCACGAGACGTATAAAGCGCAGCATATTTCCAAACTTCACGCATTTCCTTGCCGACATTCGGATTATCTACAATGTAGCCGTATTTTTTGTAAAAATATTCTCTCCACTGATCAACTCCAAGATCGGCAAGCCCATACCCGTGATAATACGCCGAGCTTTCCCAGTTATAAATGTGCGGCACATTAAAAGCCGATACCGAATCGTAGTGACGGTCAAAATATTTTTTATACATTTTTTTTGCAATTTTAACGGCTTTGTCCGCAGTGAGATTCTTGCATTCATATATTTCCTTTTCAAAAAAAACTACAAACATTAGGCTCATCATATCGAGTGGAATCAATGGTTGCATTTTCCTGATCTTTTTTTCATAAAGCGCAAATGGATATGGCTCCCCTTTTTTATTTTTTGCGTACCTGGTTCTCCATTCAATACTAGAAGATACAGAATCTAAAAACATGCTTTGAGTTTCTGCCCACGAAACAGTCGAAGGAGGATATTCGGTATTAAGACAGCAATCTTTTTGCTCCGAATTTAACAAGTGAGCGGCATGACCTGCCTCGTGAAAAATGGTATTAATGCCGTTTATCCCTGACCCAATCTGGTTGACGACGGCGTTTGATGTAAAATCGCATACTCCAGGAATTCTTTTGCCATGTTCAAAATGTACCGGCGTCGGCCAATGGCAAAAACCGTTGCTGTGTTTGCCTTTTCTGTCAATCAAATCCAAATTTATGGAACCGCCACGATAATCTACTCCAAGCGCCTGGAAAGATTTTCCCCATAGCATAAGCGCGTTTTCAAACTGGAAATATTGGTCTTCTTCTTTAACAAAATCACCAACGAGAACAAACGAAAAATTCCAAGGTTTCTTAATATCAGGGTAAATTTTTTCCAATTTTCGTACATTTTTAAAAGCATATTTTGTCTTACTGTAAACATCCTCAAAAATCGAAAATATTTCCTTTTTGCTCATCCCCTCATCAAGGTGAATTTTGTAGTCATAAAAATCCTCATAACCAAGAACTTTCGCAAATTTATTTCTTAATTTAACAAGTTTGACAAAATCGCTTACGGAATCGAGAGCCAGTCTTTCCAAACTCTCAAAACATGCCTTTCTTACTTTTTCATTGTTGTTTGTCCTCATCAGGAAAGACATTTTATTCCTAGACGCTTCAATAAATTTTCCTGAGTCCGGATCTATATAACCTTCTTTTCTTTTTGAATGTTTTTTCATGACTTCTGACTCCAACTCGATGGCCTTGGCTTTGATCGTGGCGGCGTTTTTGGGAATCTGAAAAATGCCAAAAAACTTGTTCCAAACCTCAAGTCGGTCTTTTATCTCTCCTTTTGAATTTTTTATATGACTTTCTACCTCTGTTTTAAGTTTTTTGTTTGACCGAAAAGAATCTGTAGACTTCATTGCTTGTGTCATTTTTTTATCTACACTATGGTCTCCCATATAAGAAACCCAAAATAGCTTTTCATACTCTTCGTGAAGTTTAAGGTAGGTGCTGTTCAAATAATCGAGCAATGTTGTATCTGTGGAAAAATTTTTCTTCATTAGAATAAAGTCTTTTTATTGTCATCTGCTTTTCCTGTTTCAATTTTTTTGGTGGCTCTTTCCCGCGCGACATTATTTATTGATTCAATATAACTGCAATAATCGCAATCCGGATTGGCTTTGGGTATACGGTCATCCACAAGACACTTCTTTAAATTCACTAGAATGCCTTCTACCCAATCCGTATTTCCAGTGTATGGAATCACAGTCACATCAAACTCCAGTTTGCCATCCAAAGCTTTTTTGTCTGTTTTGCCGTTTACATAGACAAAATAACCCGTATTTGACACCTTGAAGCCATTTTTCATAAAAAGCCACTGGTAAATCTCCATTTGTCTCTTATATTGAATTTTCCACTCGTCATCAAGGGTAACCTCGTTTTTACTACTTGTAGCTTTGTAGTCAACGATAATTAAGTCGCCTTTTGGATTTACCCATACATCATCCACCCCGCCCCGCAATATTATATTGAGTTCCTTATCGTGATACGAAATGCCCCGTCTCAACGCATCACGCCACTCATCCATACGAGGATCGTCCAGCGGTATCGCGTCAATGCCGTAAGTTTTCATCAAAGGATGTTGACTTTTCGCTACACGGTGAATATCAAACTCTTTTTTCATCAACTCGTCTACCGCATTATTTAGCGTCAAAGGAAAACTCGATGGTCGCCCCACACCCAAACGCTGGTCAAAATAAAAACAACGTGGACACTGAACAAACAGATCAATTTTCGATCTGGAAAACCGAAAAGGTTCTTTGCTTTTCGGATCAAAAAGGTTTTTTGTTCTTCGTGAATTATAATACTGAGACATTGTTATAAATTTGTGATTTCATCCAAAACTTTATCCGACTTTTCTTTATTTAAACCGAGTGATCGAAGTAACGAGCTATCATCTTTTAGATTCTTGCATAAAACAATACCTCTGGATAAAAGCGAGTTTTTTTGTGAACCGGACAAAGTGGAAAGACAAGTCAATGGATGCAGATCTCCGTCTTCAATCATATCCTGAAGATTGCCTTTGTTTGGATAATTCCAACCAATCATGATTAACCCCTTGCATTCGCCATAATGTATGGCTGTTTCCGTAAATTTTGTGTTCGTAATAAGCCATCCTTCATCCACTTGACGATCTTTGCCGTAATGATATTTCATTTCCTTAAGATCATCCATTCTTGCTTTGACATAAAGCGCCACCTTGAGATCGCTTTTCAAACCCAATTCATTATGAAATTTGGCCTCAGCCATAATTAGTTTGTTTTCATTCCAAGCCACCACATCGATCTCGTGTTCAACACAACCACCAAGCACATGCTGGTCGGTCAGCACGTTATATCCCTTTTGCTTCAAAATTTCTGACACATAATTTTCAAATGGAAAACCCGACGGTCCAAGATCCATAATAGCTCTACGCAATGAATATCTGGCAGCAACGTGCTTTTGGGATTTTCTCAAAAGAAAAAAAGCGTGTTTGAAAATTTGATTCGTAGACATTCCGTCTTTGATCTCCTCGGTAATATGATCGACTATTCCTTCAGCTGTTTTGGGATCTGCCCCAGCAGATACAAGCGAGCCAAGAAATTTGTCACTGTCAAAAAACTGCTTTTGTCCACTCGCTTTTATTACCGTTATATGGTTATTTTGATTCATTTCATTAGTATAACCGAAAGAGTATAAAGCTTCTAGCCAGCGATTGGCATACCACCAAAGCTAAAAAATGATTGTATAAACTAGAATCTACAAAATTATTCCTCCGCCTATCAGTCGTTGTTTGTCATAAACGACCGCGGACTGCCCGGGAGAAATACCCGCAAATGGCTTTGAGAGCTTGACCTGCCACAGGTTTGAAACCGCATTTCTTGAACCATTTTTATGCTTCTCAGCATAATATTTTTCTATCTTTCCTTCTAATGGAGTCTGATGGTATCTGAAACGAATATCATAACTTTTGTTTTTATCCGGTTCTGCTAACCAATTTGTTTTTTCCAAAAGACAAATTTTTTCTCCAATCTCTCTCACGTCTTTCGATTTAAGTTCTGAAACAGTAATTGTGTTTCTTTTGATATTTTTAGCGATTATATAAAGTGGTTTTGATGAAGTTTTCTTATTATCGACGACAAAACCGTGTCGTTGACCAATAGTCAAAAAAGCCACTCCACTGTGAGTGCCGATTTTTTTACCCTTCACGTCAAGCACGTTGCCATTTTTTTCTTTAATGAAATGATGAAGAAAATCTTTCATATCGACTTTCCCAATAAAACAAAGTCCTTGGCTGTCTTTCTTCTCCGCGTTGGGCAATTTAAATTTTTTCGCCAGTTTTCTAACCTCTGATTTGTTCATTTTCCCTATTGGAAACAAAATATGAGGAAGTTGTTCTTTTTTAATATTCCACAAAAAATAGCTTTGTTCTTTGGCTTTATCTTTGGCTTCTCTCAATTCAAAATCGTTTTCTTCAGATGTGTGAGTCAAGGCATAATGTCCGGTGGCTATATAGTCTGCACCGTGTTTCATCGCAAAATCATAAAATGCACCGAATTTTATTTCTTTATTGCACATTACATCAGGATTTGGGGTCCTTCCCTCTTTATACTCGCGAATCATATAATCAACAACTTCCTTTTTGTATTCTTTTTCCAAATCCAACGTAAGAAAAGAAATATCCAAATGCGCGCAGACACGCATGGCGTCACGTCTATCCTCTCTCCATGTGCAAGGCAAAAAATCAGGAGTCCATACTT
Source organism: uncultured bacterium (assembly GCA_963789635.1). GTDB lineage: Bacteria > Patescibacteriota > Minisyncoccia > Phycocordibacterales > Zambryskibacteraceae > JBGTNQ01. Next base: position 239,568 of record CAWBLF010000003.1, on the reverse strand, counting down.
TGATGAACACACCGACGACATTAAAATCCCTTTTTAGTATGGCCGCCGATACCGCGGAGTCCACTCCTCCGGAAAGCCCGACAAAAACCGTTTGTTTGCCTTGTTTTTTTATTGCCAAGGTTAAGCCTTGGCCGGATTGTCTTTCTGACTTGATCATGACCGAGAGTCTACCAGAAAAAATGGAAAAACTAAATTACTTTCCCAAATATTTAATCCTGTTCTGTTCGTGTTCCGCAAAAGTCTTGGCGTAATAAATATTACCGGACAGGTCCGAAAGATAATACAAATAATCCGTAGGAGTCGGGTTAAAGGCCGCCTCTAGTGAGGTTAATCCGGGATTTGAAATCGGGACCAAAGGTAAACCCTTGGTTGTATACGTGCTGGTGGCAGAATCCACTTGCAGAGGCATACCGATAGAAAGCCTTTTAAGCAAAATGCCGGCAATAATCTCTTTGTCTTGAACGGTTTTGGCTTCCTCTTCAAGAATAGACGCTATCACCACAACGTTTGCAAAGTTTTTACCTTGAGCTTGAACCTGCTCTTTTAGAGAAGCGGTTTTGGTGTTAAACACATCCTCCATCCGACCGATGACACCATTGGTACCGGTATCAGGGAAAAAATAATATGTGTCTGGAAATAAATATCCTTGTGGAGCGGTAGCCAAAAATGAATTCACATTGAAGCGATACAATTTCTGGCTCAAATATTTTGCAATTTGAACATTTGTCCAACCTTCTGGAATAGTCACCTTGACCGACACAAGTCGAAAGTCGCCTTTCGCCATACGACTGGCTATCATACCGAGTGTTTCCGGTTTATCAAAATAATAATCACCGGCGATTACTGATTTTTGTCCACTCTGTAAAACTATCAAAGCTTTGAACAAAAAAGCCGAGCGAATGACATTAACGCCGACAAGTTCATCCGCAACCTGGTTCAACGAGGTCCCTTCTGCGATATGAATTGTTTGCTTTGTAGGAAATTGGGTTGGAGGTGATCCCAGTGTGACGGAAACCGTAGCGACAATGACAAACAATCCAAATAATATAAGAAGTATTTTTTCGGGCATTATTGGATTTGTCTATACCGGAATATTGGCCGGCGCTTCCGCTTTCTTTGACGGGGTACGAACCAAGGTCGGTGTGGCAGCCACAGCTCCAGGAAAATGAAAAAGTGTCGCAAGTTCTTCCGCGCTCAAAATAAAATGTTTACCGTGGTAGTTTCTATACGGCGGGTGGAAAAACGAACGCTGTCTATAAGCATAAAAAAGTGATCTCTTTATCTTTGATAATCGTGAACCTGTCGGGTCTTGCCATGGATAATCAAAGGAAGTTGTAAGTTTTGGAGAAAAACTGTTCAAATAATCTGAACCAAACTGCTTGAAACCTCCTGTCAGTCCGGCGATATTTCCCGGATTATATATTTCGATAGGCGCAATATAAAGACCTCTAATCATGGTCTCAAAAGCCGGTTTTCCAACATTTCTTTGGATTGAGGTGACCACTTCCATTTGTTGCTTCGTCAATGACATAGTAGTCATAGCTCTGCCTTCTTCGGCTTTAAATATTGACTGTTCTTCAACAATTTTTTTAATTTCTTTACTAACGCTTTTTTTCCAATCCGGTTTTTCGTTGATACGCAGATCCTTGAGATTTTCTTTTCTGTGAGCTTGAATCAATATTTGTATCCAAGCTTGCTCTCCGGGTTTGAGACTCCCGAGAAACTCAATAAGTGGAGTGATCGGATCAACTTTGACCTCTTCCTCCGGGTCTTCGCCTAATCCGTATTCAATGTATGACTTTATCGGATAAACATCGGCTTTGTTTAGTTTTAGTTGCATGCCGAAAAGATTGAATTTCGCAGGATCAAATTCGATTCCAAAGGTATAATCCGGAACTTCGTAAATTTCCATATTGGGAAACTGTGAATATATATGCGATTCAATAATGTTTTTCCATTTCTTTTGAGCCCAAATATAAAAATGCACTTCACCACCTAAAGAGACAAGTTCAAGAGAAAACCATGGGCGAATCCTGCCTTTTAAAAACACATCCAAATAGCTTCCGACACTGGGTTGGGATAACGCACCCAAAACCATCTCCATTGATACCGGTGATTTGAGCATTTCTTTGGCTAAGCGTAGCTCAAGAAGGACAGATCCTTGTTCCATAATGTATTTCGTGCGCACATATCTAAACCACGTTTCCAAAAACAAGCTTATGAGAACAATCGGTAGCCAAAACCAAGCGAAAGACAAAAAAATGCCAAAGGCAGAAGACAAAGCGCCATTCGCGAAAAGTGCGTTATAAAACAATGAAATCATATGTATGTATTGTAACGTAGTTTATTTTCAAAAACTACAACAAAAAAGCCCACGAGTGGGCAATTTTGCTTACCATGTAACACTCAAATTACTTTTCTACAACATGATACTTGCCTTCCTTGTCTTTATAGAAATACTTTGGATTTTGCAGATTAACAAGAATCGTATTTTCTTTGACATAACGCTCCTTGAGAACTTTTTCAATCACCTTATCCTTTGGCAGTGGGCCGTTCTTCTCTATGATTTTCTTAATGACATCCTTTACTACTCCGGACATATAGCCCCATTCAGAAAGAGCATATAGTCCACGGCCGACAAGTACAAAACGAGGGTCTTTGATAAGCTCATTGTGAGTGGTAGCGACATGAGCCTTTTTGTTGAAGTATGTGGTAATAGCTTTGGCCACTTCTTTAAAGTGAATCGGCGAACCGTGCTTGCGAATGACAAGATAGGCATAGTCACGCATACCCTTGGCGTGCACATTTTGAGATTCGGCTCTTCCCCATTCACCCAACGGGTTTTTGCCAATTCTTTTTGAAAGTGAAAGCCAGCGTTTGATGACCTCGTCATTTTTGTATTCGTCTGAAACGTCTTTGACATACTCCAAAAACGAATCAATCATATCATTCTCAAGTACCAGCTCGTCGTCCGAAAGAGAACTATACAACTTCTTCAATGCGCTGTGAATTTTTTCTGAAAGCGCTTTATCTACATGCCAATGATGTTTGAAAGTGTCATCTTCCTTTTCTCTAGTAAATTCATCCCCGACAATGAGCATGAAATAAACATGGTTTTGAGTGCTTTTGTCGTGACTTATGTGCTTTAGCAAATCTTCTTCGGACACCACTCCCCCAAGCGACTTAATATATTCTTTTAGCTGGCCAAACGCCAAACTTTCCTTAGAAAATTCCTTTGACTTCCTGATATTTATAATAGAGTGATTTTCAATCTGGCGAACACGTTCGCGGGTAATGCCGTATTTCTTACCAATAGCATCAAGCGTCATACGTTTGGTGGTTTCATCAAGTCCATATCGCTTTTCAATGACATCTCGGCCACGATCAGAAAGAACTGAGAGTAGTCGTTTGGTAACCTGTTTTGGTTTGAACTTGATAGTAATGGCGCTGTTCATAAAAATCTGGCTTTTCTTATTTTGCTAATGATAATTATAAGCTTTTTACCGACTTTTGTCTAGTGTATTCATTTTTATCACCATGACAAGAATAAGTCAAGGGGTGGAAGATTATTCACCGACAACAATATTAAGGATACGATCCGGTATATAAATCGTCTTTACGATATTTTTGCCGTCAATCCATTTTTTAACTGCATCCAAACCTTTTGCCTCAGCTATAATAGTGGCCTCATCCCTTTCCCTTTGAGTGTTCATGACCGCCCGAGTCTTGCCATTTATTTGTACGGCTATAGTCGTCGTACCAGAGGTCAGTTTTCCCGCATCTACTTTTGGCCAGCCGGCCATATGAATCGTGTCAGAATTACCAAGCTCGCTCCATAGTTCATCGGCAATATGGGGCGCAAATGGCGCTAACACTTTCAAAAAGCCGACAAATACGGAATATGGGATAAGGGCGTGACGATCACACTCATTTACAAATATCATCAAGGTGGATATAGCTGTATTAAATCTCATCGACTCAATGTCTTCACTCACCTTTTGAATCGTCTGATTCAAAAGATATTCCAGTTTTGTTTTTTCCTCTTTTGATACTGCCGAAGTCGTCATTTGTTATTCGCTCGTCGCAATTTCCAAACCCTCTCCAAAAACCTTCGTGATCCGATAATACTTTCGGTTGACCACGCGATAGCCTGCTCAAACGGACCCATAAACATTTCGTAAACTCGAAGAGTATCGGCGCCATATAGCTTCACCACATCATCGGGGTTGATGACGTTGCCACGAGATTTAGACATTTTTTCTCCACCTTCACCAAGAATGAATCCGTGTGAGGTTCTTTTTTTGTAAGGCTCTGATGTCGGCACCAATCCCTGGTCAAACAAAAATTTATTCCAAAAACGTGAATACAAAAGGTGAAGGGTGGTATGCTCCATCCCTCCGTTATACCAGTCAACCGGTGTCCAATATTTGAGTGCTTCTTTACTTGCAAATTCCTTCTTATTTTCTGGGTCAGCATAACGAAGAAAATACCAGGAGGAACCTGCCCATTGTGGCATCGTATCTGTCTCACGTTTCGCATTGCCACCACACTTTGGACATTTCACATTTACCCATTTATCAATGGCGGCTAGTGGTGACTCACCAGTATCTGTGGGCTCATATTTTTTAACCTTTGGCAGTTCTACAGGCAAATCCTTTTCCGGAACTGGCACAATACCGCATTTCTCACAATGTATGACCGGTATCGGCTCACCCCAATATCGCTGTCGAGAAAAAACCCAGTCTCGAAGTTTGTATCGAGTAACCATTTTTCCTCCGACAAAGTATGTAATTTCCTTTTTTGCCTCTTCAGAAGTTTTTCCATCAAATTTCTCTGAATTCAGCAATGTACCATCTCCTGTCCAAACAAAATTACCAGTTTGGAATCTATCCCAAAACATTTCTGAATATCGTGAATCTCCCATAGGAGAACCCTTCTTGAGAAAAGGAAGGACTTCTTTTTTTTCAACCCAAATAACCTCATGCTTCGCGTGTTCTTCGTCAGCCACTATTTCTTGCTTGTCATCAACAAGCTCCAAGTACATCCCATAACCGAAAACATGCTGATTAAATTTTTTGTGCGGTGCATAAAAATCGGATACATTCGGACCACCTAAGTGGCGCACAAAACGAACATTCGTATAACCAGTTTCTTCTTGAATTTCACGAATAATGGATTTCTCTAAATCCTCACCGGATTCTACCCCTCCAGTAATAAATCCAGTCCAACCGTTTTTCCAGTTAAGCATCAAATACTTATCTTCTGACCAATGTTTTACAATTCCTACACCAATTGTTCTATCTTTTGTTTCAGCATCACTCCTTGGTTTACTGTTTTCTGTGCTGTCCAAGAAATATGGCGCTACGACATATTTAATCGGAAGATTATATTTCTTTGCAAATTCAAAATCACGTTCATCGTGAGCAGGCACAGCTATAATGGCACCAGTGCCTACATCGCCGAGCACGTAATTGACTATCCAAACAGGTATTTCCTCCTTTGTGGCTGGATTGATAGCGCCAAATCCCGTAGCTATTCCATTTTTCTCTTTTTCCTCAAAACCCCCTTTGAGTCTTTCATCGACAGTCTCTTTGACATATTTTTTTATTTCGTCACCCGCCGACCAGCCGTTATCAAGCCACGTTTTTGCCAACTCCGGAGATACCGCGACAAAAGTGGCGCCAAAAATAGTATCGGGTCTGGTGGTAAATACCGTGACGGACGTCGGACGTCCGTCGGTGTTGTTCAAAAATTGAAAATTTATTTCTGCCCCATCGCTCTTCCCTATCCAATTTCTTTGCTGTTGTTTAATTTGTGGCAAAAAGTCTACCATATCAAGATCTTTATCCAGCCTGTCGGCGTACTTGGTAATAGCCATCATCCATTGCTCCTTTTCACGTTTTTCCACTGGAGTACCGCATCGCTCGCAACGTCCGTTTACAACCTCTTCGTTGGCAAGGCCAATCTTGTCTTTGGGACACCAGTTGATAGGTATCTTGGCTTTGTATGCCAAACCTTCCTTCAAAAATTGCAAAAACATCCACTGGGTCCAGCGATAATATTCCGGATCGGTAGTATTTATCTCCCGCGACCAGTCAAACGAAATACCCAATGATTGGATTTGTTTACGAAAAGTATCTGTATTTTCTTTGGTTACCTCCCGAGGATCTTTACCTGTCTTGATGGCATAGTTTTCAGTAGGGAGTCCAAAGGCGTCCCAGCCGATAGGATACAAAACATTAAAACCCTCAGCCCGACGTTTACGTGAAATGACATCCATGCCGATATACGGCCTTGGGTGACCTACGTGCAGACCGTCACCCGACGGATATGGAAACTCTATGAGTGAATAGTATTTGGGCTTAGTTGAATTGTTATCAGCGTGAAAAAGCTTTTCTTTTTCCCACTTTTTTTGCCATTTTTTTTCAATTTTTGCTGGATCGTATGATTTCATGGGCTGATTATTTTCAATCATACAAGAAAAAACACACATAGACTAGATGCGTGCTTTTTGCTTAAGGTTACGCCTTGGATTATTTTTCTGAATGATTTTTTAGTCCTTAAACTTTTTTAAGGCGACGGCAATCAAAATCGCAAGAGCAATCGCTAGAATGACCACCTTTACCAAATTGTCAGCGTATGACCAATATCGCATCGATGCCACCACAAACGAGAGAACACCTGAAAGTGAAAGTGCTTGACCGAGAAGTGTATTTCCCTTGAGAAAATTTCCTGCTGCCACACATAGTGCACCTAGCAAAACAAGTGTAATAAAAACATTGCGATCATACACTCTCTGAGCATCTTGAAAATTGTTGCCACAGGTAAAATTGAGGTCGCAATATCCGGCGGGAACTGTCTTGTCGGCCGAAGCCGGCTGATACATAGTTCCGTTCCATTGTCCACCTTGAGCCAAACATTCGGATTGGGATGTAGCCGTAGGGACTACTTGCGCATTGTTAGGGCAAAATGCTTCATACTGAGGTTCTTGATAGACCAAAGACAGTGTGTAATTGAAAAAAAGATTTATAACAATAACGATACCGAAAATAAGTGACCATTTTAGAACGCGTGATTTTTGGTTTGGCATGATTATCAATTATATCAAATTTTAACTCAATATATACTACGCTACGCTCAGGATGGTCGAATTCGTTTAAATCTTAAACTCCGTCATACTACGTTACGCTCAGGATCTCGGTTCAAAATCTTGCTAGATTTTGAACTCTAACCACCCTTCACAAGCTCAGGATCTCGGTTCAAAATCTTGCTAGATTTTGAACTCTACGACATCACCATCCTTCACAATATAATCTTTGCCTTCTGTTCGCACCCAGCCTTTCTCTCGCGCTTTCCCATAAGAACCTGCTTCAAGAAGCTTGTCCCACTCAATGACCTCAGCCCGAATAAATTTATCTTTGAAATCCGTGTGAATAGCGGTTCCGGCCTCTGGTGCTGTTGAACCGACTGGTATTGTCCACGCCCTTGTCTCATCTTCACCGGTAGTAAAGTATGTCATCAAATTGAGAAGCTTGTAACTTTCGGTAATCAAATTATCCATGCCAGTACCGAAAATTGGGTCCACTTCTACATACGCGCCGGGAATCTTTGTAAAATCATTAAGCGCTTTCTCTCCCGCTTCAGAAGTGTTTAGCACATATAGAAACGGCTTAGTAGTCAGAAGATGAAGACCTTTCAGAACAAGAGTCTCTTCTTCACTGAGCATAGCGCCTGACGCAAGCTTGCCCGCTTCAAGTATTGGTTTAACCTTGGTCAACACCGAGTGTTGACCAATCGCATCTTTGTTTCCAGCCTTTACATCTTTGCCCAATGTATCAAGTCGCTTGGTCACAGTCTGCAAATCTGCCGCAATTAATTCAAAATTAATTATTTCAATATCAAACAATGGGTCAATTTTTCCTGCAACATGAATGATGTCTGGGTCTTCAAACACTCTCACCATTTCGGCTATGGCATCCACTTCGCGGATATTGGAAAGAAATTTATTGCCAAGACCTTCTCCTTCCGAAGCGCCCTTCACCAGACCGGCAATGTCCACAAATTCCACCACTGCGGGAATAGTTTTGGCCGAATTGCTAAATTTGGATAATTTATCCAATCTCGGGTCTGGCACCGGCACGATACCGACAGATGGATCAATGGTGCAAAAAGGATAATTTTCCGCAGGCACGGATTTTTTGGTCAGCGCGTTGAACAGCGTTGATTTGCCCACATTTGGAAGCCCGACAATACCGATGGATAGCGACATAGGACAAAACTATAACGAACTGCGAAACAAAAAGCTATTTTTGCTGTTTATAAAATAAAATCTATTTTCTTAAGTATGCCAAAGCGCCATACAAACCTGCGAGATCACCTAGCACTGCCTTCTTTATTTGAGGAATTTCTGGAAATACCTTTAGTGTTTCTTTTAGATAATTTTCTACGGCGTCCACCGGAATACCAACCGTCTTTAACATTGAACCTCCAAGAACGACAACATCGGGCGACCAGTCTACAACGACATTATTTAAACCGAATGCCAAAGATTTGGCCATCGAGTCCCAGAAAACCGGATCATTAATTTCCTGTGGTTTTTTGCCAAGTCTTTCTTCCACAGCCCTGCCGGAAATAATGTCCTCAAGAATAAGTCCTTGTTCGTCCATAATTTGCTTACCCGGTTCAAAACCAATCGTTCGTTCGTCAATCGCTCCGTTGACAATTCGCGCGCCACCGACCCCAGTCGATACTGTAATGTAGGCAACAATAGAAAAACCTTTGCCGGCGCCAAAAACCGCTTCTCCGAGACCACTCATCGCCGCCTCGTTATCCATAAATACTGTTGTATGAAAAAAATTTGCGAGCTCAAACTTAAACGATTTATTTGTCCAATCACTCAAGTTATGACTTTCAATCATGGTTCCGCTTTTTTGGCTAAACGGTCCCGCTATTCCACCGACAATTTTTTGAATTTGATCTCCTTTGGAAAGTGACAGGATAGTTTTCTTTATGAGAGCCACGCCTTCTTCATACTTTTGTGGCGTATCAAAAACTATCGGTTCATTGAAACTGTCAATCGAATCTGTTTTTGCTATCCGTGTTTTTGTGCCACCGATATCAAAGAGGATATACATAACACTATTATACCACTAGTCCACTTATACAAGTTTATTTGTAACCGGCGCAAATCTCAGAAGTCAGCACTAAAGCTAGATTTTTACTCCTTCTTTTATTAACAAACTTCGTTTACGGCTTTCTCCTCCACGATTATAACGACCGATTTTTCCATTGGCGCAGATGACTCGATGACATGGCACAGATTTATCAAAGTTATTAGCCATAATATTGCCGACGGCGCGTGCCGCCCCTGGGCTTCCGGCCCTTTTTGCGACTTCAGAATAGCTCATGGTTTTGCCCTTTGGGATGATCACGGACGATATCACGTCACCCGCTCGGCAAACTTTTTTATACCCAAAAAATTTTTATTTCTTTCCATGATTTTCAATGATTATAGCAAAATTTGCCGCATGAGACTCGCTCATGCGGCAAATTATTTTTAATCTTCAACTCATCGTACGTTGGGATACAGGATTTTCACTCTGGAAACTGATACCAGTCTACCTGCGCCGTTTTCCCGAAAGAGATAAAATCGGGCCTCGGTATTGTACAAAAGTGTCATGAGTTTACGCAGGTTCGTATGGTCAAACTCCCAGACCGAATGTTCCGACCCGTCATTTGCCAGCTTGTCCCGATAAAAATGTTCCTCTTCCGTGAGTAATTGGGTCGCTATGACCTGGTTCGTGTACCCATCACACGGCTCGACAAAAATTGTCCTCGGCGCGTTAGACATCAGTCCTCCATATGGATGAATCGGTGGTTGTGCAGTTCTCAACTAGGTATAGCACATGTGGCTATATTTTTAAACAATAAATTTATAAAGCCGTGGATTGTGACTCTGGCGGTTTCAATTTCTCATATTTCTTCATCACTTCCGCCTGAACCTCGTCTCTGTTTCTGCCGTATGTAAGATATGAAAGTTGTTTTACTGCTTCTACATCAATGCCAGTCGGAGGCGGGGATGGCATAGCTTTTATATTGAAGGGTTTTGATGGCTTGCCGTGTACCAACATTTTTATAAGCGCGTTGAAATTATCAATATTCATTATTTGTGAAGCTGTAAATACCGGTTCAAATTGTTTGACCAAATATTCCGCATCGTCAGCGCCGACACGATACACGACCATGTTGCCCACATTACCGAACACCGCGTTCTTGATGTCATCGGAAAGCTGGCCAATAAACTGATGGGCTATAAAAAGTGAAAGTTTGTATTTGCGTGCCTCGGAAAGAATAGTAGATATCGACGGTGTAGTGATATTTTGAAATTCATCAATATACAAATAAAACGGCGCAAAATTTGTGCCGACGATATCCACCCTCGAAAGCGCAGCCATCAAAATCTTGCCGACAAGTATGAGGCCGATGAGATTGGCGTTGATATCACCGAGACGACCTTTGGAAAGATTGACGAGGAGAATTTTCTTGTTATCCATGATATCGCGAAAATTGAATGCCGATTTTTCCTGCGCGATAATCGGTCGCATGATGTCATTGGCCAAGAAAACATCGAACTTACTGGTGATGTAAGGCACGATATTGGCAAGCGCTCCTTCCCCGCCGGCTTTCTCGGCGATTTCCGTCCAGAATTGGACAACAATCGGATTTTTGCAGTGCGAAAGTTTCATCTGGCGAAATTCTTTGTTTGACATAACCCGCGACACATCAAGTAGTGTGCATCCAGTATCCGGGTCTTCAATTACGAGCATCGTGGCGTTTCGGAAATATTGTTCGAACATCGGGCCCATAGACTCCGGCACGCCTCCGTAAAGCTTCTGGAAAATACTGAAAAGTTCGTTCACCACAAAAGTCTTTTGTTCGGGTTTGCTGCGGTCATACTCAAGCATGTTTAGACCCATCGGTCGCTCCGAGTAAGACGGGTCAAAATAAATGACATCTTTTTGTCTCTCCGGCGGCACGTGCGCCAAGACATCGAGAATATCCGAACCGTGAGGGTCAATCATGCAGGCGCCGTTGCCCTTCTCTATATCCTGAATAATCATATTTTTGAGAAGTGTCGTCTTACCGGTGCCGGTCTGCCCGATGGTATATATATGCCTCAAACGGTCTTCGTCTGTAATGAACACCTTTGTGTCCGTGGCTCTGTACGTGTTTATTCCAAGCAAGGTTCCTTCACTTGGCAAATCCATCGGCGCCGGAGCATCACCAGACTTTGCCGTCTTCAATTGAGACGCCCCTTCTATAAGACCTGTCTGGAAATGCATCAATGTGGAAAGTTCTTTGACATTGAGCGGTATCGACTCGGTCTGGTCGTATGATCGAAAAGCAAAATTACGGAAAAATTTGGTCAGTCGGCCTCCTTTGAACCGGTTGAAACGAAGTGAGTTGCCTTGAGGATTATTGAACTGATTAAAGTTTGATTCCAGGTCAGAAAGGATGGCTTCTGCCCGCGCCTTGGATGCTCCCGAAGTTACCAGACGGATCGTGGTGCTTGTAATGGGTCGTGAAATTTTTTCGTTAATGGCGTCGATGACTACCGGACTTGGCGGTTTCTTTTCGGATTCCTTGTCACCTTTCTTTTTGCCGGACGAAAAAATTTCTTTGGCAATACTGAAGATGGCGCCTTTGACATCTATACCGGTCGGCGCGGCCTCATTTATCGGAACACCTTTTTCGATTTGGACAAGCGCTTTTTGATACGACTTCGTGTAGCTATCCCCTGCCGGCTTGATCAAAATCTGAAGACAAGCTCCCTCACCATTCTTGGACAGTTTAGAAAAACCCTGAATGACCGCGTTCATAGGGTCATGGTCAAACGAATCATATGTGCGTATCGGGAAAATGGGGTTGCCTACCGAGACAGCCACAGAGCCGGCCGATTCTCCCTCCTCGTTGAAAATATTGTGGTCATCACTGGCTTCACTAAAATGCGCGTTGGGAAAAACAGAAACAATTTGTTTTTCAAACAAATCACGCTTTTCATTTGGCACCGCCACATAAAATACGACTGATTCACTGCCATTGCTATTTACAATTTCCAAAGCGATATGTCGCTCGCCAGGATTTTTGTCAGAAGAAACAGAGAGCATACCGGCGTAAAATTGCTCCATACCGGAAACCAACTCCTTCAATCGCTCTGGATTTTTTTCCTTGTCTACCTCGGGAAGCACCACTTCGTAGAGCGTCATATGGAGCGCCTTGGAAATGGGAGCTTTGGGCGGTAGACCTTTGACGACCATACCCTTTTTTACATACTGGATGAGAAAACGATGAAAATCATCCTCCAAATGTTCGTCGCCCATTTTTTCAATAACGGAAATTACATTTTTGATGCCTTTGGTGTTGAGAATTTTCAAAAGTTCGGCTATCTTCCTGTCGTGAGTCTCTGGAGAAAGATTACCGACGATTGTGTGGATATCCTCACCGACATCCATACTCTTGTGCAATATCTCATTTGACGGGATTTGTTTGTATTCCTTCAATGTCTCACCGATGACTTCTTCGCGAGTATGCGGAACACCCTCAGAAACCCGAATAGCCTCACGACGAGCGACTTCTTGGTTTATAAAATTTTTTTCTTCTGTTGGATTGGTTATAGGCCTCTCCGTAGAAAATGAGTTTGAGTCCATAAGTATTACAATGTTTCAGTTTTATTATAGCATCATCTGCATTTTTACCTTAGTAGAATATGTGAGTACCACTTCAATTTACTGAGGGGAGGACTCGGTAAGGGTGCAACCAACGCGATAATTGATGCACTGCTTGCCAGAGAAATAGCCTGACAATGGCCCTCACATCCAACGGTGTGAGGGCCTTAATTATGCTTGTTTTAACTATTTATATTGATTATATTTGTATGAACCCAATGTATTCATATTTCTCTGTAATAATATAATCTGATCTAAATGCCAAGAAAAAAATTAAACAAAAGAAAAATCCTCTATCCTAAGATTGCCAAGAAAATTAATGATATGGTCAAGATTGACCAAAAAATGCGCAAGAAAGCTGTGAAAGACTGGAATCTATTTGACCAATCAGTAGATCGTGCCAACACAAAAATAACGAAAACAATAATCGCTAAGATCGGTTGGCCGACTATATCTAAAGTTGGCAAAAAAGGTTCAAACAACGCTTGGCTACTTGTTCAACACGCTGATTTCGATGTCAGATTTCAAAGGAAGTGCCTAAACATGATGAAAAAAATCCCAAAGGGTGATGCGTCGGTCAAAAATATTGCATACTTGCAAGATCGGATTTTGATTCATGAAGGTAAGACCCAAATATACGGGACCCAATATAGAGTAAAAAACAAAAAACGTACACTTTTACCAACAAAAGACATCAAACATTTGAAAGAAAGACGACGTTCCGTTGGTCTTTATTAAAAACCCCTCCCTCCTCAATACCGAAGGGAGGGCTCGGTAAGCTCACTGTGACTCTTCCCAAAGCTCGTATGCATTATCAACATCAAAACCTGTTTCATCCACAAAGTCCTGAAATTCCTGTGCTTCATCTTGGCTCAAGTCCTCTTCTTTTGCTTTTTCAAATATTTCGTCGTCCATTATATTTCGTTAGTTAGATCATGGGTTGATTCATTCTATTTCTCAAATTCATTAAGTAATTTTAAATATTGATCTTGTAGTTCTTTAGCAACCCAATTTTCCGTTAAATTAGGAATTCGTTTCTCTTTAATAATATCTCTGCACAATCCGTTATAAAATCTTTCTGGTGTTGCAACAAAAAGCCACGGGTATTCCCATCTATCTTGTAATTTAGTTGCATATTCTTCTAACTTTTCAATATTGAGTTTATTTTGAAATTTTACCTCTACTAGATAAACCTTTGTTTTATCTTCTGAAATTAATGCAAAATCTGGGGCATCAGAAATATTGTTCATAATTTGCCTCACTACTGCCAAATGCTGAAATTGTGACAGGGTGGGAACCGTATGCTCATAACCAAAAGGAATTACTGTGTACTTACCCTCTTCACGAATCATTTGTTCAAATATAACCTCTGTAATTTTTCCTTTTATTAATTTTCTTGAAAAATCTATGCTCATAAATTTAATTATTCAATTTTATCCGACTTTTGTAAATTATGTTTCATACACAATAAACGTACATTTTTAGAAGACAAACTCGTACCCCCTTTAGAAAAGGGCAAATCATGATCAAAGTGAAGATTTTTTGAATCACCACATATAACACATTTACCGCCATCCCTTTTCCAGACCTCTCTTTTAACTTCAGATGGTATCAATCTCGTATGCTCTATATTGAGTTGATTTAAATTTACTACATTTTCTTTTCGGTCTGATAATTTAAGAATAAATCTATATACATTTCTTTTTCCATCATTTACTTTCTTATAATCAATCAAATCAAAATATCCTTTTAAAGACCACGTACCTGGTAATATTTTTTCATATACTTTAACTAATTCAGGTTTTAGTTTCTTTGTTTTATGATCAACAATTGAATTAATAAACATCCCATTTTGAGTTAATTTTCCGGATGGTAATCTCGAAGACTGATCGTCAAAAGAAGAATCGTGGTTCAAACCACTTCTTGTATTATCATGTCCCTCATATTCAATTGTTATTCCGTCTGAATATATTGTATCTTTATACGGCGCATTTGGTCTTTGTGACATTAATATAACTGAGTAATTTGGATTCATTCTAAAATTCATTCCTCTTTGCATTGTCTGAGAATTTTCTGCATCACACATTTCCCGATAACTTAATATGTCATCCTGAATTTTTTTCATAAATTATCTGCTCCTGGATTAACTATAACTTCTTGAACAATACCTTGTAATACATCTCCTTCTTCTGGAATGATTGGTTGATGTATAGGATTAGTACTTTTTGGTAACAAAATCCTACGTCCGTCCTTTTTGTCATAATATTTTATCGTTACATTTTCACCACCAAGAAGAGCAACCACCTTATCACCAGTCTCACCCTTTTCAGAATAACGACATAAAACTAAATCATTATCATTAATTCCCGCCTTATTCATTGAATCTCCGCTTGCTCTAACTATGAAATACTTTGCACCTGGTTTTATTTTATTTTTTTCCACTTCGATATATTCCTCAATATTCTCTTCGCCAAGAAGTGGATTACCACATGGAGCAGATCCGACCAAAGGAACTCTAATCATTTCTATTGTGAAAGGAGAAGGTATCTTCTTAGTTACCATTGTTGGCATTGATTTTGTTCCCTCAATTCTACTTTTAAAAAACTTCTCTGTTTCTTTATCTACAAAATATACATAGCATCCCTTCATTCCTCGAGTCAAAAGCACTCTATATGTATTTTTAAGAAGTTCTTCAAGTTTTTCTCCAGAACGTTTTACAACACCGTCAGCAGATTTTTCTCTTAATGCAATCCATGTTTGATTGTCAAAATTATAAACAAGATCAGGGCCGATAATGACCCCGACATAATCAAATTCAAATCCTTGAATCGTATAAATACTACCTATTTGGTTGACTCCGTTTGGATCATTTGGCCATAGTGAAGCTGGGGGTATTCCCGGAGCAAGTTTGTGCCCGTCCTTACCTTCCCAGGGCATTTGAAAGTCACCAATTTTAACGTCATTTACTAATGTTCCATCTGAATTTGGATTACTCCATGGCCAGCAAAAACCTGCTACAAGTCTGGCTGAACCTGCTTTTTCATCACTTTTTTGTTTTATTTTTGAATATAGCTCTAGAGGGGAATCTACAATTTGAAAGTCAAACTCTTCTTTTTGATCCCAAATGACATTTGCTGTGCGTTTTATTCCCAATGTATTGTTTACCCAGTTTACAAATGCGTCAGAACCACTGCATCTAAACTGAGCCTCAAGCTCATACTCGTGAACATCACAACCCATCTTTATTGCCGTATCTTTTATAAACTCTGCTGATCCTGTTTCGTTTGGACGAACATTTTGATTATCATCAATAAAAAATACACCGATTTTTGACGCCTTTATTAGTTCTTCAATTTGCGGGGTGTCTGAGCGCATTTCTTTTCTTGTAAACCTATTATTACTAGTCTCTCTAATGCGATGTGCTTCGTCAGCAATAAGGACATCCAAAATGTCTTTGCTAGAATTCATATAACTATTAAAATACTTAAACTGGACGGCCCCACGTGTACCAATTTTTTTTCTTAGAGTTTCTGTAAAAGCCTTAGATCCAGTAGCATAATTTGTGTCATACCCCAACCTCAACAAATCTGCCATGAGATTGATTGCAATTACTGACTTCCCTGTTCCTGGACCACCGCTAATTATTACAACTGACTTCTTTTTGCTACCAAGTTGATTTTTAACAAGGGAGATGACCTTGTCATATACAACAAGTTGCTCGTCAATTAGTACATATTCGCTTCTTTCCTTAATCGTTTTACTGACGTGATCCATGAGCTTCTTGCTCACCTTATATTCTGTTTTTTCAACACGCTCAAGTATAGGTAACCCTCCACCAGCTGAAAGCTTGGCCGTAAGATACTCACTAAAAGTGTCCACTCCATCCGCACAAAAAATTGGATTATTTTTAATTTTTTCAGTAAATTTTGAGGAAAGTAATTCATCGTTCTTTATAGGAGAGTAGTTGTGTAGATACGAAACTGCATCAAGTTTAATAGCATTACCACCATCAAATGCAGGATGTAAATCCTGTAAATACATTTTATATTGTCCAACCTGAACAGATGGATGTAGTACTTCTCTCTTTCCGCCACCAACCCATGTTGAAACTTCATTTTCTCCATCAGAAGCTTCACACTTTTCCCATTGCTTTAACTCAATTATAACTGCTCGGTCACTTCCATGTAAGTCTTTACCCATTATCATGCAATCGAGACGTTTGGATGTTTGTGGAAGTTGATATTCAAGAATAACTCCGTGGTCATCAAGTTTGGAATATTCAAACACTTGTGATACTGCTCTGAGTGAATTTCTCCAAGATTGTACTTCGTTGGGAGAAGGATGGTAACGAAAATATTGGAAAAAAGACTCTTTAAGTTTGTCACCAATTTCGTTATGGATAGTATCATCCAAAAACTGAGTCGAAGATCCTGAATAAAGTCTCATAATTAAAGTTTATTGTATTTAGTATGCTTACCTTTTGCTTTTTCGACCGGATATTTAGCTTCATTCTTTTTCATTTTCTTATCCAGTGCATCAAGTACATCAATATTGAGATCGTGACTCATAAGGAGCACCCAGTATAGGACGTCGGCTAACTCCTCACCTATTTCTGCTCTAGCTTTGACAACATATTTCTCCATCTCCTCTTTATTTTTCCACTGGAAATGTTCCATGACTTCAGTTGCCTCGAGCACAAGAGACAGCGCTACATCTTTGGGAGTGTGAAACTGTTTCCAATCTCTTGCGTCCCTAAAAGCAATTATCCTTTTTGTTAATTCATCAATTCTGTTCATGATTTATTCACAACATTAAACCACTACAAGTACTATTTTTCAAGGTAAAAACAATGACCCGGACAATTGTCTGGGTCATTTGAGCCACTCTATTGGGTATTCTTCCACTATAAGCCCAAGTTTCGTCACCATTTGGCGTTCCCAACTTGCCCCAGTTGATCCACCCCAGCCAGGAATGAAGAGAGTTCGACGCACATATCCGGACTCAAAAATTCTCTTATAAAAAATCTCGAGAATATCCCAGTTGTAATTACTGCGTCCTTCTTGAAATCCACTGAGACGGATGATTACTTCTTGAAACGGGAGCTGGTCAAAAACCAAAAGCCCGTTTGCAAATGCTCTTTCAATCGCCAGCTGAAAACGAGCCATATTGTCCGCTAGATTACCCAGACCACCGGTAGACATTGGCCCGCATATCTGCACTATTTCTAGTCCAGCTTTGCTCATACGAGAAAGTATCGTAATCGCTATTTCTGCCACTTCTTCAAAAGTGTCAGCGGTTTTTAGGGCCTCCACTTCCGTTTCTGTCCAGTGTTCGTTCATTACTGTACCTCCATACTTAGGCAATATTGAACTTTTATTCTAAATGGAGAATATCAGAAATATCATAAATGTAAATCTCCTATAAAAAATTAATCCCCCCTCCCGAAGCTTAACCTCGGCAGACTTACTACTCAAAAAACAATCCTCCAGATTTGGCCAGCTTCGCCATTGGGCGCAGTGGCGGAACCAACTCTCTTGAAACCACCGCTGTCATGAAAAGGCTAAGAATCTTTGTGACTTTCAGGACTAAAAAATATCGCTTCTGTAAATCCAAGTTTCTTTGCTTCTTCGATTCTGGCAGACCGTAGTGCCATACCTATACCCTTTCCTTTATATTTTGCCGCTGATATATAAAATTCTGCAGGATTATCTGTTGTTGCATATTTTTTCATGTGTTCAGGTGCCTTTCTCATTCCAGCAAAACCGACCACTTCTCCATTTTCTTCAGCCACAAAATACATATATTTTTGTTCCAATGATTCCGGCGTTTGCTCTACAAAATCCTTTATTCTTTTCAAAAATCTATCTTTGAGCTCACCAAACCAATACATGCCAAGGATCCCCTCAACGGCGTTTAAATCATCATTATTTAATTCCCTAATTTTTCCTTTAAACATATCAATATCTCTGCCGAAGCTTAACCTCGGCAGACTTACATCGGCTCCTTCTGCATAAGAATCTGATACTTCCCTCGCAAGCTGACAAATATAATCAACGCCACCATAGCCAGCACAGCCGCAAAGCCGAAGGCATACTCAGGTCGCACCATCCACAATCCTCCGGCGATTAGCGATGCTGGTAGATAGACAAGTCCTGTCAGGAAGTTGTACAGACCTATGGCGCTCCCCCGTCTGTCGCGTTCTATATCCGCGATGAAAGCTTTGGTCTGGGCTTCGTCGATACTGTAGAAGATACCAAACAAAACAAAAAGAACGATGATCTCCCATTTGTAAGTAGCAAACATAAAGCCCACCGACATGACAGCGTATATGAAGTAGCCGAGCATGATGACATACTTTCGGCTGATGATATCGCCCAGTGCTCCTATCGGCGCAGACACGAGGACAAAAGCCAGATTAAACAAAGCATAGAGCAATACCACATCTTCAATGGAAAATCCTACCGCGTAAGCCTTGAGGAGCAAGAAGCCAAAGCTGAAATACGCCAAGGAGAATACACAAGCTGGCACCAGGTATGCCTTGAATCCTGGGCTAAGCACCGTCCATGATTTGAAAATATTCTCGCGACTATGCGACACTCCCGGTCTATCCTTCATGACAAGGAGGACGACGACGGCCAAAGCCGCGACTATCGCCGCCCCGACGAATAATATATGAAAAGTCCCCTCCGTCTGGCCGAGCCAAATCAAAAGTGCGTAAGCCAGGAGTGGCCCGGCCACGGCGCCGGCTTTGTCCATCGCTTTGTGAACACCAAATGAGTAACCACGGTTGGCTTGGTCGGCCGCATCAGAGAGCCAAGCGTCTCGCGGTGGTCCTCTGAAGCTCTTGCCGAGGCGCTCGACGACTCGGAATAGTGCCAGAGCGGTCACCGAGTTGGCAACGACCAGAAATATCTTAGCCAAAGTCGAGAATCCATATCCGACAACGGCAAAAATCTTGCGCTTGCCACTTCTGTCGGACAGCCAGCCCGAAATATAGTCCAAAGACGAAGCAGAAAAATCGGCCACTCCCTCCACCAGTCCGAGCAATGCTACCGAGGCTCCGGCAATGACCGTGAAGAATACCGCGAAGACAGAAAATATGGCCTCCGACGAAACGTCAGTCAGGAATGAAACAAACCCCAGTTTGATTACATCCGGATGGACTTTGAGCGAGGGCTTGTTCATATTGAAATTATATCAGATAAACCATTACCCCTATCTCTGCCGAGGCTTAACCTCGGCAGACTTAAGTTTTGTTTTTATTTTTAAAGATTATTTTTTGCACCCTTGCTCAAGGCGTGCCCAGAATAACTCTCACAAAAAATATCTTAAGGTTATGACGGAAAAGCCTTAGCCATTCTGTATCACATTGCTTCAAGAAAATTATATCAAATTTTTCCAAAAGAAATGACCCTTTGGACTCATGCGACAATCGCAGAAATTCCAAAGGGTCATAGTGTCAAAGGGTCTAAGTGACAGACCCCAAGGTTCACACGGTCAACTTGCTAGAGACAACCTGGCGACCAGCACCCCAGCTGCGCGGATCCGTCACCGAGTAGGCATAGACATACCAACCGTCGCGGCCGGAGTCCCAGGGCGCGTTCACTGCCCAGAGGTTTCCATCCTTACCTTTGAGGTAAAAGATGAACCACTCCGTGGACTTCCGATTCTTCGAAAGGAAGTCCTTGAAGTGAGAGATGCTGGTCTCGGCTTTCTCTTCACCGCCGAGTTCGGCGATGATGAGAGCGTCGAGTGAGTTCTGCTCCAACTTACGAACGCAGAGGTCCGTGGCGGGAGTGGCGGGAACATCTAGGCCAATAAACTGGGCCTCGAAATTCTCCCCCATCCACTTCACGCCAGCATCCTCCCAGAACTTCTTGGAAGTGGTGACGGCCTGTTGCGCGCCGAGTCTCACTTCGCGTATGAGGGTGAGAATCGTGTCGAACACGATCCTGCCCGACCCGCCGATGAAGCGGAGGAAGTTGTCCCAACCGCCCATGCGGTTGATGCAGGCTTCAGTCTGACCGTGGGTCACATCGTTGTACTTTGCCATCGAAATCTCCTTGCGCTCAAAGCGCTTGGCTTCCCTCTGCCCGAGGTTGTGGGGGCTCGGCAACGGATTGTCGCCACAGCTTTCAACATTCCAAGTTTTGAAACACTGAAAGCTGTGGCGATTACAAGTAAACTATAAAAGAGCTCACTATATTATACACCCTGTCAATAACAATGTCAAGAGGCTTTGGTAATGTGCACACACATATGGCGGTTTCTACTAGACTGACCTGCCGAGGTTAATCCTCGGCAAGCACCAACAAAATTGCCGGTATCCTGTTATAGGATACCGGCATTACTACAATCTACGTCGTTACTGTTTCCAGCGACACCTCGAACGCCTCGGCCAAAGCGAGGATAACCATGCCCCATCGGTTGTCCTTGTCCATGGTCATCACGTACCCCGAATTCGTTTCGCCACGCTCCTTCTTCGCCCGCAAACCTTCCATCTGCTCGGCGATGTCCTTGATGATGAGCTGAATTGCCTCCTTCTCGGACAGATCACAGTCGTTGACCAACCGCTTGCACATTGCGAGATATTCCTCGTGGGTGCATTTATGCCAGCGCACATAGTTTTCATCGGTCGGCCCAGAGGAGTCTTCCTTAGCACAACCCGCGGCGAAGTTCATGAAGTTGGTCGTGGTCGCGTGCAGGCTTTTTGCCGATTCTTTGGGCATACGAAATCCCAAAGGGTGCCAAAAGCCACGTAGATCATACTGTGTCGCGACAATCGCTCGATCGATATTTGAATACAGAAACGAAGGCATCGCAACCATCCTGGCAGAGGTTTAAAGATAGAACGAGAAATCCTTGGTCAAGATATCAAACATTATCAAAACGTCAATAGCCAGTCTAATCTGCCGAGGTTAAGCCTCGGCAAGCCCATAAAAAGAACTCGCTATATTATACACCCTATCAATAACAATGTCAAGAGGCTTTGGTAATGTGCACACACATATGGCGGTTTCTACTAGAATGACTTGCCAAGGTTAAGCCTCGGCAAGCACCTTAATCTGCCGAGGCTTAACCTCGGCAGATTTTAGGGTCTCTAATTAAAAACTCTATACTGATATTCGAGCAAATCCAGTTCTTCTAAATCCTTTCCAACGCTATCAAGTTTACCTTTGTATTGTTCTGTATAGTGAGGAATAATTTTAAGCGAAAGGAAACCCAATCCTTCACCAACACTATCGGCATTTGGGCTGTAAAAATATTTTGCCCACACATTCGCCCCGGCAGATTCACCAGCAACAGTTTTTCCATCGAACAAGTTCCGAAAATCAGGAAAATCCTTTAGGGCTTCGAGTAATTTAAAAGTTCTACCACCAAAAAAATAAATTACGTCGGTTAATTTTATTTGTTTCAAAAATGATTTTTTGCTTGCGATCTCAAAAGCGATTTCTTTTTGCCATTTATTTTTATTAAATTCAGACATAACCTCAGTTATAGCATCTGGCACCCTATCGTCATCCTTAGCAAAACAAACCAAAAGTACTTTGGCATTTTCTGGAGCACCTTTCAAAATTTCAGTATAAAATTCACTGTTATCTTCATCAGTTTTTCCTTTAGCAAATCCACCGTGTAAAATAAATTTTGCCTTCATATTATTTTTCTAATCTGCCGAGGTTAAGCCTCGGCAAGATCTAGTTGTGACCCTACAGAGAATCGAACTCTGATTTAAGCCTTGAGAAGGCTTCGTCCTAGCCGTTAGACGATAGGGCCGCTACGCAACAATAACCAATATATGAGAGCTAATCAAGAATTGGACAGTTCAACGTTTTGCCCACTCACTGTCCTGTCGCACAAGAAGTTTCCATTTGTGTTCTGGCTCCGCCATCACCTCCTCCACCACCCTCTCCATTCGCACCCCCTGCGAACCCTTTACGAGGACGACGTCCCCTTCTTTCATCATAATTTCCAAATCTCTTCCGGCTTCACGGGATGATTCATATTGAAAAATTTTTGTTTCGCTCATACCGGCGTTGAGAGCACCTTCTGCAATTCTTCGAGCGCGAATACCTACCGTAAATAACAAATCGGCAAATGTCACATTTGCCCCAGCCTTTTTATGCTCATCAGCAGAAAAAATTCCAAGCTCTAGCATATCGCCGAGTACCGCTATTTTCCTCCCGCTTGTCTTTAAGCTCACCAAAGTATTGAGCGCTTCAGCCAGAGCGACAGGCGAAGAGTTGTACGTATCATCTATGATAATACTGTTTTTGATACCTTTTATGATTCGCATTCTTCCCAGTGACGGCGAATGTTTCTCAAACGAAGCAATTATTTTGTCGAGTGGAATCGACAAAGCCACTCCCACCGCCACGGCGGCGAGAGCCGGATACATTTGTTGTATTCCAAGCCCGTTTCGGATCATCACTTCCCCTCCGTCCTTTCCATAGACGACTTCAAACGCTACGCCGGTGGGCTCTTTTCTTCCATCTTGCTCGCTGTATACAATATGCAAATTACTTCCGACTACTTCAGCAGAACTACCCACGCCAAACAAAATAGTTTTATTATCAACCAACGACCTGAAAGCCAAGACATCTTCATCATCGGAATTAATGACTAGGACTCCGTCTTTTTTCAAGGCGCTGACCAAATAACTCTTCTCTCTGAAGACGTCCTCAGGTGACGGGAAGAATTCCACGTGCACAGGGACTTTGGAAAGTCTTGTCACCACAGTTATGTCCGGCTTTATCCACTCCGTGATTTTAAGAATGTCCCCAGGGGCATCTGCCCCTATTTCAATTACCAGCCATTTTGGATAATTATTTGGCAGAATGATAAGAGCCAACCCTTCAAATATATTTTTTAGCCAGATAAACGGATTGTTCCAACCGTTTGGGATACCGAGAATTGTCAATGGCACCCCCACCTCGCTATTAAAACTCTTTTCGCTTTTACGCACGAAAAAAAACGGCTCGAGAACACAAAATATGGCATCTTTTGTGGAAGTTTTGCCGACACTGCCGGTAATGGCGATAATTTTTGGATTGTATTTTTTTATTACAACTTTTGATTCCCAAGTCAAAATTTTTATTACAATATTTTTTAACAGTGATTTCATATATGGATTAAGTTGAAAAATAATTATCTGTCAGGCGGGATTTGGTAGTAGTTTATCAAAAACTTGGCCAAATTGATAAACGTCGGTGTCAAAGTTTCAGAGGCGTACTTGGCTCCTTTGGGATAATAGTTAAAGAGAAAGATTATAAATCTCGGTTTATACGCTGGGAAATAACCAAAAAATGTGTGCAAATATCTGTCGGGATAATATCCGTGGCCATTTCCTTCAGAGATTTGGGCTGTCCCGGTTTTTGCGGCGATAGAATAGTGGGCCATCTTCACTGTGCCGTTCAAAAGCGCCTGATCCACGACGGTGACCAACATATTGGTGAGAGTGTCAGTGGTGCTTTTTTTCAATACCTGCGGTCCTGGTGGTGGATTGATAATTTTTGCTCCGCCGACACTATAATCAACCTCGTTTACAAGGTGCGGAGTGACCAGTACCCCGTTGTTTGCCAATACCGCGAGCGCGCGAATCATTTCCATTGGGGTGTAAGCCACCCCTTGGCCAAACGCCGCCGTGGCATATTCGATGTCACGCGGACTTTTCAAATTGCCCACCAAGCCCGGAGTTTCGTTTGGCAAATCAATGCCCGTAGTTGAGCCGAGCCCGTAAGAAAGCATATATTTCGCAAACGTCGCGTTACCTGTCCTTTGTTCGACCCATGCGGCGCCCACGTTGAGAGACTGGCTCAAGATTTGTTGCATGGGGATGACTCCGCGGGCTCTGCCGTCATAGTTGCCTATGGTACTGCCGTTGTACGTGACATGCCCGGTATCATCGTAAGTTGTTTGTTCGGTTATTGCTCCACTGTCTATGCCGGCAGCCATTGTAAGAGGTTTGACAATTGAACCCATTTCATAGACATGTTCGACAAGGTTATTAGAAAAAATTGATGGATCTTTTTCTTGTTGAAAATTATTGAGATCAAAAGTCGGGTTTGAAGCCATGGCATAGATAGCACCGGTTGTCGGGTCCATGATTATGCCACCGGAAAAATCGGCATGCCAATCATTTTCCACACCGATCAATTCGTGTTCAAGATAAGATTGCACCGACGGTTCGATAGTCGTGACTATGTCTCCTTGCATGGACGAATTTGTTGAAAAAGAATTCTTTATATTGGAAAACATTTCGGCAAAAAAATTGACATAAACGTTGTCATTATTTCTGTGCAAGACATCTTCATAGGATCGTTCCAGTCCGTAGCGGCCGGCGAGGGTGCCGCTACCACTACTGTTGTCGTATGCCAAAAATCCAATAGTTTGGGCCGCCATAGAATTGCCTGGATAATATCGCCATCGCTCCTTATAAAGATAGACGCCGGGAAGTTTCATGGCGGTGATTGGGTCCGCGTCTTCCAATGGGACATATTTGGCAATTTCCTCATACTGATCATTTACTTTGGCCGCCTTTGTCATAAAATCGGTCGGGTCAATAGTCGGAATTATTGTCAAAAGCTCCTTTAGGGTATTGGCCGGATCGACTATGAGAGTCGGGTTGATGGCCAGTATATATCCCGATTTCAAAGTGGCCGCTGGGACAAGGTCTCCATCTTTTGTCTTAAAAAAAATATTCCCCCTGTTAAAATAATCATAAGTGGATTGGACGTATTGATGATTTGCTTTGCTCTTCAATTCGGCGCTATCTACGATTTGCAAAATATAAAGTCTGCCAATTAAAAAAAGAGCAAATATCAAAATGCAAAATGATAAAAACCTTATGCGAGACCCTGCATTTACTTTCATATTTAAACTACTATAACACTTCTATAAGTTTATCGTCGATTTTGATTGTTAAATACCCAAATTTATCCTATTGACTGACATTCACATCGACAAAAGCAACCGATGGTTGACGAGAAACAAAAATTTCTTGATTGGTGGGTTTAAAACCCATAGATAGCGCCTTGCTCATATCTATCGTATTTTTTTCGGCTATATATTCAAATTCTTTTTCACTGTTTGCGGAGGTCACCTTGGTCAGTTGCTTTTCTATGGACGAACGCACCACCACATTGCGCACAGTCATATTGATGCAATATATGTATACAAAAAGGGATGCTATCGAAATAGCGCAAAGTATATAAAAAAGATGCTTATATTGAGGGAGGTTTATAGTTTTGGTGTTCATTCTATTTAATATTGCTTATTTCAATCCTTTTCGATTTGATATTGATGATAAAAATTTCGACTTTACTGACTTTTTTAAAAAATTGTTTTTGTGTTATATTTTTTCCAAAATTCTCAATTTTGCGCTTCTTGAACGGGGATTATCTTTAATTTCGGTTAAGGTCGGGACTATCGGCTTCTTGGTAATAAGCATTGCCAATCCGTCTGAATGCAATAACCTAAAATATCTTTTTACAATTCTGTCCTCCAAACTGTGGAAAGAGATGGCTACCATTCTTCCGGTAGAATTGAGTATCTGATAGCCACTGGCCAAACCTTCTTCGATAGCTCTAAGCTCGTCGTTGACGGCGATTCTTATCGCTTGGAATGTCCTAGTGGCCGGATGAATGCGTCCTTTGCGATAGAGGGCTGGCACAGCGAACTCTATGGCGTCGACGAGCTCTCCTGTAGTTTCAAACGGTTTGATTTCTCGTCTCTCGGTAATCACTCTGGCTATGCGACCGGCGTATCTCTCTTCGCCGAAACCTTTGATAATTGTCCGCAAAGATTCTTCACTCCATGTGTTGACTACGTCTTTGGCGGTAAGAGTATGTTCGCTAACTTCTTTACCGAAGGTCATGAGTAGTGGTTCATCATTTTGGAAGCTGAATCCCCTACCGGACTCCTCAATCTGATTTGAGGACAATCCGAAATCAAAAATTATTCCATCCACACTTTCGATTCCCATAGCATTTATCACCTTCTTTATGTTTCGAAATGAATCATTGACAAAAGTGATGCGCTCCCCGAAGTGGACCAAACGTTCACGGCTACGGTGTAGAGCGTCTGCGTCGAGATCAAAGGCTATTACTCTGACCGAATCGTTTGCCGAAAGTATTGCCTCACTGTGGCCTCCGTTACCAACGGTTCCATCTACATAGACACCACCATTGTGAACTTTGAGACCCTCTACCGCTTCATGTAAAAGAACTGGTACATGCTTCATAACGATCAACGCTTGGATTAAAAGACCCCCATATCTCCAAGCTTCTCCGCCACCGTATCGGCTTGTTTCTCAATACGAGCACTATATTCGGCCCATTTCTTGTCATTCCATATTTCAATACGGTCAAAGATTCCTGCAAAAATTACTTTGCCTTTTAGACCGGCATAATTTCGCAAAAATTCCGGAACAAGTATTCGGCCGATACTGTCAACCTCCACTTCCTGCGCGCCCGAGAGCATAAATCTGCCGATATCTCGCTTGTCCTTTTGTCCCATTGGCAAACTTCCAAGTTTTGAAGCTATGCTTTCCCAAGACTTCAATGGATAAAGAAGAAGGCACGAA
Organism: uncultured bacterium; assembly: GCA_963789635.1. Lineage (GTDB taxonomy): Bacteria > Patescibacteriota > Minisyncoccia > Phycocordibacterales > Zambryskibacteraceae > JBGTNQ01. The sequence continues at coordinate 212,262 of CAWBLF010000003.1, read as the reverse complement.
TCAAGACCCCGGGTTACAACAACCTTTTTTCCCAAGTCTTTCTTGAATCTTCCCGGCAAAGAGATTCTCTTTTTCTCATCGACGGTGTGTGTGTATTCTCCAATAAACATTTGCTGATTTTTACAGGCGTAAGCGGGTTAGAAAATATTTATCAAACTGTGAGTGATTTTTTCTGCTTGGCCGTGTCGTGACAATTTGGAACCAACTCTTCCAAATCATCGGCCATACAAAAATGCTCTTTGTTTGGTCTGAAATCTTTTTTGTAAAGATAAAAAGATTTCCCACTTCTTCCCACTTACCATAAAGTATAAAACACTTTGTCCCACTATCTGTATCTTTTTATCCACCTTTTTAGTGAACTGTAGTACACCATATACGCATCTGAAATACACTCAAAAATGGCATCGGTGAGAAGTCCGGTGCCATTAATTTGATAATTTTTTTCCAAAAAAAACGGGAGGGCTGTTCATTGCCCTCCCGTCAAAATATGGCTGATCAGACTTGAAACTCTGCCGTCTTTGCTTTGTAGTTCCCCTTTGTTTAGGAATGGCAAACGGGAAAACTTCCTTCTGTTTGCCACAATGACTACCTTTCGGCCCTTCTGCGCTCTATCAAGAGCAAATATGAGACCGTCAGAATACTTACCTACAGGGCCGCATATATAGAGGTCAAAATGACCGGTAGGGGTATTCGCTTCTGCGGTTTCCGCATCGGAAACCGATCGGCAAACAGACACCTCGTTGGATGTGCTTGTGAGGATTTTCGACAACCTGTCTCCCACGCAAGCATCATCGTCAAGGACGAGAATCTTAGCCATAAGCCCTCTTGTTTGGGTACTATTTACTGGAAATAGTCTACTATATTAAACCAATTTTGTAAAGCTAGGCCGCTTCTTTTCTTTCTTCTTCTATTTCAAAAGCTACATTAGGAATCTTTGCCCCACGAAAAATAAATTGACTTCGCGTCTCGGTTTCATCTTTGAGGAGCATCTCTTTAGGAAAAAGATGCCTTGGAATTCTGATTATTACATATCTTATATCTTCACGATGAATCTCACCTTTAATATGCCTGCAAAGTGCTTCACGTAGCATAGTATCTCTTACGTCGAATTCATCGTGATCAATCTCAGTCACCGACACGTGATCGTGTTTAAAGCCGACAAGTGACTTGACATCAAGGCCCACCAGAAGACGCAGAGGTCCTATCGCATCAGCCTCTGCCATGGCAATCCTAAGACCTATAGGATCGGCCGTAACCGAGTTCGCATGATGATGGTCGTTTTTCCCGACGATAATCGGTGAGCCCTCAGCAAGACATTTGACCACATTCACGATTTTTTCAACCCGCGCCAAAAGATTTTCGTTCGACATCTCGGAGTAAATTGCCGTGACATCGCTTGATAATTCCATGTGCAAATCAGAATCAAGGTGTGATAGCAATTGTTCCACCAAATCTTTTGATTGCTTTTCGAATTCTTCTGGAGAAATATTATCCTGATTGCTAATTTCTTCAATCGCTTTAACTATACTCAATAGTTTGGAAAATTTATCTTTTTCTGGGTTCCCTTCATTTTTTTCCGCAAGACCTTCCATTTAATTTTTTGGTTTAAGAGTTGGAAACAGAATTACCTCTTTAATATTTTTGACATTGGTCAAAAGCATCACCAGACGGTCAATCCCGATACCTACTCCCCCAGCCGGCGGAATGCCGTATTCCATAGATTCTATAAAATCTTCATCGATAGGTTGAGCTTCCGCATCTCCTTCACTTTTTTTCTTTTCTTGATTTTCAAATCTGGCGCGTTGGTCCAATGGGTCATTCAGCTCCGAAAATGCTTTTGCTATTTCCGTGCCCCCAATCACTAGCTGAAACGCGTCCACCACCGTTTCTTGACCTTCTTTCTTTTTCGCCAAAGGCAAATAATTTGGAGGGTAATCGATTATAAATGTCGGCTGAACGAGCTTCGGTCTGCAGGTCTTTTTGTATATGTTATCCAAAATTTTGTCCAATGAGTCAGATGTGTCGACTTTGACTCCCAGTCGCTCGGCGGAAATCGCCACATCGCTCCTGCTCATTGTCTCAATGTTCGGCAAAAGAGCGTATTTTTTTAAGAGGTCATAAAATTTAATAACAGTAAATTTCTTTTTCATATCTATTGTCTCATCACCCCAGACTATATTGGTAGTATCAAAAATATTTTTTACCAAAGTCTTAAACATTTTTTCTACAAAAGCCATCTGCTTTCCCGCGTCGCTATAACTCTCATAGAATTCAAGCATTGTAAATTCTGGATTATGAGTGGCGTCTATCCCTTCATTTCTAAAATCTCTGGCTATCTCATACACCTTGGGAAAACCGCCGGCCAACAGACGTTTCAAATAAAGTTCATCGGATATTCTAAGGAAAAATGGTGTATCAAGCGCCTTGTGATGGGTCTTAAAAGGTTCTGCCGAAGCGCCTCCATACAACGGCTGAAACACTGGGGTTTCAACTTCAATATATCCCGATTGATCCAAAATACGCCTGATTTCCGACACCACTCTGGTACGGATGACAAATCTCTCTTTAACCTCTGAGTTCATCAGGGTATCGAGATATCTTTTTCTGAAACGCTCTTCAATGTCCGTCAGACCATGCCACTTTTCTGGAAGCGGTCGCAAAGACTTGCTAAGCATTTTCCAACTATTTACTTGGATAGTTTTTTCTTTTCTTTTCGTAAGAAACAACGTCCCGGAAACTTCCACAAAATCACCTACGTCTACAGTGTCGGCAAACAAATCGAAACTTTTATCGGCAATTTTTTCGCCCTTCTTGAGAAGAGCTTGAAATTTATCCGTGCCGTCATAAAAATTAAAGAAAATAATCGCGCCTTGTGGCCGTAGAGACATCACTCTGCCAACCAATGTATATTTTTTATTTTTTGATTTTGCCAGCTTTGAAAAATTTTTTACCGTAAAAGAAATTTCAAATTCTTGATTTGAACTGACGGGATAAGGGTCTATTCCCGCGTCTCGCAGTTTTTTGATCTTTTCGATCCTCGTATTCCTGATATCGTCTATTGAGGCCATAAGTATGCAAGCTTGCAGATTATAGGTAAGGGCTTATAGCTTATAGAAGGCTAAAAGCTATTGAATTTTTACTACTACATACTCCATCATACCAGACGGGGTTTTGAAAGAGAATGAGTCACCTTTCTTCTTACCAAGAATAGAGGAGCCTAGTGGCGATTTCACCGAAATTTTGCCGTGGGTCATGTCAGCTTCCTCGGAGCCGACAATAGTAAAGGTCTGCTCCATTTTATCTTTTTTAATGGTTACAGAAGAACCAATCGTCACAAAATCTGTTTTATAAGAAGAAACAATTGTCGCTGATTTAAGTATTCTTTCCAGATGAGCAATACGGTCTTCGGTTGCCGCTTGCATATCCCGCGCCTCGTGATATTCGGCGTTCTCCGAAAGATCTCCAAGTGCTTTTGCATATTCAAGATTCTCCGCCACTTCTTTGCGACGCGTTGTCTTCAAATATTCAAGTTCCTTTTTGAACTCATCAAACTTTGATTGGGTTAAATACTCGTGTTCTGACATATATTTCGAGTCATTCTATAGATAATCAAATAAAAAGCAAGGGGGTAAAAAATATAAGAAATATAGAATATCTAATAATGAATAGCGAATAAAATATAGCTAATATATTGAGTATTTTGAATACAAATTTATTCGTTATTCATTATTCCTAATTCACACTTCTATTTCGTATACTCCGGCGTGTTTAACGTCATCCAATCAAGGACTTGCCTCATGGCATAAGTAGCGTTGACGGTGTTACCCTTTGGCCCGTGCTCCAAAATGATGATAAAAGCGTAGCGAGGATTATCGTAAGGAAAATATCCTTCTATAAGAGAGTTGACATAAATTTTTCTGACTCCAAGCTCAGCAGTTCCCGATTTTGCAGCGACAGCGAGATTGGGCATATTGAGTCCCGATGCCACGCCCACAGTGGCCGATAGCCGCATTCCCTCTCGAATAATTTGATAATTTTCTGGAGAAAATGGCAACTGCACGGTAGTTGTGGCATTTGCCGGATCAACAAAAGTAATACTGGGCGTAACCAATTTTCCACCATTTGCAAATGACGCTATTGCCCGCACCATCTCAATGGGTGTAACTTGAAATCCGTATTGACCGATAGAACTGTGATAGGTATCGCCCAAATACCACGGTTCGCCGTTGAATGTTACTTTTTTCCATTCCGGACTTGGGATATTGCCCACCGCTTCTCCAAAAAGATTGATACCGGTCCTTCCTCCGATGCCAAAAAGGTTGACGTATTTGTCTATATTGTCTATACCAAGACCTTTTTGATCACCATAACCACCGCCGACCATGTAAAAATATTCATCACTTGATTGCGAAATAGCTTGCCTCAAGTCTATCCAACCATGAGCTTCCCAGTCTCGAAAATAACTTCTTTTTGATGGATCATACGGATCTTGAATGCTGATTGCTCCCGTACTCAAAAGTTTTTTCGTGGGACTGATAATACCTTCTTCAAGCACTCCCATAGCAATAAATGGTTTGATAATAGAACCTGGTATGTAAAGACCGGAGATTGCACGATTTATAAAAGGATTGTCTTTGTTGGTTAGAAATTTATTTATGGCGGCGGTATCAGTGCCATCACTCATTATGTTTGAATCATATTCCGGATAACTGGTCATCGCCAAAATTTCTCCAGTATGAACGTCCATAATGATTCCGGATCCACCGGTATAGTCGTGGTCTTGGGAAATTTTAGCGATGACATCATAAAGTTCCGACTGCACCCTCGAATCGATGGTGAGAGTAAGGTTTTTGCCGTCCGCTGGCGGAGAAATAGTGCTCTCAGACACGACATGCCCGGCAACGTCGGTCTCTGTAATTTTCAAGCCATTTTGACCCTCCAGATTTGAATCAAAATAGGCTTCTACTCCGCCCACGCCTTGATATTGCTCATTATAATAGACTCCGGACGAATCCTTTTGGGGATATTTTATTGAACCTATCAGATCGGCCAGACCGGTGGTCGTCGAGTAAACTCTTCGGGAAAAATCATCACCGGGATTTAATACATTCCACGCAAGTGGCACATGATTTCTATCATAAATAATTCCCCGTTCGGCAAAAATAGTATCGTTCCGGAGACTGTTGTTTGCGCTTCGTATTTCATACGCCTGACCCATGTTTATCTGCAAAATCCAAAGCTTTCCAAAAAATAAACAAGTAAAAATAAAAAAGACGACAACGAAGCCACGAAAAACATTTTTTGAAATCGGCTTTTCTATACGACCTTCGAATTGATGCACGTCAAAATTTGGCAGATTGCGAGAATCAAGAAAAATTTCATCGGGATCTATTTCGTTATTTCCGCCCGATGATTTGAATAATTTTTTAAGTTGTCTAAGGGTCACAGGTTATGGTTGAAAGAAAAATGTTCTTTCACAAGGAATGATACCAAAAAGAGCACGCTCACTCCAACTGTCATGGGAAATGTAGATAGAAACGATACGCCAAAAAGTGAGTACAGTCCATCCATAATAAACGCGGCAACCAGAGACTCATAGTATAAATCAAAAATAAAAATACCCACGGCAATCAATCCGATAGAAATCCACCACGGAAAAAAGAGAACCGAAATAAATAGAAGCACATCAAAAAATATTCTTCGTTTATTGCGCATGGACGATATTAACCCAGGTCAACGCAAAGACGTTTAGAGGGTCAGAAATATAAACATTGTTATAAGAATCTGCTCGACCGGGTTGGACAGAGACGACTGTACCCAAAATGCTTGTGGTAAAATTGGGCAAAACGACGGCATCACCAGCCGCAATATCCAACGAACGTGGAACCTCAACAAAAAAATTTCCTCCGCCTCGTCCGGTAAGATAAAGCGTCGTACCGGTCCTGGACAATCTTACCGTCGTGGTCTCTCCAGGGCTGGAAAAAAGTTTTACTTTGGCAAGATTGCCAGCGCGCATAATTATCGTCCCCAAGATGACATCATCGGGTCCATACACATAGTCGCCTATCTGCGCCAATGAATTTGGAGCCAGCTCAAGCACAATGACGTCATAATATGACTCTGCCGGACCGGACAAGACTCGAGCTACCTCGCCTTGGTTTGTCTCCACTTTCTTAAGAGCATCATTTTCTTGCCGTAGCACGGTTCTGTCTATATTCATAGCCGAATAATCAGCCATTTGAGATTTCAGTGTAGAATTTTCCTCGAGCAGCAGAGCGGAACCCTTAAAAAAGCCTATGTGGGAGCTCAAATAATCGGTCACAACCGACTCTTCATACCACAAGGGTTTTCCGACCAAACCAAACATTGATGTAAGGAATGTCAGATGAAACGCATAAATTAACACACAAAAAATAAATAAAGTTATAACAACAGTAAGCGCGTGATTGAATGACGTACTCTTTATTCGTTTAGGCTTGAGTGGGTAATTCATCTTCGTTTTGTATCAATACATCCGAGAAGTCATCAAGATTTTCCAAAATAATTCCTGTTCCGCGAGCAACAGCCGAAAGAGGATCAATGTCCACATGCACTGGAATTTTCAATTCGTCTGCAATGAGTTCCGCCAATCCTCTGATGAGAGCTCCACCGCCTGCCAAATATATTCCCCTATTCATTATGTCTGAGAGCACTTCCGGTGGCGTAGTTTCCAACACTTCGCGCGTACTTTCTATGAGACTCCCTATAGATGAAGAGATTGCTTCGCGAATATCGGCATCAGTGATTATAACTTCTCGAGGAAGACCGGTCACCAAATCGCGCCCTTTTACAGATGCTTCAAGAGTGGAATCTCCGGGAATTACCGAACAAATGGCAATTTTAATATCTTCGGCGGTTTTTTCGCCCACCGAAATTTTAAATTCATTTCTGATATAACCGATAATATCTTGATTTAGTTTGTCGCCAGCAATGCGCAAATTTTTTGCGCGGACTACTCCGGAAAGCGATATGACGGCAATATCCGAAGTCCCACCGCCAATATCGATAACCATAGTTCCTATGGGTTCCCTGACAGGAAGGTGCATACCTATGGCTGCAGCCATAGGTTCTTCCACAATATGCACCTGTCCGGCGCCGGCGTTGTGGGTGGCATCGCGTACCGCTCTTATCTCCACATTGGTAATACCCGATGGTACTCCTACAACAACTCTCGGCCCAAAAATTTTTTTGTTTTCTTTTTGGGCATTGTTCAACAAATACGTAATCATTTCTTCCGTTACCTCAAAATCGGATATGACCCCGTCAACAAGCGGTTTGATGGCCATAATATGCGTCGGGGTGCGTCCGAGCATTTGTTTGGCCTCACTGCCGACGGCTACAACACGGCCTGTTTTTTGATTTACCGCGACGACCGATGGCTCGTTGATTACGATTCCGGCGCCTCTGACATAGACCAGTGTGTTAGCTGTTCCGAGATCGATACCGATGTCATTAGACACGAGCCTTCTGAGCTTTTCAATTTGGGGAATTTTTATCATATTTACTTATTTCAAATCTTTCAATTTTACAACAGTCACCTTTCCGGATTTCCTATCCTTAACCTCCACACTGTCATCGGCAAGTCCTCGTTCTGAGATGATTATCTGTCTTGGTATCCCGATGAGATCGGCGTCAGCAAACTTCTCCCCTGCTCTTATATCCCTGTCGTCATAAAGCACTTCCGTTCCATTTTCTTCAAATTTTTTATAAATCTTTTGAGCGGTCTTTTTTACTTTCTCATCTTTACCCGATATTTCAATCAGATGCACATCAAACGGCGCAACCGAAGCCGGCCAGACAATTCCCTTTTCGTCTGCAAACTTCTCTACCAAAAGACCCATTAGTCTGGTAATGCCTATCCCGTATGAACCCATCCAAACCGGAATCTTTTTCCCTTTTTCGTCAGAAAAATAAAGCCCCAACTCTTCAGATTTTCGTGTGCCAAAATTAAAAATGTTTCCAACCTCCGAGGTGTGCACTTCTTCCAAATCTTTGCGGGTAATCCCTAGTTTGTTTAACGTCTCATCATTCAAAACATCATTGTTAATTGCAATTTTCTTTTCTCTATTCAAATATATGGTATCTTCTCCGGTTTCCACCAAAGTCTGGAATTCATGACTAAACTGGGTGAAAGCCCCTCCGGATGCAAACGTCACAAAAGTGTCATCTCCTATTCCGACTCGGTTGTATACTCGCATATATGCGTCAATCGTCTCGTTGTAAAATTTTGTATGATCTTCTTCTCCAATACAAAATGAATACATATCTTTCATTACAAACTCTCGGCCACGCATGATACCGCTCTTTACTCTCAGTTCGTTGCGCAACTTTGTTTGAAATTGATAAACAAAAACAGGTAGATCGCGAAAACTAGAAACATAATTCTTCATCATATCGGCTATCGGCTCTTCGTGTGACCATCCAAATCCGACTTCCGCTCCGGTTTTTAAACTTGATTTAAACCAAATATCTACCGCCTCATCGTCCCAACGCTTCGTCTGTTGCCATAGCTCCTTACGCTGAAGCGCTGTCATAATGATCTCCTGACCGCCAATGTTGTTCATTTCTTCGCGAACAATATCTTTTATCTTATTTTGGACTCTCAATCCCAATGGAAGATAGGCATAGACACCGGCCATTTCCTTATGGATATAACCGGCGCGTATGAGTAGCTCGGCATTTTTGGCCACTTCGTCTTTGGGCGCTTCCCTGCGTGTTTTTGTAAAGAGTTCACTCTGTAGCATTCGGGCATTATACAAATAAAAGCGGTTAAGTAAAAGCTTTTTGGGTTAATTTTAAAACTTGACACTACTTTAAATAGTGACCAAATATATTAATTTTCACGCCAAACAAAATCTAAAAGAATTTCCAAATATCGTGAACCGTGACAACCAGCATGAGGATAATCAGAAGCACAAAACCGACACTGTTTACAACATTTATTATTTTTGGAGAAATAGATTTTCGTCGTATGGCTTCGATGAAGACGACTACCAATCTTCCGCCATCGAGCGCGGGAAATGGCAAAAGATTGATTACGGCAAGATTTATGGAAATAATAGCCGTAAAGGAAATAAGATACACAAAACCCAAATGGGCTACATCACCGACCAAACTGACGATTCCCACCGGACCGGTAATTTCCGAAAGATTGGCGTGCCCGTGAAATGCGGTGCCCAGGAAAGACAAAAGTCCGACGGTTGTCACGACCAATGTTTCCCAAGTAGTCTTCGCTCCTTCCCAAAGTGCCAAATAAAACGGTAAGTGCAGGATACCTATATTTTCCATACTAATTCCGATAGCAAGCTTGCCAGCCACCACCCCGGGCGCCGGCACTATATCAAAAGATAGGGGCTCCGCGCCACGATCAACATTTAAAATAATATGATTTGTTCCCTGTGCTTCAACAAAATTTGAAAGAATTTCCGGAGTAATTGATTTTGTCGTAAGCTTGCCGGACGAAATACCCACTATTGTATCGCCCACTTTTACGCCAGCGGTAGAAGCCGGCGATCCGGGTGTCAGAGCGGTCACGACTATGTGCGGATTTTCTACTATTCCCGGTCCATCATAGTTTGTCGGTGTTGGAAGCCCGATTATGTAACCGGAGGAAATCAAAAGCCAGGCAAAAAGTATATTGAAAGACACGCCTGCTACCAGTACCGCCGCTTGAATTAGGCGTGGTTTGTGAATGATACTTCTCGAGCTATCTGGACCGTTGATTGACTCTTCATTTGGATCTTCGCCAAAAATTTTAACAAAACCTCCAAACGGTATGGCATTTATGGAATACAGTGTTTCTCCTTTTTGAATTCCCCATAGTCTTGGAGGAAAACCCAAGCCAAATTCACTAACCTTGATTCCCGATTTTTTAGCAACGATAAAATGTCCAAACTCGTGAACGAGAATGAGTATCGCCAAAATTACTATAAATATAATTACGTTCATTCTAATTCTGAAAGAAAACAAACACCGCTATTATTAGAGCTATGAGTAGTATACTCATAAATTGTTGATAATGTAGATTACTCTATAATCTCCTTTTCCTTTCGGGTCATCAAATCGTCCAATTTTCGATTTGATTCGTCAATCATCTTCTGAAGTTCTTCATTCAGACGGAATTTATCATCCTCGCTGATCGCTCCTTTTTTTTCCTGACTGACGATGTCATCACGCCGGAGCTCCCGCTCTTTGCGCAAAGACACTCGCGCTTCCTCATGCTTTTGCTTTGCGACCTTTGCAAGTTGCGCTCTGCGTTCCGTCGTAAGCTCCGGAAATATGACCCGTAGTCCTTTCTCATCGGTTGAAACGGAAAGACCGAGATTGGAACTGGTAATTCCTTTCTCTATCGCCTTGATCTGACTCTGATCCCAAGGTACTACGCGAATAGTCTTTGGATCTTCAATGGTAATACTTGCCATTTCTTTGATTGACATTTGTGAACCATAAGAGTCCACCGTGACAGCGTCAAGTATGATAGGAGTGGCCCTTCCGGTGCGAATTTGTGAAAATTCCTTTTTGAGCCAATCTTCGGTCTCGGTAATTTTCTGTTTTAATGGTGAAAAGTTGTAAGCCATGAGCTCATTCTAACAAAAAATAATCTCTAATCAATGACCGAGAAATACTAGACAAATGACGGCGATAGCCAACTCTGGAACTGCCCACCACAGCGACCTATCCTTGTCCAATATTTTATGTTCCGAAGCATGAGCAAACACGTGAAATTTTTGAATACTTGTAAACGGTTCACGTTTTGTCCTGTAATAAACAAGTTGCAAAAAGTCCGGAAACATACCACCGGCTATCCCCCACGTTACCGGACTGGCAAGAATTGTTTGAAAACTGGCCGCCGAGAAGACGTCATGGGTTACAAAAAAATAAAGCGGTAATAAGACTCCGAGCAGAAAATCTGGAATTATTTTCAGCAAATCGATTAAAAACAACTTTCCAAACGTTATTGTTCCGTTCAAATGGCGCTTGTCAGTACTTTTTGTTCCGGAATGCATCCCATAATTCCAATGAGGAATCATATCTAACAGATAGTGACTGGCCACACCAACTACAAATGCAGTTGGAGAATTTAAGTGCAGACCGCTTGCCAGTGCCCCGCCGACAACCCCGTGTGTAATAAGTAACATCGGCAAAATTATATCACAAACACTTGGACATCCGATGTCTAAGTCAAAGTTGCGGGACAATATGCGCCATATGTTCAAGAATCATTTTTATTGACGGTGACCTGTCGGAAAGATAATCATCAGAACGAATGAGGTCTTCCAAAACAGGAACCATGCGAATCAAACTTTTTTCATCTTTGTACTCGTCGCGAATGGCGCCAATGACCGAACGGATTAATTTTTTTGCCTCGTTTTTATCTTTGTCTTCAACAATTTTTGAAATTAGTATCATTCGATCTGCAATATTACTTTTTAAAAATTTCCTTCCGAAGGAATCATCTTCTTTATTTGAAACTTCGCGCATGTTCAAATACGCCATCCGTGAACGCAGGGTCGGTAAAATATTCTTTTCTTCGTTTGTAATAAGAAAAAAATAATTTCCTTGTATTGGTTCTTCAAAAAGCTTCAGCAGTGCGTTTTGTGCCTCCACAGTAATATCCGAAACAGTGGCGATAAATATTTTTCTTTCGGCCGAAAAAGGCTTGCGCAGATGAAGCTCCGAAAGCTTCCTTGCATCATCAATGGAGAATGTCTCAAAACGTGCCAACCAAAAATCGGGATTGGCGAGTATAGGAAAATTAAGATTATTTTCTATAAAGTTTATGAGTTCAGACTCTATTGTTCCTGTATCTCCTACCAAAAGATAGGAGTGGTGAATATTTTTGGAGTCAATTTTGGAACCAATATCCATAGCTTATATTATACATACTAGCGTTTTGCCAAAATAGTTTTTTTGTATGTATCCAAATGCTCAAGGGCAATACCCGTCCCTTGCGCAACGCAGTAGATAGCATCCTTGGCCAAAACCGCCTTTACCCCCGTTCTACGAAATACAAGTTCCGGAAAATTACGAAGTTGCGAAGATCCTCCGGTCATGATGATGCCTCGATCTATAATATCCGAGGAGAGTTCGGGTGGTGTTTCTTGCAACACATCTTTTATCGCTTTGATCATTTCACGAAGTTCTTTGCTGATTGCTTTTGTAATTTCATTTGTTTTTATTTCCACTGAACGAGGAAGACCGAGCACATAATCACGTCCTTTGATTGTAATAGTGAGCTCCTCATCCAGGGGTATAGCTGAACCGATATTTATTTTTATTTCTTCTGCAGTCTTGTCACCTATCGCAAGATTAAAAGTTTTTTTGATGTAGTCAGATATGGCGCTGTCTATCCTGTTACCGGCGCATTTTACCGAAGTAGAAGCCACAATACCGCCGAGCGAAATGACGGCGACGTCGGTGGTACCACCTCCAATATCCACAATCATATGCCCTATGGGCTCATGAATCGGGATACCGGCGCCAATGGCCGCGAGAATGGGCTCTTTTACGACGTAAGCGTTTTTTGCTCCCGCCTTTATTGCCGCTTCCACCACCGCTCGTCGCTCAGTGGATGTAACTCCGGCTGGAACAGAAATCAGAACTTCTGGTTTGGCAAAGTTCCATTTTCCAAGCGCCCTTGAAATGTAGTATCGGAGCATGGCTTCAGTGACACGATAATCAGCTATGACTCCATCTTTCATCGGTCTGTAAGCCACTATGGACTCAGGTGTTTTGCCGATCATTTTCTTGGCTTCAAGACCAATAGCCAATATTTTGTTGCCCTCCTCCGAAATGGCAACAACCGACGGCTCATTGAGCACGATTCCTTGACCCGGTACATAAACAAGTACGGAAGTTGTGCCCAAATCAATACCCAGTTTTTTGCTAAAAATAGACATGGCCGATATATATACAAGGTAGCTTATATGTTTCGAAAGCAAAAATCAAAGTTAATTTAAATATCAATGAAAATAGCAACTATGGTCAAATTTATACTTTGTGCAATAATTTATACAAGTTTCATATAACAATGGAATATCAGTATAAATATTGACTCCTCTAATCCAGATTGTGATACATTTATTGATATGCAAAACCTCTCCTTAAATACTCGTATTATAATTGGGGTCATTATTCTGTTTTGTGTTGTCGCTTTGGTGGCCATAATCCGTAGCAAACCGCACAATTCTCTACCGACGGATCCAAACGGCGGAAGCGTCACTATTTCGGCTGAATACGCAAATTCACAAATTGTCGTAGACAATCTTGTCCTCCATAATACTTCTGCAGATGATGAGGGTTTTGTTTTCAACAAACTTACCCAGACACCTCATCAGTTTTCAGTCACCAAAGACGGCTATTGGCCTTGGGTAAAAACAATTGACACCACTCCCCATTCATCCACTACCTTACAAAGTTTTTCAATTCTGATATCACCGATTCGCAGTGATGTCGCAAGCAGTAGCGATGAATATAAAACCTATGTAAAACAATTCAAATCCCTCAATGTTCTTTCCGATAAATCGGTAATTCAATCAAAAGACGGCAATATGGCCCTCTGGGCTGTCCAAAATCTCGTTTTGGCCGAATGGTTGGGGAGATCCGGCAAAAATTCCCTATTATTTTTGTAATTTAGGTGTTTGCAACAGCCGAATGGTAGTCGTATCTTCACGTTACAAGATTCGTTCTCTAGACTTCCTGCCCGGATACGATGACGTGGTTGTTTTTGCAAATGATTCCAGCATAAATGCCATCGAACTAAACCATGCAGATATACAGAATTTTCAACCGATATATCACGCCACTATGCCTCAATTTATTCTAGATAGTAGCCACACAATGGTCGTAGACTCGCAGGGGGCAATCTTTCACCTCAGTTTCTAGCTACAAAAATCTGCCCAATACTGATTTCGGCAAAACATTTGGGCAAAATGTAATTTTTTCCTTTATGATAGACCAATGCATATATACACCGTTATCCCAATAGCCCGTGGTATTGGCAAGGAAACTTTGACCTATTTTGGACCAGGTGACATTGCCTTGGGAGCTCTTGTCTCCATTCCACTTCGCAAAAAAACTGTGCACGCCATAGTCATCGATATTCACGATGTAAATTTAAGCAAAAGTGAGATAAAGTCTCAAAGTTATGCTCTGAAAAAAATTGGACGGGTCATAAACCAAAATTTTCTACCGTCGGAATTTCTTGAAAGCGCCATCGATACGGCAAAATTTTTTGCCACTACGACCGGCGCGGTCCTTCAGTCAGTCGTATCCAAACAGATTATCGATTCAAGCGATGTTATAACAAAAAACAAAAACATAAAAAAATCCGAATTACCGAAGGAGCAAATGGTCATTCAAGATAACGATTTGGAACGACTTGCTCACTACAAAGGAGTCGTGCGAAGCGAATTTGCCAGACAGTCATCCGTCTTTTTTTGTTTGCCGACAATAGAAGATATAAAACGAACAAAAAGTTTTTTGGAAAAAGGAATCGAACAATACACAATTACGCTACATAGCGAACTTACAAAAAAAGAATTCAAAGAGGCTGTTGGTAGAATAAACGACGAGACCCACCCGCTTCTTATCATCGGCACTCCTCCCTTTATTTCAATCTTGAGAAATGATGTGCATACCTTTGTTATCGATCGCGAGAATTCTCGTTCGTGGCGGACACTCACTCGACCGTACATAGATTTGAAAATCTTTGTCCAGTTTTTTGCCAAAAAAAACGGTATAAAACTGATACTGGGCGATTTGGTGCTTTCTGTAGAAACGCAGTGGCGCCAAAAACATGATGAATACGCCGAACTGTTTCCACTAAAGTTTCGTATGCTTTCCACGGCGGAATGTCTGCTAGTCGACATGAAACTACCCAAAGGAAAATTTGAAGAAAATTTCAAAATAATGTCTCCAGAACTTGAAGCCCTTATAGACAAAACAAAAACCGAAAGTGAAAATTTATTCATTTATTGCGCGCGCAAAGGATTGGCACCGATAACTGTCTGTGGCGACTGTGGCCAAGTGGTGACTTGCAAGAATTGTGGCGCGCCCGTAACTCTCTACCAAAAAAAAGATGAAAATCTGTTTCTGTGCAACAAGTGCGGCACCGAGACATCGTCTTCTGTGCGTTGCACCCACTGTCAAAGTTGGAAATTAAAAACATTTGGTGTCGGCCTCGACGGAGTCGCAAATGAAATTACAAAGCATTTCCCAGATGTCCAGTTATTCCAAATGGACAAGGATAATGTCAAAACAGATAAAAAAGCGCTAGAAATTATTCAAAAATTCAAAAACACGCCGGGGTCTGTGCTTATAGGGACAGAACTTGCGTTAACGTACTTGACCGAACCTATTGAAAATATAGCTGTAGCCTCTATAGACGCGTTGTTTGCGCTACCGGATTTTCGAATTAAAGAAAAAATTTTTTATTTACTAATATCAATGCGTTCAAAGACCGAAAAGGCATTTTTAATACAAACTAGAAACGCCAAAGAAAAACTTTTTGATTACGCTCTCAAAGGCAATCTCATAGATTTTTATCGTGATGAAATCAATGACCGCGAACGATTTGGCTATCCGCCATTTTCAATATTTGTAAAGTTCACTATCGAAGGCAAACGCTCCGCGATTGAAAATGAAGCCGAACGACTAAAGGTAATATTTGAAGAATTTGACCCTATATTGTTTGAAAGCACTTACCAAAGTCCCAAGGGAAATGTTGTCAGCCACTTGCTATTTAAGTTCAAACCCTCGGATTGGCCAAACACGAATTTTTTGGAAAAAACCAAGATTTTACCACCTCAAGTTTTAATAAAAGTTGACCCTGAGAGTTTGCTATAAATCTCAAAAAATCAATCATGCTGCCTCCCAAAGACCAGACACAATACGAGCAGAATGTACCGAAAAAATACTGGCCACACGGACAAAATTATTTGACTATTGTGTTTTCAATCATTATTTCTTTGATTATGATTGGCGCTGGTATTTATTTTTCAAAAAATACTCCGCCAACAATTCAATTATCGGGTATTAATTCCGGTACTGGCTCAATCAACGAAATCAATGTAAAGCCGGTAACAGCCACCGACCATATACTAGGTAACCCAAACGCTCCCATAAAAATCATTGAATTCTCTGACCCTGAATGTCCTTTTTGCAAGGAATTTTATGCGACCATGCGTCAAATAATCGACCATTACGGAAAAACCGGTCAAGTGGCATGGATTTATCGTGAATACCCCATTCCATCACTCCATAAAAAAGCCACCAATGAAGTGGAAGCTATGGAGTGCGCCAACGAGTTTGGTGGCAATGCCAAGTTCTGGGAATACACGGACCAGATTTTTAACCGCACTGGCTCAAATGACACTCTGGACCCTGCCCAACTTCCTATTATTGCAAAGGACATCGACCTCAATGTAAATTCATTCAATACTTGTTTATCGGCAGATAAGTACGTTGACCTAATAACTTCCGAATCGCTGGACGCGGTAAATGCCGGCGCGCAAGGCACTCCATTTAGCGTACTTCTTGGCCCCAATGGAGAAAAAATATCTTTTGCCGGCGCAGAGTCATACGATGTCCTCAAATCACTGATAGACGGAGCACTAAACCATATTTCGCCTGAAATGAGCAACCTAAACAACAATCTTCAAAGTATGAAGCAATGACAGCAATCCTATGCCATAGCCTTTCTTAATGCACAGTATTCGCACTTAGGGTCGTCACAAAACTGATTCCAAAACGAAAACGAAAGAATTTCTTGCGCCACTCTAACCGCCTCTTCCTTGATTTTCATTCCATCTTCATCGGTCATCAAAAAAACTTCACTATGAAGTCTGTCTTTTTCATCCGGTTCCACAAACTCAATGGTGCCACTTACCATTTCATATTTATCGGAATGACCGGCTTCCCCCGGTCGGCGTTGATCATGAAGCGACAGCAATAAACGGTAAAAATCCAATTGACGTTTGATATTGCCGTCAGAACTTTGCGTCAAACCCAATATTTCGTTTCTGCTCTTGTAACCACCCGTCTTGTAATCAACCACATTGACTTTATTGCCCTCCAAAATCTCCAATTTATCCAATCTTCCTCGCAAAAGTATTTCGACATTATCCGGTAAAGTAATGTGCGCGCCCTCAATGGCATATTCAGTAAAAGAGTTTTTGTGCCACTCCTTATTTCTTGCTCTAAAATAGATTGGCAGATTTTTCTTACCTCTTTTTATGCAAAAATCCAAATCACTTTTTGAAAGTGGTTGTCTATGCAGATCACTTACAAATACTTTCAAAAAATCCTTTTCGGTAAACTTCTTGCCATCCCGTTTTGAATCCCCCATAGCTTTGAGCGCCGAGTGAACAGCATTTCCATAGTGCAAATATGGCTCCGGCGCATCGGGCAAACGCACCAGGTTTTTAAAAAAATACTTCCAGGGGCAATCAAGATAATTATTTAGAGCTGTAGCGTTTAACCCTTGGTCCAAAAATATTTTTTGCAAGTATTCCTTGTCAAAAACAGTTCTAGCGTCACTGTCATGAACTGCTGTCGCTCGTGAAATGCGATCGTTACTTGATGAGGATTCTCCTGACTTCTTTATTACAAGCGAGGAAGGCAGTTCTTCGGCAAATTGCGAAATAAGCTTGTCTTTTCCTCTGGCATCAGTTTTTGCGTAAGTGATGATTACATACTCCTTTGCTCGTGTCATTGCAACATAGAAAAGTCTTCTTTCGTCTTCATTGCGTTCACTTTCTTCGGCTCCGTCGAATGGTTCCGGCAACCGAAATTTCCCCACACTTCGGCGATTGCCCCAGACGGTATCGGAAACGTTGGCTATATATACTCTCTGCCATTCCAAACCTTTTGACTTATGAGCGGTCATTACGGACACTCCTTGTGCACCCAGTGACCGTCGTGAAAATGAAATGGACCCACCGTGTTTGACTAGCAAATCCAGAGAATCCATAAAATCTTTTAGGGTCGCTTCTTTGTGCGCGGTCAAAAAGACATTCATTTCATCATAAAGCTTTGCTAATTTTTCAATTTTTTCCAAAGATTCTTTTTTCTTTAACAAATATTCTTGAAACCCCGTTTCGCTTATCACTGTAAGGAACAAGTCAATAGCGCTTTCATTTCTTGCCTTGATTATCCAATTTGTAAAGTGTTTTATAAAACTTTTGACTGCCTTTGGGTCAGTAAGTTCGTTAGATAGTTTGTCGCTCGATAGCAATTCCAGTGGAGAAACGCGGTGTTCAAAGGCATATCTGTTGATTTTCACCGCATCGACAGGATGAATGCCCAGAAAATCTACAAACAACACACTACCAACCAGTTCGTCATTATCTGGGGACACAATAGAACGAAAAAGGTGAAGCAATTTAGCAATTTCTCTGTCGGAGAGGACATCGTCATCGGTAAAAAGGGTGGCTGGTATGGACATTTCTTCGAGTGCCCTTCCTATAGAGACAATTTCCGCATTGGTGCGAGCAAGTACCGCAATTTCGGTTGGTAACGTGCCACTACTAATCGCTAATTTTATATCATTTGCAATTCCAATTTCTTCATCCGCACGGGTTTCAAAATCGATAATGCTGATTGGTGGCTCTGTTGAGCCATTTTTCATGGTACTTTTTAGTCTTGGTCGTAGTTTCGGATCAGTACCAGAAGAGATCATCAATTCGTGCGATGCGTCCAAAATTGTTTGAGTGGAACGATAATTACTGTCCAAAAATACTACAGTGGCGTTACGATATTTTTTTTGAAAATACAAAAAATTTTCAAGCGATGCTCCCTGAAACCTGTAGATTGCCTGCTTTTCGTCTCCGACTATGAATAAGTTTTGCGTGTCACGATAGTCGGATAGCAATTCCAAAATTCTGTTTTGTGAATTGTTTGCGTCCTGATGCTCGTCAGCCAATACATAAAGGTATTCTTCCTGTAAAGTTCGCAAAAGATCCGGATGCTTCTCAAGCGAACCCACTAACTCAAGAAGCATATCGGCATAATCATACAAACCCTGCTCGTGAAGAGCCTTCTCATATTCGTCATACAGCTCCGCCAATTCTTTATTTTTTGCATTATTACGCAACGCTTCGGAATATTCTCTTTTGATACTGCCTTTAAATCGGCCTTTAGTGTGCTTTAAATCACTACTTGAAAGAATATCTTTCTCTTCCTTTGTCAAAATATCTTCAAACATGCTCGCGTTGACACCGTCACGCTTCAGATCTTCAATAGCCTTTAGAGCTGGGCGGACGTACAGTGCCGGTTTGCCAAACGGTTTGATAATTTCGAAAGGTTTGGACAAAATTGCCTCTTCAAGAATACGATATCTCTCGCTATCCCCCGCCACAACACCGCCAATAATGCGAGGAAAATATTCCGGATATCTTGAAATAATTTCTTGGGCAAAACTATGAAAGGTATAGATGTGGACACGGTATGCCGACGGACCTATGTATCCGACAAGTTTTCTTCTCATCGAGTGAACGCCTGAGTCCGTAAAAGTAAGCGCCAAAATGCCACTGGCCGGAGTGTCGGTTTTTTGCAAAATATTTGCAATTCTAAGTGTCAGTATGGAAGTCTTACCTGTCCCCGGCCCGGCGATGACCATTACCGGCCCTTCAATCGTATCTACGGCCACTTTTTGTTCCTTATTTAGATTTTTATATGCCTTTTTGAATGCCTGGGATATCATTTGGGACATTGTAACACGACAGCAAAACTTTCAATTTCAAACCATAGTGTTGAATTTGATATTACATAGTCATAGTTGTATATTAAAACAAGGACAGTACAAACAAAATCTCTCACGGAGGGATGAACATGAAATTCCACGAACTTGCTATTGGAGATAGGTTCATCCACGACGGGCACGATTTGCATAAGGTCAAAAAAGTGTTGGAGGATAACACACCAGATGGTGAGAACGACGCTATGTTCGGGTTAAATGCAATCGACAAAGGTGGCCGACTGCATTTTATCGGTCACCACGAAGAAGTTACACCCATCGGCTACCTTACCGTCACGGAATTGAAGGAAAACGACATATTTATCTTGTGGCCTGATGTTAGCACTAGTGAGACGACAGTAGGTGAAAAACCGACCAGAATCATTACGTGGGCCAATGGAAAAGGAGTAGCCTTCAATGAACTCCAACCCAATAATCCGATAAAACTCAAGTTGAGCCCAGACCAAAGAGTAATCAGGGTATGCTGACAATCTTGGCAACACGTCAGTTTACAAACAGGACGCCTCAACGGGCGTCCTGACTTTTAATAATTACTCAGTCTGTTTATCTTTTCGTGTTGGCGGATTTTCTCATGAGCCTTGGCTTCTATCTGTCTGATACGTTCACGAGTGACGCCAAAAACTTTGCCCACTTCTTCAAGGGTATGAGTAAAACCATCTATCAGACCGTGGCGCATTTCAAGAATCTTTCTTTCTTTGACCGGCAAATCATTTAATATTTCTCTCACTTGATCGGCAATAATGCGTTGCGAAGATTCTTTGTCCGGCGATAATATCTTGTCATCAGCAAGAAAATCTCCCAACTTACTCTTGCCATCGTCACCCTCATCCCCTACCGGGCTTTCTAATGACACGGTGCCTTGATCAATTTTTTCAATATTATAAATTTTCTCCACATCGAGATTCATTTCCGTGGCAATTTCTTCGGGCAGTGGGTCACGACCAAGATCCTGCGTTAGCCTGCGAACCACTTGTTTGTATTTGGCAATTGTTTCCACCATGTGTACCGGTACACGAATTGTGCGAGATTGATCGGCCAAGGCGCGGGTAATGGCTTGGCGAATCCACCACGTAGCGTAAGTGGAAAACTTATATCCTTTGGTCCAGTCAAACTTGTCTACCGCCTTGAAGAGACCCAGATTCCCTTCTTGAATCAGGTCTAGAAGTGTCAGGTCTGGACTGCGACCGACGTATTTCTTGGCGATTGAAACTACCAAACGAAGATTAGCTCTTGCCAATAAATTTTTGGCTTCTATATCTCCGGCTTCAATGCGTTTTGCCAACTCCTTTTCCATCCCTCCGGAAATAAGAGGATACTGACCGATTTCCTTGAGATACATTTGGATGGAATCATATGATGATTCGCTTTTTCCATATTCATATTTTTTGCCCGGAAGTTTTTCTTCCTCGTGTGGCACGTCGAGCAACCCTCCCCCTTCCAAAATATCGGTTCCTGCGGTGTTTAGCTTTTCATACAATTCTTCAAGGAGAATGATGTTGTCTTCAATTGTCGGAAATTCCTTGAGGATTTCATCATAAGTTACAAAACCCCGGGCTCGGCCACGCTCAAGTAGTCGCTGTGTCTTGACCTCGATTTCTTCAAGTTTTTTTTGATTTCTCTTTGATTGGGGTTTGCCTTTAACGCCTTTTCTCAAAATTTTGTTTCCTTTTGGTTTTACCGTTCTGGCCAACTTGAGCGCTCGCGCCTTCTCATTGCTTGCTCTCCTGGAGGCTCGACTCTTTTTTGTGATTTTTTTTGTTTTTTTTGTCATAAAAGTGGGTTAATTGTACAAAATAATAATTGCTTGTCTACAATGCCTCCTTCGCGCGCTCTTTTGATAATTCTGCAAGTTTGGTCGATATAACTTGGCATTTTGCTAGCAAAACCTCCGCTTTTTTCCCGTCGTGTGATTTTTCTGCCATCTCTAGTTCCCCCATTGCTTCTACAAATTCGTCGCGCAAACTATCTTCTTCAAAATTCTCCAATAGCTCGTTCAATCCGGTCTCAAGCATTTTTGGTGATTGATAATAAGATTCAACTTCAAAAATAAGCTCATCCTTTTTGTCGTTAAATTTTTTTAAAAGTTCTTTCTGATACCCATCTCCTTTAATTCTGGTGAGTTCATCAATGATTTTATTGATAATTTTTTTACTAGAGGCTTCTTTTTCGTTCTGTTGCCAATACAAAATACCTGCAAGGTGCCGATCTATATAATTCTTTCTTACGGATACTTCCGCATCCACAATTATTTTTTTGTCGGATTCCGTGTTGCTCATATCCGGCAAACCTTTCGGCAAAACCTTGAGATCATTCCAAATGGCCTCTTCCCTTATACCAGCTTTTTTGGAAACCTGACTGACAAAGTGTGATTGTTCAATCGCGCTACTTAGGAGGGCTATATAAGGTAAAACTTTTTTTTCAATTTCTTTCGCCAACGCTCGTTTATCGGTATTTGCGCTTATAAGCCTGTCCATATAGAAATCAATTAGGTGTTTACTTCCGCGCAAAGACTCCTTCCACAATGAAACATCACTTAAGATTAGTTCAGCCGGATCACTGCCCTTGGGCATTTCCGCAATTTTTACTTCCATACCAAGAGAAAGAGCCAAAACTGAGCTTTTGTTGGCGGCGGCAAAACCGGCCTTATCCGAATCAAAAGCAAGAATAATTCTATTGGAAAGACGTTTTAATTTTTCCAAATGTTTAGCTGTAATTGCCGTACCAGACGAAGCTACTGTGTTATCAAAGCCGGATTGGTGACACATCAGAATATCGAGCTGGCCTTCCACAAGTATGGAATAATCCTTTTTACGAATGGCCAATTTTGCTCTATCGAGTCCATATAATGTTTCTGATTTATTGAAAAGCGATGTCTCCGGACTATTAAGATATTTCGGCGCGTTTGGGTCATCTTCCACTATCCTTCCGCTGAAGGCAATGACCCTTCCCGAAGTATCAAATATTGGGAACATAATCCTCCCTCTGAAAACATCATAATATCCCGCTCCACTTTCCACTGTCTTGTCGGTTTTTTTGATTAAACCGACAGAAAGCATATCGGCATCGGATATCCCTTTTTCTTTTAGGTGAGTATACAAAAGTCTCCAATCTTTTGCCACATACCCGATTCTCCAAGACGCGATTGTTTCATCGGATAACCCGCGTTTATGCAAATATTTGCGGATATCCGTCGCTCCCTTGAGACCGTTTTCAAAGAATTTGGTTGCTTCATCCAAAATCGCAAAAAGTTTTTCTTTTAGGTCGCCGTCTTTCTTCGGAAAATCTTCCAAAGTCACACCCGCTCGGGTGGCAAGAAGTTTCAAAGCACCGACAAAATCAAGGCCTTCAAATTCTTCCACAAACGTAAAGATATCTCCCTTGGCGCCACAACCGAAACAATAATAGGTTCCTCGTGAAGGCGAAACAAAAAAGGACGGGGTTTTTTCGTTGTGAAATGGACACTTTCCTTTGTAGCTCGCGCCGGCTTTGTCGAGTTTTATGTATGAGCCGACGACATCTACAATGTCAAGTTTTTCCTTTATTTTTTCTACAGAAGATGAAGATGAGGACATTTTTAAGAAAATTATTAATATCCAATTTTCCAAAAAACCAAAACAGCGACCGAGAAACCTCTTCTTCTACTTTTCCATTCTTTCTATCATCTCAAATTTTTCACTTCCTTTGAAACCAGTACCTGCCGGAATAAGACGTCCGACAATAACGTTTTCTTTGAGACCTACAAGTTTGTCGTTTACACCTCTAATCGCGGAGGCGATGAGAACACGTGTAGTGTGTTGAAACGATGCGGCCGAAAGGAAACTCTTTCGTGAAAGGGATACTTCCGTAATTCCCATAAGGGTGGGTTCCACTGTGATTGCTTCCTTTCCGCTCTCTTTGGCCTCTTCTTGAGTCTTTATCAATTCCAACGCGTCTACCACATCACCGTGCACAAGACCACTGCTTCCGGCATTTTTCACTTTACTGCGAGAAAACATTTGCTTTACGATAACCTCGATGTGTTTTCGCGACACCGCTTCTCCTTGTAGCTCGTAAGGCTTGGAGATTTCACGAATAATATAATTCTGAGCGACTTCTTTCCCTGCATATTTGAAGAGTTCGTCCACATCAGCAGATCCGTCAGTCAGGAGTTCTCCACATTTGACCGAATCTCCCTTCTTGATGAGAATCATGCGCGCGGCATTTACAGAATATTCAACCTTATCCTTAACTTTTGATTTCTCATCCGGCAAAATAACAATCGTCTTATCCGATCCCTCTTTAATAATATCCGTCACCGTACCATCGACATGAGAAACAATAGCCGGGTTCTTTGGAGTACGATTTTCAAACACTTCTTCCACACGAGGAAGACCTGAGGTAATATCCCCTCCGACAGACGCGGTACCACCGGCGTGGAAAGTTCTCATTGTGAGCTGTACCCCTGGTTCTCCGATGGCTTGTGCCGCTACAGTTCCTACCGCTTCTCCCACATCGATAACGGTGTGTTTGCCCAAATCCAAACCATAGCACTTCACGCACACTCCCTGAAGAGTTTTACAGGTAAGTGGTGAACGGACAGAAACGTTATTTACATTTTTTGACTCGATAAGTTGTGAATCCTTTTTGGTAACCAGATGGCCTTTTTTGAAAAGCACTTCGCCATCCTCTGCAGTAACGTCGGCAGCCAAGAAGCGACCATTGATATTTTTTGCCAGTGATGTCTCAAGCCCTACCGCGTTGATTTTGCTAATTACGATAAAATCTTTGGTGCCACAATCTTCTTCGGTAATAATAGCGTCTTGAGCTACGTCGAACAGTCGGCGAGTCAGATACCCGGCTTTGGCTGTATTGAGAGCGGTGTCGGTAAGACCCTTACGAGAACCGTGAGTGGTGATGAAATATTCAAGAGGAGTCAAACCTTCTTTCGAGCAAGAAACAATCGGAAATTCTATAGTTTCTCCTGAGGTATTTGTAATCAAACCTTTCATACCGGCCATTTGGGTAAGCTGTGACACCGATCCTCTGGCGCCTGACTTGAGCATGTCAAAGACTGAACTATTTGGATTAAGGGTGTCTGGGACAAGCTTTTCCACCTCACTTTTGGCTTCATGCCAAACCTCAATGTGTTTTCTCAAACGTTCCTCTTCGGAAAGTAGACCCATGTTGAACTGTTTGGTTACTTCCTCCGACTTCTCTTTAGCCCCTTTGATGATCGGATCTTTGCCTTGTGGAATCTTCACATCATCGATGCCCCAGGTAATTCCCGAATAAGTGGTGTATTTGAAACCGAATGCCTTGATTTTGTCGAGAATAGACGGGACATTATTCACACCGTATCGTTCAATAAGATCATCAACCAACACCCCCATTTTTTTACGTTCAATGACATCGTTGATATACGGATAATCAGAAGGCAAAACACTGTTGAAAAATAGCCGACCAACAGTCGTCTCAAATAATTTTCCTTCAAATTGTTTGTATTTCAAGCTATCGGTCCCGATGACTTTGATTGAAGCCCTCAGACCCACTTCTCCAAAATCAAAAGCTGTTATGGCACTATTCGGCGAACTGAAGAATTTACCCTCGCCTTTTTCACCTTCCACAAGCTTGGTCATCCAATAACATCCGAGAACGATATCAAGCATTTTTGCCACAACTGTCGGTTCTCCATTTCCGGGTTTCAATATATTTTTATCGGAGGCCATAATTTCCTTTGCTTCCATCTGGGCTTCCTCGGAAAGTGGAACATGCACGGCCATTTGGTCACCGTCGAAATCGGCGTTGAATGCGGTACAAACAAGCGGGTGCACTTGGATGGCATTACCTTCAATCAAAACCGGTTTAAAGGCCTGAATACCTAGGCGGTGAAGAGTCGGCGCGCGATTCAATAGAACATATTTGCCTTTGATCACCTCTTCGAGAATTGCCCAAACTTCGGGAATTCCGTCTTCGATAAGACGACTGGCACCGCGTATGTTGTATGCCAACTCCTTTTTTAGAAGTGAAGATATGACAAACGGCTTAAACAATTCAAGTGCCATGTGTTTTGGTAGCCCGCATTCATGAATGAGAAGTTCTGGACCTACGACAATCACGGATCTGCCGGAATAGTCCACTCGTTTACCAAGCAAGTTTTGTCTAAACAGACCTCGCTTACCTTTGAGATTGTCTGATAGCGATTTTAGGGGTCTTCGTTGAAGTTGATTGCCCTGAGACCCTGCCGCGCCTCCATGACGAATAGAGTTGTCGATGAGAGCATCTACTGCTTCCTGCAGAATTCTTTTTTCATTTCTAAGAATGACATCCGGCGCAAAAATATCTTTTAGTTTTTTCAAACGATTGTTACGGTTGATAACGCGACGATATAGATCGTTGACATCGGAAGTGGCATAGCGACCGCCATCTAGAGGCACCATCGGTCTTAGGGCTGGAGGAATTACCGGAATACGGGTCAAGAACATCCATTCCGGACGAACCCCACTTTTTATCATTTGTTGAACAAGACTGATTCGTTTGTTGAGTTTGGGAGTCTCAAGCGCGCTTGCTTTCTCGGTACTTTCGTTTAGTTTTACCAACAACTTCTGCAAATCTACATTTTTGAGAATGTCATAAATTGCTTCAGCGCCAATCCCCGCCTCAAACAAAGTGGAATATTTCATTGAATACGCGTGATATAGGACTTCATCCAATACCTTGCCAACAACAATAGACTCAATATCGCGCTTGGCGCTGGTCATCAATTCCTTGAGCGCTTCTTTGGACTTCTCATCCTGAAGATTTTTAATTTTTGTTTTGTATTCCGAATCAAGATCTTTAAGAATTCTGGTTTTTTCTGCTTCGGAAACTCCGGTGATGATGTAACCGGCAAAATAAATTACTTTTTCAAGATCGGCAGAAGGAATACCCATTATAAGGGAAAGTCTTGATGGCATTGATTTCAAAAACCAAATATGCGACACGGGAGTGGCAAGTTCAATGTGGCCCATACGTTCACGACGAACGATAGAACGAGTTATCTCCACTCCGCATTTTTCACAAATGATACCCTTGTAGCGAATACCTCTGTATTTACCGCAATAACACTCGTAATCCTTGTCCGGACCGAATATTTTTTCGTCAAACAAACCGTTTCGCTCACTGCGTTGGGTGCGATAGTTGATAGTCTCAGGTTTGGTGACTTCTCCTGAAGACCATTCCTTGATACGTTCAGGACTTGCAAGCTTCATACTGATCGAATCAAAAGGAACAGCACTCATATTTTTCCCCCGTGGACCACGAGGCGCGCCAAAAGCACTTGCTTGGCGTTCCTTGTTTCTTTCTGTGTATTTTGTTTCCATAGTGATAATTTAAAAATTTAAATAAATATGAATTAACCTTCTGATTCTTCTTCGTCTGTCGACCCAGATCCTTCTTCCAACTGAACATCAAGAGCCAAACCTCGCAAATTGTTTAGAAGCACGCTAAACGACGCCGGTGTATTGAGTTGAGTTATCTTTTCACCTTTTACAATGGCATCAAAAGCTGCCGATCGTCCCAAAATATCGTCTGACTTAATGGTGAGCATTTCACGCAACGTGTATGCCGCGCCATGACCGAGAAGCGCCCACACTTCCATTTCTCCAAATCGTTGACCTCCTCCCTGAGCCTTGCCTCCTAGCGGTTGCTGAGTGATAAGAGAATACGGCCCAATGGAACGCATATGAATCTTGTCTTCCACCATATGGTGAAGTTTCAATATATACATATATCCGACTGCCACTTTTTGATTAAATTCCTGTCCGGTTCTGCCGTCGTACAAAGTCATTTTGCCGTCGGATGCGAAACCCGCTTTTACAAGTTCTTCTTTTATTTCGGTATCGGTCGCTCCCATAAAAGGAGGAACGATCGCTTGGTAGTTTAGAGTGTGCGCCGCCAAACCAAGGTGCATTTCAAGAATCTGTCCAAGGTTCATGCGGGACGGCACACCCAAGGGTGTCAAAATAATATCAATCGGAGTCCCGTCGGCCATATACGGCATATCTTCTTCCGGCAGGATGCGAGAAATGACTCCTTTGTTGCCGTGTCGTCCTGCCAATTTGTCCCCCACGGAGACAGTGCGCAACTGTGCTACCTCAATGTGTATGCGTTTAATTATTCCACTCTCAAGTTTGTCTCCTTTCTCACGCGAGAAAATTTGAACAGAAATCACTCTGCCCCGCTTGCCTCCCTCCATACGTTTTGAGGTATCTTTGACATCACGAGCTTTCTCACCAAAGAGAGATCGAAGAAGTCTTTCTTCGGGAGTAAGTTGGGTTTCTCCCTTCGGAGTAATCTTTCCGACAAGAATATCTCCGGAACGAACTTCCGCTCCCACACGGACAATGCCGTCTTCCGCCAAGTTGCGAAGTTTTGCCTCTCCGACATTTGGAATATCACAAGTCGTGACTTCCGGACCGAGTTTGGTTTCCCGCACATTAACCACAAATTCTTCAAGATGGATTGATGTAAATTTACTTTCTTTTACCAAACGCTCCGACACAATAATTGCGTCTTCATAGTTTGACCCGGACCAACTCATAAAGGCAACCAGTATGTTTTGCCCGATTGCCATTTCACCGTGCTCAGATGTAGAAGTATCGGCCAATACCTGACCCTTTTTTACGTGGTCTCCAAGCTCCACAGACGGACGTTGGTGAAATACCGTGAATCCATTTGTTCTTGAAAAAGTCACAAGTTTATATTCTTTTTCTTTACCCTTGTCGTTCTTCACGCAAATTCTCCTACCATCCAAATGCGTCACCGTGCCGGCTTCTGTCGCCACGATAAGTCTACCCGTGTCACGAACAGCCGCCCCTTCAATACCGGTAGCCACTAGCGGAGCTTCGGGGATAATGCATGGGGTCGCCTGGCGTTGCATGTTCGATCCCATAAGAGCTCGGCTTGCGTCATCGTGATTCAAAAAAGGAATCATTGAAGGGGCGATAGAAAATGCTTGGTTGGCGGCGACATCCATATAATCCACCTTCCCTTTTTCTATTGATGTTGGTTTCCCTTCAAAACGAACCTCCACTTCTTCCAAGGTGATTTTTCCGTCAGCGTCATAAGGAGTAGCCGCGTGTGTGATATAGAATTTTTCTTCTTCAAGGGCGTTTAAAAATTCAATTTCTCCGGTCAATTTTCCGTTTTTCACTTTTGCGTACGGAGTTTCTATCATGCCGAAGTGGTTTATGCGAGCATAAGTGGCCAAGCGCAAAATAAGACCAATGTTTGGACCTTCCGGTGTTTGAATCGGGCAAAGACGGCCGTAATGAGACGGGTGCACGTCGCGAACTTCAAATCCGGCGCGGGCGCGGTTGAGACCTCCTGCACCCAATGCCGACAAAGTACGGAGGTGTTCAATTTCCTGCAAAGCATTTTCTTGGGCCATAAACTGTGAGAGTTGGTTTGTGGTAAAAAACTCCTTCATTCTGGCCTGCAATGGTTTGGGACTGATGAAATTCACAGGCAACGTGACATCGGTATCTACAGTAGACATGCGGTTTTGTACATTTCGCTTAATCTGCGACATACCGACACGGATCTTCTGCTGAAACATTTCTCCGACGAATCGCACTCGGCGACTACCGAGGTGGTCAATATCGTCTGAATCAGAACCGGGAGTGACATTGAGGTGAATCGTGTGAGAAACAATAGTTACCAAATCATCGAGCGAGAGAGTGCGACGATCCATCTCCTTGTCGGTCATAGATTTATCAAAACGGTTGTTGAAGCGGAATCTACCCACTTTTGAAAGGTCATAACGCTCCGTGCCGAAGATTGATTCAAAAAATTCTTTCGCGTTTTCTGCTGTAGCCAAGTCGCCATCGCGTAGCTTTTTGTGAATATCGACATAAGCATCATCCGGCGACTTTGTGTGGTCTTTTGCAAGAGTCTTTTCAATCATCGGTTTGGCGCCTTCAACTTTTGCAAACAAATCCAAAATCTCCTTGTCGTTTTTTACGCCAAATGCGCGCAAGAGCGTGGTCACCGGAAACTTGCGTTTTTTGTCTATACGCACAAAAATAGTGCCTTCTGCGTCTGTCTCAATTTCAATCCAAGCGCCCCTGGATGGGATAATTTTTGCTCCAAAAAGTCTACGCCCGCGAATTTCCTGAAGGGTAAATGAGATACCGAATGTTCTGGCGAGTTGTGGCACCACGACACGCTCAATACCCGAAATCACAAAAGTTCCGTGCGATGTCATAAGAGGAAAATCAGCCATAAAGATTTCCTGCTCTTTGATGCTTTTTACTATATGGTTTTCAAGACGGACTTTTACCTTGAGAGGCGCTTCATAAGAAAGTTTATTTTCCTTGGCATAATACTCATCGTATTTCGGTTCGGAAAGTTCAAAACTGACAAAATCCAAAGTAAACTTTTTTTCAGAAAAGTCTTTGATTGAAGAAAATTCTTGAAACACTTCTTTCAAACCTTCCTTCTTTAGCCATTCAAATGATTCTATCTGGGGCGTCACCAGATTCGGAATTTGCGTGAGAGGCTCTCTAAACTTGCTAAAATACTTTTTCTCTCGCTTTGCAGTTTTTGTTTGCATGGTAGTGCTTTATATTTATAAAAAAGAATAAACAACAAAATTCCGTCTCTGTTTCCAGAGGTACTAATAAAAATATGAAACTGTTAAATCTTAGTGAGCAAGAATTAAAAACTTGTCCTGAGAGAGGTTCGAGGAGAACCTGTCGAAGGGCGTTAACTCGCAACTGTTAACTTCGTTTTATAGCCATAACTCAATCTTGCCGAAGTGGTGGTCATTGTACTCGCCGTTTGCTATGAGTCAAGAGGTTATCCACAGCCATACCTACCTTGCTTCTGGTTAACACAATTTCGTAATCCAGACCCAATGAAAATGCTACCCCTTAGGTTGGGGTAGCATTTTGAGGATAGTCACGGTTGTCGAGTTCAATGGCTAGGGCGAGAAAGAGAAGGGCGTTTCGGACCCTGGGACTCCCTCCGCCACCAATACCACTTCGGAAACAGTGCACCCCAATCGTAATGCTGTCAGGATCAAACTTCGATTGCACTTCTACATAGGCATCCCCTGCACGAATACCGCTACCGATGTCGACAGCAATAGTATTATCATACCCATCAGTATCGTCGCTGCGCCTTGTGTAGAGAATGTCCGGTTTAATCTGCGCAGGCCAGAACGGGTGTTCAAGGAGCACATCGAGAACTTCGTCCGGGTGTTCCTTGACAAGCTTTTTCGCTGCTCGGGTCGGATTTGAGTAAGACATCACTCCTCCAAAGAAAATGGTCTGCCAACAATCTACACTTCGTTCGCAAAATTACAAGTCAGTTTTATTTTTTTGTCGTTTTTTCCACTCCTCTATTTTCGCTTGGTGCCCTGACAACAAGACCTTGGGTGCGCGGTACTTTTTACCCTTATATTCAAAAACCTCCGGCCGTGTATATACCTCTGAAGTCGATACACGCCTTTCTTCCAAAGAATCAAAATTTCCAAGAACCCCCCTTACCTGTCGTGCCATACAATCTATAATTAACATTGCCGGCAATTCTCCTCCGGTGAGCACAAAAGGTCCTATGGAGATGTCATCCGTTTTAAAAACCTTCTTGACTCTTGCATCTATTCCCTCATATCGGCCACATAGAATTATCACATCATTATAAATTTTTACCGTTTTAGAAGCGTAGGCATTGGTAAATTGCTTACCTTCTGGATTCAAGAAAATAATTTTTACTTTTTTATTTTTACCCTTTGCTTTTGCAATTGCCTTGATTACAGGTAGCGCTTGTATGACCATCCCGGGGCCCCCACCAAAAGGTGGCCTGTCCACTCGGGTATGTTTATCCAGAGTAAAATCACGCGGATTATAAAATTTTATTTTTATTTTTTTGTCTTCTATGGCGCGCTTGATTATAGATTCGCCGATATAAGATTCAAAAGACTTTGGAAAAAGTGTGATGACGTGAAAATTCATTAAAACAAAATATCATTGACAGTCGGTATTTGCAATGATAATTTCTAAATAGAAACGGCTCTATATTCGTAGTTGGAAATTGGATGACCTTGTTCACTCTTTCATGGAGTAACATTGAGACTCAATAAGATTTCTAAGGTTCGTATTACTTCCTGCCATCGCAAATGGCATATCAAGCGCACAAAAAAACGCGCGCACATGAGATACTGGTTTAGACACAGAGGGAAAAGGTACTAGCACTAGAAATCAAAACGTCACGGACTCAGTTTAGGTCCGTGACGTTTTTCGCGCCTACTATTCGAACTAATTGTTGGCTAAAGATTCAAATCCTCAACAGCCTGATCAAAATCTTTCATTTGAGAAGAACTGCCGGTTCCGACACCACTTCCCATACCAGGACCCCTTCCTCCCTCTGGCTCGTTGATTTTTAAGTTAACCCTTGCGTTGTTCTTCATACCCACTACTCTAAGTAGAGTACGAATAGCTTTGGCGGTATTACCGGAACGACCGATAATTTTGCCCATATCTGCAGAGTTCACATCGAGAGTGATCAACACCCCCATTTCATCTACCGCTCTGTTAATCTTCACATCATCAGGATAATCTACCAATGCTTTAACCACCTGTTCCAAAAAAAGTACATCTTTTTCCATATTGTGTCGCGCGTTATCTATTATTAATCATTCTGTCTGTACAACTTTAGTATAAATATATTTAGCCAAAATATCAAACAAAAATTGAGCTGAATCCGAGACTTAGCCTTGAGAATTTGAAACTAAGTCGGTGACCTAAAATTGTCTGTATTAAGGCGATTCCTCGGGAATTTATTGTCAGTGACCTAAGGCATCGAGGCTTAGCTTTAAATTCTCGAGGTTTCGCCTTGAGGGCCTGTATTAAGGCGATTCCTCGGGAATTTAAGTCCTCGGTGACCTAATCGGGAATTTAATGGTGACCTAAAATTTAATTTTGCGTTGTTCTGTGACCTACCGATAATCTATTCAGTTCCTTCGGGAGTAACCGGAAGCTCTGGAGCTGGAACAACTTCGTCTTTTATTTCAGGATTGGCTACCGGCTCTGCCGTAACTTCCGATGGCGCTGCCTCCGCTACGACTTCTTTCGCGATGGCTTCAGTTTCCCCCTTGTCTACGGCCACCTTATCAACTGCCTGAACTTCATCTGCAACTTTGACTTTTGATATCGGTGACTTCTTAGGAAGAACGTTTATTTTCTTCCCTGAAATTATTTTGTGAGAAACAAGGAGATTGTGCACAGTACCGGAAACTTTAGCACCCTTCCCCATCCATTCTTTGATACGTTCTCCCTCAAAAACTTCAGTCTTTTTACGAGGGTCATAAGAGCCAAGAACTTCATGAAAACGCCCACTCTTGGTGCTATTTTTTGAGTCAGTCAAAACGACACGAAACGTCGGTTCGTGTTTGCGTCCCACCCTCTGTAATCGAATCTTTAACATGTGGTGCACATATTAACAGAATAGCCAAACGTGGTCAACTAAGATGCGAAGTATCAGGTTTTCTGATATATTAGACAAAATTTCTTAATGGAGGAAAAAAAGACATACACGGGATCAATAACTGTCAGTGGCCGAGGAGTCGGCTATTTCACTGTGGAAGGATTACCCAATGATATAGAAATTCAAACACCGCTCCTCAAAACCGCATTAAATAATGATGAGGTGGAGATAAAAATTTTGCCTGTTCAGGAGAATATAAGACGACAAGGAGAGGTCATAAAAATAATCAAGCGCGCCAAAATACAGTTTGTAGGAACTTTGACGCAAACAAAAGATTTCTTTTTTCTCAAACCCGACGACAGGCGTATGTACAAAGACATATTTGTGCACGTTTCAAACTCCAAAGGAGCCAAGGACGGAGATAAAGTTCAGGTGGAAATGACCAGCTGGAAAGACCCCATGAAAAGTCCGGAGGGTAAGGTCGTTAAGGTACTCGGGCGTAAAGGTATCCACAATGTGGAAATGGAAGCCATCATCCTTGAACGAGGATTCGAAGATGAATTTCCTAAAGAAGTAGAAGAGGACGCTGCGCGCATTGCCAAGGAAAAACAAGCCGACTGGGCAAACGAGGTTGCCAAACGCAAAGACTTCCGTGATACCCTTACTTTCACCATCGACCCGGCAGATGCCAAAGACTTTGATGACGCTTTGTCTTTCAAGAAATTATCTGATGGCAAATATGAAATTGGAATACATATAGCCGATGTATCTCACTACGTCACACCAGGCACAATTCTGGACAAAGAGGCTCGCAAACGTGGAACATCTGTCTATCTTGTGGACCGCACTATTCCGATGTTGCCGGAAATTTTGTCCAATGACTTATGCAGTTTGAATGAAGATGTTGAACGCTTTACTTTCTCCACTGTTGTTGTCATTGATGACAATGGAAAGGTTCACGACAGGTGGTACGGCAAGACAGTCATACACTCTGATAAAAGATTTTCATACGAAGAAGCGCAAGCTATTCTAGATGCCAAGAAAGGTCTCTACTATGACGAGTTAAATATAATGAATCAAATTGGAAAGAAACTTCAGGCAGAAAAATTTGAAAACGGCGCCATTGAGTTTGAAACCGACGAGGTGAAGTTTGAACTGGATGCCGATGGCAAGCCCATTCGTGTTTACAAAAAAATCCGTCAGGATACGAACAAGATGATTGAAGAATATATGCTTTTGGCCAACCGCTCGGTAGCGGAATATATGTATAAAGAAATTGAAAATACCAAATCAAAAAGTCCTTTTATTTATCGTATTCACGATGAGCCTGATAAAGAAAAAATAATGAACTTGGGGGTTTTTATCAAAGCACTTGGCTACGACCTTGATGCCGAAGATGGCGAAATCACGGCTGCTGATATGAACAAACTGCTTAAGCAAGTGGAGGGAAAGCCGGAGGAATCTCTTATCAAAACAGCGGCTATTCGCTCAATGGCGAAAGCGGTTTATTCTACTCGCAATATTGGCCACTTTGGTCTGGGCTTCACCTACTACACTCACTTCACTTCACCCATTCGCAGATATCCAGACTTACTTGTGCATAGATTGCTCTACAGATTTCTAAATAAAGGTAAAGTTGATCCCGACGAAATGGCTACCTACCAGCGAATGGCAGATGATGCAACGCAAAAAGAAATTGCCGCTTCTGATGCAGAACGCGCTTCAATCAAATACAAACAAGTTGAGTTTATGCTTGGCAACATAGGCAAGGAATTTGACGCTACTATTTCCGGTGTGTCAGAGTGGGGCGTCTATGTGGAAGAAACTGAAACCAAAGCCGAGGGAATGGTGCGATTCCGCAATATGACCGATGACAATTATGTTCTAGACCAAAAGAACTATGCGGTGGTAGGTACTGCAACCAAAAAGAAATACACTCTGGGCGATAAAGTCCGCATAAAATTAATTGCCGCAGATTTGGACAAAAGAATTCTTGATTTTGTTTTTGTTTAGAAAAATAAGGAGCGAAGTGACTATATTTTTCTTAATCCTGAGCTTTGTGAAGGATAATTAAGGCATCGAGGCTTAGCCTTAAATTCTCGAGGTTTCGCCTTGAGGGCCTGTATTAAGGCGATTCCTCGGGAATTTAAGTCCTCGGTGACCTAAAATTGAGGGCCTGTATTAAAGCAATTCCTTGGGAATTTAAGTCCTCGGTGACCTATTGTCGACCTACTTGGCCACTTCTACCGCCTCTTCAAATTGAATAGAAAGAATTTTGGAAACCCCAGCACTTCCCATGGTCACTCCATAAATCACACCTGCTCGCGACATCGTCTCGCGATTGTGCGTAATCAAAATTAGTTGAGAATATTTGGCCAAGTTTTCCACCATATCGCCGTATTTTCTGGAATTTGCCTCATCGAGCGCCGCATCCGTTTCATCAAGAATGATAAATGGCGGTGGATTTACTTGCGATATTGCAAAAAGAAGCGCTATAGATGTGAGAGCTCTCTCCCCACCAGAAAGCATGGCCAATCCTTTGATTTTCTTCCTTGGCAACGACACTTCAATATCTATGCCATCTTCGGTTGCCTCGTCCTCAACTATTTCTTCTTCTTGTTCATTGTCAGTTGTCAGTAGTAGATCGTCTGTCTCTTTCTTTATTCTCTTTTTTTCTTTGATGACATTGAGTATGGCTTTGCCTCCACCAAACATCAACGCAAAAAATTCGCCAAATTGTTTATTAATTTTTGTTATTCCTTCCTTAAATTCAATATCAAGTTTTTCGCCCAGCTCCACGATAAGCTGGTGGAGAGATTCTGCTGATTTATCAAGATCTGTCAGCTCCCGTTCCAAAAATGCATCGCGCTCCGATGTTTCCTGAAACTCTTTCATTATTTCTCCACTTCCAGAAAGTCCTGCCTCTTCAAGACGAATCTTGATTTTCTCAATATTTCGTCTGCGTTCTTCCTGCGAACCTCTCGTGACCTCGGGGGGTTTGTCCTGAGCGAGAGCGAAGGATTTAAAGTCCAACACCCCTCTCCCCGCAAGCATTGCGCACTCTTCCAGTTCCCTTTTGAAATCTTCTTCTACAGTACGCAGACCCTCTTCACGTGCAAGTAAGAGCGCCAATGCTCCCGATACCTCGTTTTGTTCTGACATTATGCGAAACAGTGCTTTTTCCGCATCACGGCTAGAATCCTTGGCTTTTTCTATGTCTTTTTGAAGACTTTGATACTCTCTTTGAAGCTCTTCTTCCTTTGTCTTGATTACTGAAAGTTTTGTTTCAGTTTCCGTCTTTGTCTTACCGAGTGCAACAAGAGCGGCTTCTGATTCTTTCACAACCGTGTCATTGGTCTCCTCTTTTTTACTGCCAATAAAATCATTCAGGGTGGAACGCAAAATGTTGAGCGTGTTTTTTACAAAAGAAATATCAACACTCTTTTCGGCTTCTACAATTGACACGTCTATCTTCTTAACAAGATCTTCCACATCTCGAAGCGCAACCGTCTTGTGTTCATTTGAAGAAAGAATCTCTTTCTGCTTGGCAAGAATTCTGCGCTCGGATGCAATCTCTCCTTCAAGTTTGCCCATCTCTTGGAGTAATCGGTCTTTCTCGCTTCGCGCATCGCGAATACTTGTCTCAAGCGCAATTATTTTGTCACTTTTTTCGTCTTTGTTCTTCGACGACTCCAATACTTCTTTGGCCTTGGCCATTTCACTCTCAAGGTTGGATTTTTTGTCGGAAAGAGGCTTCCGTTCATCCATAATGGCTTTTTTTGAATCTTGTATGAAAGTATCCTCACGTTTGAGATATTCGCGAGAAAGGTTCTTGAGTTCATCCTTCATACTCACTGCTTTTTCCATCTTCTCAACTTGTTTTTTCAGAAAACGAAGATGTGGAGCAATTTCCTTGCGTAGACTTTCGACAGACTGAATATTTTCTAATGTCTTATCTAGTTTACGCTCACTCTCTGCCCGCTTATATTGATAGATTTTTAGACCAAGAGCGTCTTCGAGCATCGCCCTGCGTTCACGCAGAGAGCTATTGAGAATTCTGTCTGCTTCACCTTGAGAAATTATGTGATGACCGGATGAGCCTATGTGCGCCCCCGCTAGAAGCTCAATGATGTCGCGCAAACGCACTTGTGAGCCGTTTATCAAATATTCATTGATGCCATCACGATGAACCACACGCTCTATCTGCACCTCTGGAAAATCCAAAGCAAAAATTTTCTGGGAATTATCAAATGTCACCTTGACCGAAGCTCTGTTGGCCCTTGCCCCTTCCCCGGCACCATTGAATATAAGGTCTTCACCCTTTTTACCGCGAAGACTCTTGATAGATTGCTCGCCTAGCACGAAGCGAAATGCCTCGGCAACGTTGGACTTTCCACTACCGTTTGGACCGACAATTGCCGAAATTGGCGTATTGAATGTGAGAGAATCTTTCTTGGCAAAAGACTTGAATCCGGATATTTCTATAGATTTAAGCAGCATGGAATGTCGGTCGACTAAAATTTATATATAAAATTATAGCACTATTTAGCGCTTAAAATATAATGTGGATTCTGTTATTGAGAAAATCAATTATTCCAACCTTTTGCCTTGAGAGCATTGTGAGCTGCTGCCTGCTCCGCTTCCTGTTTGGAATCCCCTTCGCCTTGAGCAATGAGTTCATTTTTCAAATACACGCCGACTGTGAAATGCTTGTCGTGGTCGGGACCAGTTTCTTTCAAGGTTTGATATGCGGGAGTTACCCCTGCATGATCTTGGGCTTTTTCTTGGAATAAACTCTTGGAGTCAATCCAGCTTTCGTCTTCAATCACTTTGTCCAAAAGCGGAGTTATGAATTCATAAATAAATTTCTTGGCCATATCATATCCACGGTCAAGGTAAATGGCGCCAATCAATGCCTCCATTGTATTGGCAAGAATGTACTGACGAGCACGCCCAAGGTCCTTAGATTCACCTCGGGAGAGCAGAAGTAGGTCATTGATACCAATATCTGGCACCCACTTTATGAAGAGCGGTGGCGTTGACCAAGGCAGAGCGAAGCGATGTCATATCTCCTTCGTTTTTCTCGGGGTATTTGGTGTAAAGATAGTCGGTAATCACCAGTTCAAGAACTGCGTCTCCGAGGAACTCCAGACGTTCATTGTGGCCTAGAGGAAATTCTTTGTTTTCATTTAAATATGAACGATGAACAAACGCCTGCTTGAGCAAGTTTTTATTTTCGAAAATCACACCTATTCGTTCTTCAAATTGATTAAAACCGTCCATAAAAAAGTTTTTAAGTTGATAAGTTGTTAAGTTGAGAAGTTTTGAGAAATGCTATATATCCGCTGACTGCTTTTATGAGTTCTGTGTATCTATCAATCAGATTTTGGTCTTTGAAAAACTTCTTTTCTTGAAACATTTCAAGATTAGACCTTGTTTCGTTTGCTTCACCCTTAACAATATCATTAATAATTCTTATTTTATCCTTTATTGACTTCTTGTTATAAGATTCAGCAATGTTATTGGTAACAGATGAAGACGAACGGCGCAATTGATCTATGCTTCTAAAATTTTCTGCGGTTGGAAAACTTTTCGTTAATTCAAAAACCCGAAGTTCCAGCTCACGCGCCATCTGATATATTTTTAGATTCTCTAGTCTTGTGGCCATAACTTAAAAACTTACAAACTTCAAAACTTTTAAACTTCCTTCTTTCCCATCATTTCAATGCCTTTGGTCACCAACGGCATGATATCGTCATAAAAATTGAGTTCGCCGATTTTTTCTACCGGGAACCATTGCGCGTCAGTCAATCCGCCACGAGACTCGTGAGCTTCAAGTGTCAGTGGCTGAAAGTCCGCTTTTGCAAGAAAGTAATGAACTCTTTTTTTCAGCTTACCTTTCTCCGGATGAAATGCAATGTATTCGTTTGTCCCCAAATCTTCTTCAATATTTATATCAATACCAATCTCTTCTTTTATCTCTCGTGTTGTCCCGTCTTTCACCGACTCGCCATTTTCCAGCTTTCCTTTTGAAAGAGTCCAGTGACCGAAGACATCATGAACCAAAGCCAAATATATGACACCTTCATAAATAGAATAAACCAGAGCCCCACCTAGGTCTTCGATGGTCAGCTTGTCATCTGGAATATTCTTGATTGTTTTTTTCTTGGTGGAAACTTCGTCTTTGCCGGGTTCCCCCATTTCTTTGTAGACTGCGCCGAGGACTCCGTTTACAAATTTACCCGATGTTTCTCCACCGAATGATTTTGCTAGCTCAATGGCTTCGTTGATAGCCACTTTTGGTGGCACTTGTTCTGCGTCGGAGAAGAGCAATTCCGAAAGACCCAATCGCAAAATATTGCGATCAATCACTGATATTTTTTCAATTGGCCAATCGGGTGCCGCTTTGGTAATGATGCTGTCAATGTCCTTTTGCTTGTCCAAAACGGATTCCAAAAGACCGTCCATAAAGGATGTTTCGGTAACCCCTGGAGCAAACTCATCTTTGTTTCGTTTGAGTATGCCAAATGCCTCTTCACGGGATCGTTTTGCGAAGTCCCATTCGAAGAGTGTCTGCATTACCACTGATCTTGCAAGGTGCCGGTTTGCCATATGGCGAAGAAACTACAAAAAATTATTTTACTGACGAAGCTTTTGCCTTTTGTTTTGCCGCCTTTTTCGCTTTGATACTTATAACGTCCGTGACCATACGGCCACGATATTTACCCGTCGTTGGGTTCATACGATGACGAACGTGGGCTGTGCCACTTTCGTCCTTGGTTACCCTGACGGTAGCTATTCTGTGATGAGATCTACGGTTTCCCGTGTGAGATCTCGTGTGTCGCATTCGTACAACCATAGTGAATTGA
Organism: uncultured bacterium; assembly: GCA_963789635.1. GTDB lineage: Bacteria > Patescibacteriota > Minisyncoccia > Phycocordibacterales > Zambryskibacteraceae > JBGTNQ01. Next base: position 172,155 of record CAWBLF010000003.1, on the reverse strand, counting down.
GTATACCTGATGAGCCAGAAAACACAAGTTACAATGTATTCTAGGCTCAGCCTTAAATTCTCGAGGTTTCGCCTTGCATTTAGATATCGAGGCTTAGCCTTGAGGGCCTGTATTTTAGGCATCGAGGCTTAGCCTTGAGAATTTGAAACTAAGGTGAGAAGCGAATACTTGGAGCTTCGCAAGACCGGAGTCCCGCAAAGGCGGGACGAGGTATGGGAAAAAGATTTTTCACCAGAAAAATACTTTTGCTAAGTCCTCGGTGACCTAAAATTGTCTGTATTAAGGCGATTGCTCGGGAATTAAATCGGTGACCAAAAAAGTTAAAAGATTAAACCTAGGAAACCGTGAAAGTTTTTCTATGAATCCGGGAGTGACCGAACTTCTTGATTGCCCTCCTGTGCTTCAATGTGCCATATCCTTTATGGATTTCAAAACCATATTTCGGATATTTTAGTGACATTCTTTCCATATGTCTGTCTCTTGTCACTTTTGCCACTATTGAAGCCAATGCAATAACGGCGATTTTTTCATCGCCCCGAATAATTGTTTTTTGATTAATAAATCGTGTTGGAGCTCCCAACCCGCCGTCGAGCATCACCTGAGTTTTGTTTGGCGGGACAATAATTTTTTTTAAGCACCTATTAATACCCAGATCAATGGCCGAAACTACGCCTTCCCTATCGATGACGGAATGGGAAACAAGGGATACTGAATATCGCAATTTGTTTTCCTTTTGCCACTTTTTTATTTTGTTGAACCATCCTTCTCTTGCAATAGCCGAAAGTTGTTTGGAATCTTTCAAACCGCAAAACGATAATTTTGCTTTTGGTCGAATATATACAGCCCCGACCGCGACAGGCCCGGCCAATGGCCCTCTGCCCGCCTCATCAATTCCCAAAATTCCATTCACGCTTGCGTAGTTTTGCCTCATTGAGCAAGTCTTTCGTAGCAATAGTTCAATCCTGCATCCACTCCGGTTCCTACAAAAATAGTACCGTTACAATCAGCTGGTTGTATAGTTTTTTCTTGCCACCAAAGCAAAATCGGACCATTGTATCCGGGAATTTTTATGCCGGCATCATACGGGTTGTACACATAAGCATTGTAACGATATTGCCCAGATACGGCACCCTGAGCCTGCGGGTAAACATTACCGGGAAAATATGGAAGGAGCTGGGTGTTTAAAGTATTTGACTCATTAGCGTTCAACGAAGAGTTGGAGCAAGCCCCAGTGGTGGTAGTCAGACAATACCAAGTGCCGACTGTGCCCGGATATGTCTCGCTGACATTTGCGGCCGCCGCTCTGGCAAGCGCCAGTTTTATTGTCTGAACTTGAGCGCGGACTTGAGCGTCACGACCTCGCGCACGCGATTGATTGATGCTTGGAATAATAACAGCGACAAGAATGGCGATAATGGCACAAACGACAAGAAGCTCAACAAGAGTAAAACCGTAATGATTTTTATGGTATTTCATCTCCACTTTATTATACTCCAAATTGGTAATCTTGTTTCAATAAAAGCGGTGAAATCAAGCACCATAGACTCAATTTTTCAAAATTATAAACAGATAATTGAATATATTCACCGTCAATGAAACTTTCACCACCCGATGAGGTATAATGCCTGCCATGAAGCCTTTTTCTCATCTGCATGTTCATAGTCATTACAGCCTGCTAAATGCTTTGCCAAAAATCCCAGAACTTGTTTCTCGAGCAAAGAAAGAAAATATGAAGGCCATAGCTTTGACAGACAATGGCAATATGTATGGCGCCATAGAATTCTACAAACAATGTCTGGATGCAGAAATTAAGCCGATACTCGGTGTAGACGCCTATGTCGCATTGCGAAGTCGAACGGATAAACAAGCTGCAATAGACAACGTCAGACACAGACTGATTCTATTGGCGAAAAATGAAACCGGTTACAAAAATTTAATTGCTCTTGTCACAAAGGCTCATCTTGAAGGTTTTTATTACAAACCCAGAATCGACAAAGAAATTTTGGAAAGATATTCCGAAGGGCTCATATGCATTTCACCTTCTTTTTCAGGAGAAATTGCCAGTATTTTACGAGGCAGTGAACCTGACAAAGCCATAGAGATAACAAAATGGTACAAAAGGATATTTGGTGACGATTTTTTTATTGAAGTTACACACCACCATGAAATAGAAGGCCATGAGGGACGAATGAAAGCACTTGTCGCTTTTGCCGACAAACAAAATGTTCCCATTGTGGCGGCCCACGATGTGTACTACCTGGACCCGGAAGATAAAACCGCAAGGGAAACACTTCTCTCCATTCAGAATGGGGGCATTCGCGAACGCGCCGATACCGAACAAAATGAAGATTTTTCATTTATCAACCAACAAAGAGCCAACGAACTTTTTGCCGATTTACCGGAAGCTCTCGCAAACGTTCAGAAAATTATTGACCGATGTGATCTTAAGCTGAATCTTGGAAAATGGGTTTTTCCTTCATTCACGGTAGAGTCGGGATTAACATCCGCGGCAGAGCTACGGCGATTGGCAATGGAAGGACTGATAACTCACGGCATAGAAAATTCCGTAGAAATTCAAAAACGAATAGATTATGAACTGGAAATTATAGGCGCCAAGGGTTATGAACCATATTTTCTTGTTGTCGCAGACCTTATTCGCTTTGCTCATGAAAACAAAATCCTCACAAACACCAGAGGTTCAGCGGCCGGCTCTATGATCAGCTTTCTGACCGGTATCACTACGGTGAACCCAATTACATACAATCTTCCTTTTGAGAGATTCCTCAATCCCGAACGCCCGTCCCCTCCCGATATTGACCTTGACCTGGCCGACGACCGTCGCGACGAGGTAATAGAATATGCCAGACAAAAATATGGAGTAGACAAAGTGGCGCAAGTGGGAACTTTCGGCACAATGATGGCGCGTGGGGCCGTACGCGATGTTACCCGCGCTCTCGGCTACTCTTACACCATAGGAGACAGAATCGCCAAACTTATTCCAATGGGTTCACAAGGATTCCCCATGACCATAGATCATGCCTTTGAACTGGTGCCAGAACTCAAAGCGGCTTACGACACCGAAACCGACACAAAGGAAATAATAAATTTAGCTAAAAAAATTGAAGGATGCGCCCGACACATCTCTGTCCATGCCGCCGGCGTCGTCATCGCTCCAACGGCGCTTACGAACTACACACCGCTTCAGCTTGATTCAAAAGAAGAAGGAAAAATCATCACCCAATATGATATGCATTCCATTGAAGAAGCGGGCTTGTTGAAATTTGACTTTTTGGGAATCAAAAATCTTTCCATCATCGCAGATACGATCGAGCGCATTGAAGCAATCGAAAACGCCGTATTGGATATCACAAAAATTCCTCTTGATGACAAAAAAACTTTTGAACTTTTGTCGCGCGGAGAAACAGAAGGTTTGTTCCAATTAAACGGCGACGGGATGACGCGTTATCTGACAGACCTAAAACCCACAACCATTGACGACATCAATGTCATGGTAGCGCTTTACCGTCCGGGACCAATGGACAATATAAATGAATATATTGCCCGCAAGCACGGATTAAAGCCGATAATTTACAAACACCCAAAAATGAAAGATTTCTTGGCCCCCACTTATGGAGTGCTAGTTTACCAGGATGATTTGCTTATGACCGCTATCAATGTCGCCGGATACACTTGGGGTGAAGTGGATAAATTTCGCAAAGCCGTTGGTAAAAAGATTCCGAAAGAAATGGCCAAACAACACATTATTTTCGTAGATGGATGCATAAAACATGGCGGTCTTTCAAAAGCAAAAGCGGAAGAAATGTGGAAACTTTTTGAGCCATTTCAAGGATACGGTTTCAACAAGGCTCACGCGGCTTCGTATGGCCTCGTGGCCTATCAGACCGCTTATCTCAAAGCACATCATCCCGCTATTTATATGTCCGCAGTTCTGACGGCTGATTCCGGAAACATTGAAAAAATTGGTGAATTCATAAACGAATGCAAGCGTATGAAGATTCCTGTTCTTCCTCCGTCTGTAAACGAAAGTTATCAGGGATTTTCGGTGGTCCGCAAGGAAGGCGAAGAAGACAAAATCCGTTTTGGATTAACTACCATCAAGAATTTTGGTGAAGGCATAGCGGATTATATTGTCAAAGAACGCAAAAAGAATGGACAATTTTCTTCACTTGCAGATTTTTTGGACCGCATCAAGGATCGCAATTTAAATAAAAAATCTTTTGAAGCGCTTATCAAATGTGGCGCCATGGATGACCTGGGCGAACGCGGTTCGCTTCTTGGCAACTTGGAATTCCTTTTGGAATATCACAAAGAAAGAATGCAGGGTCCGAAAAATCAAGATTCTTTGTTTGGTATTGCGGGAGAAAAATCTGCTCCTGACATTTCTCTCCGCCCTACGCCACCGGCCACCAACGAAGACAAACTGGCCTGGGAAAAAGAACTGCTTGGCCTTTATATCTCCGGCCATCCATTGGACAAATATCAAGAAAAAATTAAAGGCAAGGGAGTGACAATTGCAGAGGTGCTGGCAAGTCCTCGTGAGGGAGCCAGCGTGGCCATAGCAGGGTTTGTGGAAGAAGTGCGAGATGTCGTTACCAAAAACAACGAACGTATGCTGTTTACTCGTTTTACTGATATGACAGGATCAATAGAGTTGGTCGTCTTCCCGCGCACATTGGTCGAATTTAAAGATCTTTTTCAAAAGGAAAAATGCATTGGTATTTTTGCCAAAATTTCCAAAAGAAACGGTGACATCAGTCTCATCGCCGAAAAGGCCAAAGCCTTGTAAATTCTCGAGGTTTCGCCTTGCCTTTAGGCATCGAGGCTTAAAGTCCTCGGTGACCTATTTTAGGGCGATTCCTCGGGAATTTATCGTCAGTGACCTAAGGCATCGAGGCTTAGCCTTGAGAATTTGAAACTAAGGCTAAGTCCTCGGTGACCTATTCGGATACACAATTAGAGGGCCTGTATTTAGGCGATTCCTCGGGAATTTATCGTCAGTGACCTAAGGCATCGAGGCTTAGCCTTGAGAATTTGAAACTAAGGTGAGAAGCGAATACTTGGAGCTTCGCAAGACCGGAGTCCCGCAAAGGCGGGACGAGGTATGGGAAAAAGATTTTTCACCAGAAAAATACTTTTGCTAAGTCCTCGGTGACCTATTTTAGGGCGATTCCTCGGGAATTTACAATCATAATCACATTCGAGACTTAGCCTTTATGAAACTATTTTTCTTTTTCAAAAAATCTATTTTCTGTTATATTTAGGCCATGTCTGACATAAAACTAGAACATCTACGTCACTCCCTAGCCCACCTTTTGGCGGCTGCCGTGCTAGATCTTTACCCTGATACTCTAAATTCTATCGGCCCAGCCATTGATAACGGCTTTTATTATGATTTTGAATTCTCTTCTCCCCTGCCGGACAACGCGCTCAAAGACATAGAAAAGAAAATGAAAAAACTTTCCAACACTTGGACAAGCTTTGAAAAAAAAGATGTTTCACCAGAAGAAGCAAAGAAATTTTTTAAACACAATCCGTACAAGCTTGAACTAATTGATGAAATTTTATCAAAAGGAGAACCGATAACTTTTTATACTTCCGGCAAATTTACAGACCTCTGCCGTGGCGGACATGTGGAAAACATGAAAGATGTTTCCATGGACGCCTTCAAATTGACGCGACTAGCCGGGGCATACTGGCGTGGTGACGAGAATAACAAAATGCTCACTCGTATTTATGGTCTGGCTTTCAACACTAAGGAAGAATTGGTTGAATACGAAAAACAGCAAGAGGAAGCTAAGAAGAGAGACCACAGAAAACTCGGGAAGGAACTAGACTTATTTATTTTTTCCGAGCTCGTTGGCCCAGGTCTTCCCATTTATACCCCAAAAGGCACTACTGTAAGACGCGAGATTATAAAATACTCAAATGAACTGCAGACGGCTATTGGTTATGAAGAAGTTCATACTCCAAACATCAATAAAGCGGAGCTATTCAAGGTTTCAGGTCATTATGATAAATACAAGGAAGATATGTTCCGTGTCGTTTCCAATTACACAAAAGAAGAGTACTACTTGAAGCCGATGAACTGTCCGCACCACACCCAGGTATATGCTTCAAAGCCAAGAAGCTACAGAGATTTACCGGTGAGGATTGCCGACTTTGCCAATCTGTATAGAGATGAAAAACCGGGAGAATTGAACGGTCTCACCCGCCTACGTGCTTTTGCCCAAGATGACGGACATTGCTTCTGCAGAGAAGACCAAATCAAAGATGAGTTCCTTGCCGTCTTGGGTATTGTGAAAAAAGCTATGGAAACTTACGGCATGAAATATTCAATCAGACTGTCTCTTTGGGACCCGAAAAAACCGGACAAATATCTTGGAGAACCAAAGGTTTGGGAAAAATCACAAAAAATTCTTGAAGATCTTCTTGTCGAAAACAAAATCGATTACATAAGAGCGGAAGGTGAAGCTGCCATCTATGGACCAAAAATGGACTTGATTTCCAAAGATTCACTCGGCCGTGAATGGCAGATCTCTACCATTCAACTAGATTTTATTATGCCTGAAAGATTTGGGCTCAAATATACCGACTCCGATGGATCGGAGAAGACTCCAGTGATGATTCACCGCGCCATCGTCGGTTCCCCGGAGAGATTCCTTGGTATCTTGATTGAACACTATGCCGGAGCCTTCCCTCTTTGGCTTGCCCCAGTGCATGTGAAAATTATTCCTGTTCGAATGAATCACAATGAGTATGGTAAAAAAGTTTTTGAAACACTTAGAGAAAGCGGTATTCGCGCCGTCTTTGACGACGCCGATGAAAATCTTGGTGGCAAGGTTCGCGATGCCAAAAACAACAAAATACCTTACTGGATTGTCATTGGCGACAAAGAAGTAGAAGCAAAGACCGTCACCGTGGAGTCACGTGACACCGGCAAACAGGAAACCATGAGCTTGGATGATTTTCTAAAGAAACTTAAAGAAGAAATAAATAATAAAAAATAATGCGCATAACTAAAATTGGACATTGTTGTCTGGTCATTGAAGACAAAGGAGTGAAACTGCTCACAGACCCGGGAAACTTTACTACGGGGCAAAACGAGGTCACTGGCATTTCGGCGGTGCTTATTACTCACGAGCATGCCGACCATTTTCATATAGATTCCTTAAAAAAAGTACTGGCGAACAATCCGTCTGCCCGTGTTATCACAAATACTGCTGTATCCACACTCTTGGCAAAGGAGAGCATTCCATTTGAAATTGTGGCTCACAAAGATGAAACGGATGTCGGTGGAATACTGATACAAGGCTACGGAGACACTCACGCGGAAATTTACATAACCATTCCTCCCGTGGAAAATACAGGCTATATGATAGGTGAAAAACTATTTTACCCAGGTGATGCTTTCTACGACCCAGGAATTCCGGTAGATATTCTGGCTCTTCCAGTCGCAGGACCTTGGATGAAAATTTCCGATGCAATAGAATACGCCAGAACTATCAATCCTAAAATTGCCTTTGGCGTCCACGACGCTATGTACAAAGACCCTGTCCGATTTGCCGGAATGGTAGCCATGATTTTGGACAAAGTCGGCATCAATTTCGTCACCATTGCCGATGGCGAAACCAAAGAGTTTTAAATAACTTTTGCAAAAATTCCAGCAGTATTTAGCTTTGACACTATATATTACACTACAGTATACTGTAGTGTAATATATAGTCACTCGTAACAAAAACATGCCACATATATCTCAAAAGAAAATAGACCAGCAAGTTTTCAACAAAATAATGACTCAATTTGCCAAGACATTTCAAGAGGCAGATGACCGTTCACGTTCCCTTTCGGTAATGAAAGAGTTATTCACGAAAACAGAAAAAATCATGTTTGCAAAGAGAATCACAATGATTTATATGCTGGAAAAGAACATATCCTTCGAAAATATCTCTGAAATTATTCATCTTAGCCCAACCACTATCGCAAAATTCTCACTTGCAATGGATGCTGGAAAATACAAAGAAACCATTTCAATAATCTCCAAAAAAGGCAAGTTGGCTGACGAAATTGAAAGATTGCTGTATGGAATACTTCCTCCGCGAGTTAGAAGACCTCACAAAAATCTAAAAATTTTCTAATTTAATAAATTTAAAGTTTACCTACTTACATGATGTATTACTTCCACTACAGTATACTGTAGTGGAAGTAATACATTTTTAATTTATATTTTTTTAATTTTTATTTGAGAATACTAATATTTGAAAAATTTTTACTGAAAGGTCATCCCAACCATGAACTGTTTTATCGCCTCAGGTAAAACGACATGTTCATTGTAGGGCCAAGAAAAAAGAAAAAGATTTTCTCTTTGGAAACAATTCTCATTGAGGGGTAACATCTCCTTACCCTTGCACTCCTCAAGATTGGACGAGTGTGAAAGTTGTTGCATAAAAGCCACCCAAGGAAAAACGTTCTTCGACCTGAAACCGGATCTTTTCCGCGACCTTAAGTGGGTCGGGATTGACGGTTGAACCACATCTGCCGAGCTTATTAGTTCGGCAGATTTTTGTTTTAACTATATATCCAAATTCGCAAGCTTGGCGTTGGATTGGATGAAAGATTTTCGAGATGGAACATCCGACCCCATAAGCGTGTCAAAAATTTTGTCCGCCTCACGGGCATCTTCTACATTCACTTGTTTCAAAATTCTTCTTGCCGGGTCCATGGTGGTCTCCCACAGTTCTTCCGAATTCATTTCTCCAAGACCTTTGTAGCGCTGGATGGATATCCTAGTTCCTTTCTTTACATTCGCACTGCTATGCTCAGCATCTTCCTCGCCTTCGCCCAGCGACTTCTCTTCATCTTCACCAGATACGGATTCGGAACTTTCTTCAATCTCCGCCAAACCTGCGTCTTTTCCGATTATCTTTGCTTTTTCCTCATCAGAGTATGCGTAGAAAATTTCTTTTCCTTTTTTAATTTTATAAAGTGGCGGTTGGGCGATATAGATATGGCCCGAATCAATAAGCGGTCGGAAAAATCTGTAAAGCAATGTAAGAAGGAGCGTGCGGATGTGAGCGCCATCAACGTCGGCATCTGTGGCAATGATAATTTTGTGGTATCTCAATTTTGAAATATCAAAAGTATCACCTATGGCGGTGCCTAGTGCCACAACAAGATTTTTGATTTGTTCGCTTCCGAGCATACGGTCGAGACGAGCGCGTTCTATGTTTAGTATTTTTCCGCGGAGAGGAAGCACTGCCTGGATTCGGCGATCGCGTCCCATCTTTGCAGTGCCCCCGGCAGAATCTCCCTCAACGATAAATAGTTCCGATTCTTCTGCAGACTTGGATTGGCAATCAGCAAGCTTGCCCGGGAGTGTCATCCCCTCAAGAGCACCTTTGCGAAGGACAGAGTCTTTGGCCGCCTTGGCTGCTTTGCGAGCCTTTAGGGCCAAAACCACCTTGTTTATGATAGCTCTACCATCATCAGGATTTTCCTCTAGAAAGGCCGAAAACGCGTCACCAAAGACGCTTTCTACCAATCCCCTTGCTTCCACAGTCCCAAGTTTGGCTTTTGTCTGTCCTTCAAACTGGACTTCCCGGATTTTGACCGATATGACCGCCGTCAGACCTTCCAATACATCTTCACCGGTAAAGTTGTCTTCACTTTCTTTTATAAGATTATTTTTGCGCGCGTAGGCATTGAGTGAGCGTGTGAGCGCCGTTTTAAATCCGGTGACGTGAGTGCCCCCTTCAGAGTTATAAATATTGTTGGCAAAAGGCACAACACGGGAAACAATGTCATCTACATACTGGAGAGAAACTTCTACGGATTCATAGTTTTCATTTTTCTTTTCAACATAAAAAATATTTTTATGGATAGGCTTCTGGGTTTGATTGTAAAATTTCACAAGAGAGAGCAACCCTCCTTCAAAATAAAATGACATGGACGGCACTTCTAGCCCGAGTTCCTTGAGGAAGAAAACATTATCCGTATTTATTTTTCCTTTGTATTCACGCGCGTCAATGGCGGTAATTCGCAGTCCTTTTACAAGATAGGCCTGCTGACGAAGGTGGTTCACTATGCGGCCAAATTCAAAAGTGGTGTCTGGGAAAATTTCCTGGTCTGGCTGAAACGTAATGATGGTACCGTTCAACTTTGATGATTCAACCTTTTTTACTGCAGCTTTTCTTTTTCCTTTACTGTATTCCTGCACATACTTACCTCCATCTCGATAAACTTCGGCTTTGGTATAAACAGAAAGTGCGTTCACCACAGATGCGCCCACGCCGTGAAGACCGCCTGATACTTTGTAGCCACTATTTTCCCCACCAAATTTTCCTCCTGCATGGAGGGTGGTCATAATAGTTTCAAGAGCTGAAACTTTGGTCTGCTTATGTACGTCGACAGGAATACCTCGGCCATTGTCTACTACTCGCACTTGGTTGCCTGGCAAAAGGGCCACCTCGATGTCATTGGCAAAACCACCCATCGCTTCGTCGCGAGAGTTGTCAAAAACCTCTGTAATGAGGTGGTGCAGACCATCTGGCCCCGTAGTACCAATATACATTCCCGGTCGCTTCCTTACTGGTTCAAGGCCCTCCAAAACGGTAATGTCTGAAGCACTGTAACCATTGGTTTTTGGGGTTTTTTCTTCTTTTTTGGGAGTAGCCATATAGAAACAAATTTGCCTCTTTTTTGAGGCATCGAAACCTTTAAAAAATCTAACTTTTACAAGCATATTTTAGCAAAAAGGACGGCAAAAAGAAAGGTCCAAAAGTGGATAAAATATGGTATAAAATCTTTAAATTTAGGCCTATTTCCCGAACATGAAAAACTGATCTTATGAGTTTGGGTTAGAGAGTCCAACCGAGAGATCACCTCACTTGCCAACCTTCTTTTTTGCTCAAAATTTTGGCTGTTTTTTCCATGATCGGGTTGACTTCATCATCGGTCAACGTTTTCTCCTTTGACTGAAATACCAACCTGTACGCAAAAGAAGTCTTCTTGCCATCCGGAAACTCTTTGGTAAACGTATCGAAAAGACGATGAGATACCAGTAAACCCGATGACTCGGCTTTTACCGTGTCGATGATTTCGTTTTGGTTATTTCCTTCCGGCACAAACACCGCTAGGTCTCGCAGAACAAACGGGTATTGCGAAAATGGCACAAAACTTAAATTATCATTTTCGGAATACTCAAAAGGTTTACTTGATTCAGGAAGTTCTTCCAAAACTTTATCAAAATCTGTTTCATAAATTTTACCGTTGCTAACAAATGATATTTCAAAACCAAATTTTTCAAAAATATTTTTTTTGATTTTATCAGGATTGTTGGAAGAAAAAGCCAGTGAAGTATATTCGTGTTTTTTGGTAAAAATATTTCCTATTTCAAAAATATTCACTTCTGTAAGACCCAGAAGTTCCATATTGTGAGAGTTGGACTCAAGAGCTTCCGACAAACCTTCGCTTAGATTTGCTCTTAAGTATGGTTTGTCCTTGGCTATGGGGTTAGCAAGTTCCACTTCCCCTTTGTTGCGAAATGCATATGTAATAACTTCGGAAAAACCTTCGTCAACAAAAAATTTCTTGAAAGAATTTACCCAATACTCTTTTTTGTTTACAGCGACGTTTTCTTCGAATAGTTTTATAGGTTTTGACTTTAGATTATCATATCCGTAAATCCTTCCGATCTCCTCAATCAAATCTTCCTTGATTCGCAAATCCAATCGTTCAGCCGGCACGACAACGACAAATCTGGATTCTTCGCTTTGAAGCATCCTTCGATAACCTACTATATTTTGGAAAGCTTTTGTTTCTCCGAGCGACTCCTCTACCACACCCCGGCTTGCACTTGATGAATGAATCACTTTGTTGTCACCCGCGTAAAGGCCAAGGTGATCAACCCCGCCTGGCACATCGGTACCGGGGAGAAATTCAAATGTCTTTGTGTGTTTTACCTTTTGTCGCATTTTTTCACCGGTGGCTATAAAAGTAAATTCCTTTTCTTCATCGGAGGAAGATGACTGGGAAAAAATCAAATCACCGGGTTTTAGTTCATCTTTTTCAATGGACTGCCCAAATACAAACTGGTCCGCGGTAATCCTAGGCAACGCCACTCCGGATTGCACATACAGATAATTGATAAAGGAAGAACAATCGAAAGTTCTGGGTGCATCATATAGAACACTGGAAGCGTATTTATATGGCACTCCCACCAACTGTCTGGCCAGAGTCAATATGATTTCTCGCGGATTAACCATACTCCACGTGTAGCCACGCCTTTTAAATATATCTTCAACTTCTTTTTGAGAAATACCCATACCCAAAATATTTTGAATTTCAGAAAGTGAAACACCCACTTTAAATAACGATGCCTTGCGCGGGTAAATATCGACCATTCCTTCAATCCGTGTTTCTTCCGTATTTGCAATTTCCAAAAGAAGGTCCGCAGCTATTTTTAACGCAAGCACAGTAAGTTCTGGTGTGATTTCATTTTCAAAACGGATGGATGCATCGGTGCGAAGTCCGATTGCTTTTGCTGTCTTGCGAATATTTACCGGTTCAAAATTAGCGGATTCGAGAATAATGTTTTTGGTATGTTTGGAAATTTCACTTGCCTTTCCCCCTTTGATGCCCGCAATGCCCAACACCCCATCGGTATTACCGTCAACAATGGTCAATTCTCCCCCTCTAAGACTGTATTCTTTGTTATCCAGAGCCAAAAGCGTCTCACCTTCATTGGCCTTTCTCACTACAATTTTCCATCCACCATCAGCTTCCTTCAAAAGTTCACGGTCGTAGGCGTGGAGCGGTTGACCAATGGCAAACATCACATAGTTTGTGACATCCACCACGTTGTTTATAGATCGCTGGCCGATAGCTTTGAGACGATCTTTGAGCCAACCTGGACTTTCCTTTACTTCTATATTTTCAATTACAAGCGCGGTAAAACGTTTACAAAGGTGTGAATCATCCACTTCTACTCGCAAAACATTTGATTCGGGCACTGAAAGCAATTCCGAATTGTTGACAGTTGGTTTTAGATTGATATTGGCAAGAAGCGCCACTTCTCTGGCAATGCCAATATGGCAAAGACAATCATGACTCCTGTCGGGCAACACCTTGACGTCAAGCACCCTGTCGCCAGCCACTTTGTCTATTGATTCCACTTCAAACGCGTGCTCAGTCAAAAGATCCGAAATTTTTTCCGGAGTTGGAAGCGGTTTTTCAAAGTAATCCTGTAGCCATGCGTATGATATTTTCATTGCATTAAAATGCTAACTGCCATATCCTCGTTTGTATCGTCTTGCCAACTTAGAACTTTTCTGTGACTCAATAATCTGTTGTTTTTCATCTTTAGGCAATTTTTTGGCAACACGAATAGCTTTGAATATTTCCGCTGGAATAACGTCCTTTTTCATCTCCGCCAACAAGGTCGTAAGAGCCGCCGTGGTATCTGTTATATTGGATGATCGTAATCGTGAAAGAAACACATTGTTTATATCACTTGGATTCATACCAAGATTACGTAACGCCCTTGCTATAATCCATACCTTATCAATTTTTGCACCCAATATTAACAAATCTTTTTCAATAAATTCTTTGACATCAACTCTTATACTGTAAAGTTTAAAAATTGTTTCCAAAGCGCTTATTTTCCTTTCGATGTTCTCGATGTTGTAGCCCAAAATAGCTGATAAACTGGTGATCATCTTTTCGGGATTGGTAAAACCGAGAACCTTGAGGTCATCGATTTTTTGTTTGATGTTCTCGATGTTGTAGCCCAAAATAGCTGGTAAACTGGTGATCATCTTTTCGGGATTGGTAAAACCGATTTGTTTCAACGAATCCAAAGTATTTTGAACATTGACAATATCATATAATGTCGGCCTATTATCCTTTAACCTCATAATCTCCTCATCAGAAAAACCAACCGTGCGAAGAAAATTTTCACGTTTTTCTATTTCCGCAATTTTCGCGTCTTCATCATAAACAGTTCTCAAATCTACTTTTGGTCCAATATCACTATTTTCATTTTGCATGTGCTCTTTCATTGTAGTTAAAATTGGTTTATTAGACGCAAATCGCCCTGATACAGCATGCGAACATCTGGGATGCCAAACTTAAGCATTGCCAAGCGATCTATACCTCCACCAAAAGCAAAACCTTTGAATTTGCGGGAATCTATACCCATATTGGAAAGCACTTTGGGGTGAACCATTCCCGCCCCCATAATCTCAAGCCATTTCCCCTTGTAATACATATCTATCTCTACGGACGGTTCAGTAAAAGGGAAAAAACTAGGACGAAACCTTACTGGAGTTTTCTCGCCAAATAACTTTTCAAAATAATACTCCAATACGTATTTTAGATTGGCCAACGATACACCTTCTTCGATCATCAAACCCTCAAGCTGGTAAAACTGCGCCTCATGGGTAGAGTCTGTCGCCTCATGGCGAAAAGTCTTGCCGGGAACAATAATCCGAATCGGGGGTTTGTGAGATTCCGCATAACGAACCTGGACCGGAGAAGTGTGGGTCCGAAGCAACGCGGAACTATGCGGAACTGACGCAGAACTATGCTGAATTTTTTCCGCACCTGTCTGTGTTTGTTCTGCGCCTGTCCGCGTCTTTATCCAAAAGGTATCCCACATATCACGGGCTGGATGGTGAGGCGGAATATTGAGAGCATCAAAATTGTAGTGTTCTGTCTCAATTTCCGGCCCGGTAGCCACGGTAAAGCCAAGCTCATGAAAAATGCTTTCAGTCCTCTGTACAATGTGAGAAATGGGGTGAAGATGTCCTTTCATAATGTCATTATAGCGGAGTGACGCCTTGTTTCAAAATCGTAAAACCACTTGAAATAATGAACAAATTAAAGTAATATCAGCTACTATTACAGAAAATGCTCCCAGCCCTCGGAAACACTTTCATTTATATTGCCCTGTTTATTTCACTTTTTTTTGAAGTGTTTTTAATCATAACCTACTTGGAAAAGCGGGAGCACATGATTGCAGAAAAAAAACGGATAAAAAGAGCCGATTGGTGGCCGTCTGTCACTATCATTGTGCCATGCTACAACGAAGAAAAGACTGTAACAAACACTCTTTTTTCCATATTGGCTCTCAATTACCCTAAGGACAAACTTAAAATTATTATCGTCAACGACGGAAGTACCGATGGCACAATGAATGTCTTAAAACAATTTGAGAAGAATCCTCAGATTGAAATATACTCAAAAGAAAATGGCGGTAAATACACAGCTTTGAATTACGCTCTGGAAAGGACAACCAGCGATTTTGTCGGGTGTTTGGACGCAGATTCCTTTGTCGAACCGGAAACTCTTTCGCGCATAATAAAACATTTCGAAGAAAAAGATGTTATGGCGGTTACTCCGGCAATAGCAGTCTACAAACCAAAAAACATCATCCAAACCGTCCAAGCAGTAGAATACGTTTGGGGAATATTTATTTGTAAAATGCTTTCATATCTTGGCTCTTTGCGGGTGACTCCTGGACCATTTTCAATTTTTCGCACTGAAGTATTCAGAAAACTGGGCGGTTATCGTGAAGCCTACCACACCGAAGACCTGGAATATGCTCTCCGTATGCAGAAAAATCATTACAAAATCGTCAACGCTCACGACGCTATGGTGCACACGGTGGCTCCAAAAAATGTAAAAGCGCTTTACCGTCAAAGGGTAAGATGGACTTATGGTTTTATAAATAATTCGATTGACTACCGATCTTTGTTTTTCAAGAAGGAATACGGCACTTTGGGGCTCCTGACCTTGCCTGTAGCCGTATTGACAATCATCTTTGCTATATATTCTACCGGAGCCTTTCTTTTTGATTTTATTTTAAAAATGATGAATGAGTTTCAAAGATACCAAGCAATCGGCCTTGATTTCGGTACAAATAATTTTTTAAAATTTGATTTTTTCTTTACAAATATCAACTCAATTGTTATTTTGGCTCTGGTTGTAGGATTTCTTTCAATGAGCATAATTGTGCTTTCCCGAGTCATCACCGAAGGCAGACTCCGTTTGTCATTTGATCTTATTTATTTTATTCCGATATATAGTTTCATCGTACCGTTCTGGCTCGTAAAAGCCATATATAACACCGTCTTTTCAAAGAAGGTTTCCTGGAGATAATTTTTATGCAAACAATTGATACAAAAAAATATGTTGTGGCTTTTTTGATTACTGCCGTAATTTTCTTTACCGCTTTGTTCGTGGCAAACTGGCTCGGCCAAAAGAAAATTGACGAGCTCCAGTCCATCCAAGATCAAATATCTACAAATATACTTGCTTCAGAAGTGCAAACGGCCCTTTTGCAAGAGTTTTCCTGCAAAGAATTGGGCCCCACCAGTGTTTCCGAAGAGCTGGGTACTTTGGGGGACAAACTTTCTTACGAAGAACAAACAAGGAGTCCAAATGACAGCCAAGTAGTGGCCCTCAAACAATATTATTCTTTGCTTGAAATTAAAGACTTCCTGCTAATGAGGCAGGTCAGCCAAAAATGCGGCACTGAAAATGCTTTTATATTGTATTTCTATAGTAAAGACTGTGCCGACTGCGAAAAACAAGGATACGTACTTACAAAACTAAGAGAAGATTACCCTCAACTTAGAGTTTATTCGTTTGACTACAATCTTGATCTTTCCGCCATTAAAACACTGATTTCAATAAATAAGATAGAAAATAATTTACCTGCCCTTATCATTGACGATAATACATTTTATGGGTTTCAAAGTATAGATGATATAAGCAAGGCCATACCGCAAATTGCCGTTTGGAAGAAGGAAAACGCTGCCAAGAATGCCACCTCTACATCGGCGACAAGCACCCAAAAATAATCCAATTAAAGCAGTTTGCTTTATTGAGCTACCTCTCGGATTCGGCCACGAATATTTTGCTTGTCATCACAGCAAAATTTCGCGACCCCGTCTCAACTATTTCTTCTGCTGAAGAAATATGTCTCCGACTTTCGAGTCCGAACGCAAGACAGTATTGACTGTCTTGCTGAGATGGCAAAACAAAAAAACTTCCACAGGGAGTTTTTTTGTTTTGGAGCCACCTCTCGGACTCGAACCGAGGACCTTCACTTTACAAAAGTGTTGCTCTACCAACTGAGCTAAGGCGGCAAATTTAACTTACAACATATAACAAGCAACAAAATAAAAGATTTTTACAACATTATCACGTTTTTCATAATACTCATACCTACCAAAACAGCTAAGGTGGCATAACTACTTTCGAATTTTAACAACTCTATCACAGATATCTCCTACCCTTCTATACTGCCGTGACCGTTTTGTTCTTTGTGATAACTTATGTTCTTTAGAAATTCCGAAGCTTGCTTATCACTCTTAAAAACTCTTTTTCCTCGCACGTCGGGAATTATTAATTTATACGCGTCACGTGTCGCTCCTTTGACCAGAGTAGTAAGTTCTTTTGATTTTGTGCGTATTCCAGTATCCACAAGTGTCTTGGCTCTGTCTTTATGATGCGTGAAGTGCTTCATCAATTCTTCCCAATGCGCCATCACTTTTTTGTCATAACCAGAGAGCCTTCTCGTCATTGACGTCACACGGTTAGTTTTGAGTTCGTATATTTTTACAAGTAGCAGATAGACAATGCATACGAATGAAATAACAAAGGTAACTGTAAACATATGTAGGTATTTATGATTTTGTTGAAAATCGGACGAATCGACGAATTTCTATTCGTTCGCCAAACTTCTGCACAGCTCCTGTGATAAGGTCTTTTATTTTCAGTTCAGGGTTCTTGATAAAAGGTTGCTCCATTAGCGTTTGTTCACCAAAATAGGCATTGAGTTTACCTTCAACTATCTTTGCCCTAAGTTCTTTCGGTTTATCTTTGGCTTCATCGGCAAAAACTTCCGACGCCGTGGCCTTGGCTTCTTCCGTCACGTCTTCCATCTTTAAAAATAATGGGTCCGTAGCGGCGACTTGCATCGCAATATCATATGCAATTGCCTTAAACTCTTCGTTTTTTGCGACAAAATCAGTCTCGCACGACAGTTCGACGATAGCGCCGACAGAACCGCCATGAATATATGACTGCACAGTGCCAGAACCGAGGGTGCGGTCTGATTTCTTTGAAGCGACATCCCCACTCTTCTTTTGGAGAATAACCACTGCTTTTTCCATATCACCTCCCGCTTCTTCAAGCGCTTTTCTGCATTGCATAACAGACAGACCTGTTCGGTCGCGGAGCTTTTTGACTTGGTCAGTTGTAACCATAAAAAATAAAGATCAAATTAAATAAAATAAACAATAAAAACTAACCTTGCTTTGGTGTATCGGAAACTGCCGGTGCGGTGGTAGCGATTCTCTTACCTTCCAAAATCGCATCTACAATTTGGTTTACAAAATATTCAATGCTTTTTTGAGACGCGTCGTTACCCGGAATTGGGTAATCAATGCCACGGATATCGCAGTCGGAGCTTGCAAGCGCTACTACCGGAATGTTTAGCTTCTTTGCTTCAGCCACCGCAATATACTCGCGCTTCGGGTCAATGACAAAAAGCGCCTTTGGAGCAAATCTCATGGATGAAATACCTCCAAAAGAATGTTCTAGCTTGACGATTTCTCGGTCTATAAGCAATCTCTCTTTTTTGGTGTATTTGGCTAGTTCACCTTTTTCACGTTGAGAGGTGAGGTCCTCAAGTCTGGCAATGCGCTTCTTGATTTCGGGGAAATTGGTAAGTGTCCCCCCCAACCAACGACCGGCTACTACCGGTTGTCCGGCACTCTGGGCACCGGATAGGATAGATGCTCGAGCTTCGTTCTTTCCTCCAACAAATAGAATGATTCCACCCTGACTGGTCTGATTTTTAATAAAATCTTTGGCTTTCTGCAGACTTTCGGCTGTCTTTTCAAGGTCAAAAATCTCAACTTTATTTTTTACACCAAAAATATAACCTTTGGTTGACGGGTGTCTGCGGGAACGGATAAGACCGAAATGGGCCCCCACTGCAAATAGGGAGTCAATCGGGGTCTTATTACTTGTCTTTTTTTCCGTAATTGGCATTAATTTTGTTCTATACGCAAGGTGAAATACTAGCAAATCATGGCCTTTTTCGCAACTGCTTACACCGGCTGACCATCTTCCTCTTCGGCCTTTCTTGCCTGCAAAGCAGCAATAATCGGGTCCAATTTTCCTCCCAAAATAAGGGGAATATTATGCCACGACTCTTTGAGACGGTGATCGGTAATACGGTCCTGAAGGATGTTGTAGGTGCGAATCTTTTCGGAACGATCACCAGTTCCGATTTGGCTTTTGCGCTCCGCCGAATGCTTCTTTTCTTCTCTTTCCTCTTCTAAAGCCGCGAGTTTTGCGGTCAAAATCTCCATCGCTTTTTCCTTGTTGGCACCCTGACTGCGTTGGTTGGTGGAACGAACATCGAGCCCAGTAGGTATGTGCACAATTCTTACCGCAGTTTCAACCTTATTGACATTCTGCCCGCCCTTTCCGCCCGAACGCGATGTTTCGATCTCCAAATCGGCCGGGTTGATTTCAAATTTCACCTTTTTGCGAATTGGCAATATCGCCACAGAAGCGGTAGAAGTGTGGACCCGTCCGCTTTTCTCAGTTTCGGGGACACGCTGGATGCGATGGACACCCGTCTCATAACGAAGTTCTTGATAAACACCTTTGCCGTGAATTTCAAAAGAACCTTCCTTGTAACCGCCAAGCGAACTCTTTGACAAATCTAGTATTTTGAAACTCCAACCTTTGGTTTCGGAATATTTTTGATACATAATAGCCAACATCTCAGCAAAAAGAGCCGCCTCTTCCCCGCCAGCACCGGCACGCACCTCGAGAATGACCTCGTTTGCCCCGCCGTCGCGGGACTCTTCTTCTCTTCAACCGTCAAAATGTTATCCATTTGAGCAATAAGATTTTGTTTTTCCTCGACAATATGTTTGAGCTCTTCATCCGCCATTTCCTTCATGGTCACATCACTTTCCGCCAACGCCAAAAGATCACTTTCTTTTTTAAGAAGCTCCTCCAGAAGCTGTGCCAAATAGCTTGTCTTTTGATTTTCTTTGTATTTTGTTAGGTCCATAACAGGTAGCAGATAACATTAAACTTATAACAAAAAACCCATAACTCCAAACAACTTACTGCGTTATTTGTTGCAAGTTATGAGTCAATTGCTATTCGTTACTTCTTCTTTGCTTTCGCTCCAGCGCGCTTTGCTTTGAACTTTTCTACACGGCCGGCGGTATCCAAGACCTTGTCATTTCCAGTATAAAACGGATGACAGGCAGAACAAATTTCGACCTCTATATTTTCTTTGGTTGAGCCGATTTTAAATGTGTTTCCACAAGCACAGGTAACTGTGGCGTTTGGAAAATATTTTGGATGAATATCTGCTTTCATAGGCCTATGAATATACCAGAAACCGGATTTTTTGCAAGATTCCCGGCTAAACCCCGTTTAGGTAATCAATATTATTCTGAATCGTTTCAGCCGCGGCCATAACAGACGTGCCGTAAAATACATTGGGGGGTTTGCGTCCCGGCCTGCATACCGAACCCGAATAATATTTGCAAGCCGCGTTGTATTCTGATGTATAGCTCCCGTTAACTGCTCCCAAATCTGAAAGATATAATCCTGTGGCCATAAATGCATCTTCCGGGTTCCACGGGTCGGCCGCGTCAGGCTGTATTCCGAGCATTGCTCCTATCCTGTTTTTGAAAAGTTCCCAAGTGGAAGGAATAAATTGCGAAGGTCCCATTGCTCCGCCATAACCTCGCGTTGGATACCAAGTGTATGATGGTGGACACGACACAGCCTGCAATTGCCAATTGAGACCCAATCTGGCTGTAATTGCCTGAAAAGGTACTGTATCGTTTGGAGCTTTCATAACTTTTTGAAATGGAGTACCACTGTTTTTACCCACTCCATTACCGGTATTGAGATCAGTTATGAGACACGACCCCTGATTTTTCCCGAGATCAGACTCCTGAGTCAAAATGGCGAGAATAAGTGCCGGGCGAACACCGGTTTTTTGTGATACAGCATTCGCGTAAGCCAAAGCGTCACTAAACTGTATACCTTGCGCGTCACGCAATTTGAAAAGTGCCGCGCGTATCGCCGCCGCCTTTGCTTGTCTATCGGCGACAATGGCCTGATAACCTGCTGCTTGAGTCTGAGTGACAGCAAGTAGCTGTTTTTTCTCAGCCTGGCTTTGCGCTACCGCTTTCTCTTGAGTTTGCACAATATACTTTGCATCAGTTTGGGCATTTTTTTGGCTGTCCAATTCTGCAGCGGCCTTGGTGGTATCAGCTTGAGCTTGTTGTATTTCCGTAAAATATATCTGCAATGAGCGATTGACCGAATCGAACGTATTGATGTCATCGTAGAAGTCCGACAAGTTTTGGTCACCGAGTATGACTTCAGGCAACGTAAATGCATCGAGCTCATTGGTCTTGCGTATAATTTGCGCCAAAGATTCTTTCCCCTGATCAATCTTGTTTTGCAAATCGCTCAACGTTTGTTTTTTTATATTTATTTGGCTAGCCAGTTGGGCTATGGCAATATTTTTAGCCTTGATGGTTGATTCGGCTACATTTATTTGTGCAGTCAGTACGCTTATATCCCCTTTGATACCACTGGCTTTGGCCTTGGTTTCATCCAAAATGCCCTGCCATCTAGCAATTTCCTGTTGAAGAGCATCATAATCCGCCTGTAGCTGAGCCTGGCTCTCATTGCTCAAAGATGTAGTTTGCGCAAAGGTAGTATGGGGCGCAGAAATGCCCAAGATTAAAAGAAAAACAAAAAAAGAGCGCACCAAATACAGCTGTTTAGAATACACTGAAATTTTCATGAGTCAGTATCAATTTTAACTCATTTTGACCAAAATATAAAGTGACAATAATTATGCGTGCACAAAAAAGACGGAATAGTCCGTCTTTTTTGTGCAAACTAACAAAATTATTAAGAAATATTTATAGAACAAGCGTTATTAAATGCCGCTTTTATTTCGCCACTTCTTCCGCCTTTGCTTCGCCAGCTGGCGCTTCTTCCGCCTCACCTTCCTTGGCTTCCTTACCCTTCTTTTCTACCTCAATAGCAGACAAGTCTACAGGGGCTACTTCTTCAGGCTCTTCTTCTTTTGGAGCAGAAACAAGTGCTACTACCTCTTCAAGATTTTCCATTAAACTAACCCCTGATCCAAGTTTGATATCCTTAGCCAGAATTTGACTACCAATTTCTATGAGAGATGAGATGTCCACCGAAACACTGTGAGGAAGATCCGCTGGCAATGCCTCAATCTTCACTTCATGCATAACTTTGACCAAAAGACCGCCGAGATCTTTTATGGCCGGAGAAATACCTGTAAATTCCAAAGGAACGGAAACTTCAAGTTTGCGGCCTTTCTCAAAGACATAAAAATCGGCGTGAATCGGCACTCCTGTAACCGCATCAAAATCAACTGCGTGAATGAGCGCATCCACCGAACCGCCGTCGTATGCCAAAGAAACCACCGAGGACTCTCCCGCTTCTTTCCAGACCTTTAAGAAATCCTTATTTGCAATGGAAATAGGTGTTGAAGGTTCCTTTTTGCCGTAAAAAACAGCCGGCATTACCCCGTTTTTTCGCATTGCTGACAAGTCTTCCAACTTATCGCGTTTGTTTATTTGTAGTGACAACATAGGCGCCATTATATGAGGTTTGTTAAAAAAAGCAAGCCAGATATTGACAAAGTGGTCTTTTTATCAAATTAAAGTAACAGTCTAATGCCCTCGATGTATAGGCAAAACAACGTATCTGTACCGACTAGCTTCCTACTCTCTAGCTATATGACTTTTAAAATATTCCAATGACCCGTTTACTTTTTTGCCAGGGTTAAAAATATTATCGGGATCGAAAATATTTTTGATTTGCTTAAAAATATCCAAAATTTGTGGACTATACATTTTGTGCAGGTATGGAGTGCGGACAATACCGTCGTTGTGCTCAGCGGTGATAGAACCGTGATACTGCGCAATTAGATCGTATACCTTCTCCCCCACCTCCATAATGACATCTACATTGTGGGCATCGTGCATGTCCATAAGTGGAATAATGTGGAAATTACCATTTCCGGCATGACCGGCAATAGTATAGGTCAGTTTGTAGCTGTCCAAAATAGCCCTCATCTTAGGCAAAAACTCCGGCATAAACTCCGGTTTGACTATGACATCGTCTACAAACGGTGCAGTACGACGACCATGAACGTGGTTTCGTAATAAATTGAAACTTTCACGACGAATTGCCCAATATTTTTCAGCTTCGTCTTTTGATTCCACTATGTGCGTCTTGAAACCAAAATGTTTTACTCTTTCAGAAAGATCGGCGATTTTTCTATCCACTTCCGACATAGAAGTTTCAGTAAATTCCACTAGTAAAATAAGTTTTGGAATTCCTCCGGTTACAATCATCTCCGCCTCGGGAATAAATTCCCACATCATTTTGAGAAAGCTGGCCTTCATTGTCTTTACCATTTCCGGGAAAAACTTTACGGCGAGCTTCATAGTGGCATCGTCGTATGACTCGATGGTTTCCGGATCCAGAGGGAGAACTTTGTTTACCACTTCGCTGACCCTATCAAGCGATGGCAGGAATATGACAAATAGTTTTGTTTCGTTTTTTACCGGCACTAGACCTAGTTTTGCCTCGGTCACTATGCCTAGTGTGCCTTGAGAACCCACAATCAACTTGTTGAGATCAAAGAATTTTTCCCGTCCTTCGCCTTGCTCAGGATCTCCGCTTCTTTCTTCGTCAGAAGCTACGACATTCCAAATATAATAACCTGCTGAGTTTTTTGAGACGTTAGGCTTGCCTGCCATTATCACATCTTTGTTTTTATCAATTAATTCCCAAATTCCTTTGTAAATATTTCCTTCGTAATCACCTTGAGTGATTTTGGCTTCAAGCTCACCCTTTGAAAGTGGTTTGACCATGTATTCATTGCCATCGGCAAAAACCGTCTTTGTTTCCATCAAATAATCTTCCGTTTTGCCATATCGCAATGTTTTTTCACCGGCGCTATTGTTGCCGATCATTCCTCCCAATGTATTGAGATTTTTGGAAGCGGTAAAGCAAGGTAATAAAAGATTGCGGGCAAGTGTTTCTTTTTCAAAATCACGGTAAAAAGTTCCCGGCAATATACGAGCCGATTCTCCTTCAAAACCCAAGATTCCCTGCATATGAGTAGTAATATCAAGAATGATTGATTCATTTAACGATCCCCCGGCCATACAACTTCCAGCCGCTCGCGCCGTTACAGAAATCGATGGGTCAGACTGCTTGTGTTCCGCGACATATTTGACTACAGCTTTGATGTCACTTGCGTCTTTGGGATGGACTACCGCTTTGGGCCTGACTTCGAGCAGACTGGCGTCGTGACTGTATTTGGCCAGTGTGGCATCATCGGTCATTAGTTCCCCGGAAATTTTTGATTTTAGATCTTCGTACATAATTTATTTTGAAAAAATTAAAATGAGTGCAAAAATACCCATAACAACACCAACGAACTGTAAGTTTGATATTTTCTCTTGGAAAAAATAATATCCAAGAAGTGTCGCCATAATTGCACTACCCACTGAAAAAATATTTGCTCCACGAATTAAGCCTGAACCGTCTTTCATCGCTGTGAGCCAAAAAATATTGGCGATAATATAACTGGCAATTGCCGCCAACCAAAAAATGGAACCACCACTTAGTGAGTACTCCTTTGCAAAAAAATCTGCGACAAGCTCAAATGCTATGAGTAGCGCGATGAAAAAAGGCCAAATAATCATGCGATATTGTTAAACAATTTTAATTTTCCCTCTACCACTTTTTGCATGGCCAAAACTGAAGGCTTCATTATTTTGTAAGGAGCCACTTCATCCGGGTTTTCTTGAAGTTCAAGTCGTAAAGCATCTCTGTATGCCACACGAATCTCGGTATTGATGTGCACAATAGCAATCCCCGCCTTTATGGAGTCGGTGAAATCCTCTGCGACATTTCCCGAACCTCCGTGAAGCACGAGCGGAATACCCACCGCATCGCGAATAGCTTTGACTAGTGGAATGTCCAGACGAGGATCGTTGCCCACCTTCAACATTCCGTGAAAATTGCCGACAGCAGGAGCCAACATATCGATACCGGTGGCGTCTACAAACTCTTTTGCGTGCTCCGGAGATGTGAGAGCGCTCGGATTTAAATTCACACCCTCCGGAATCGCATCAAGAAGTTTGGATGATTGGCCGATATAACCCAGCTCTCCTTCCACGAGAATATCCGGATTTTGAGACTTGGCATATTCCACACATTCCCTGGTTTGCGCTATGTTTTCTTCGAGACTAAGTTTGGCTCCGTCAAAAATAACCGAATCAAAACCGGCATCCACTGCTTCTTTTACCCTTTCAAAAGAATAGGTGTGATCGGCGTTGAGAAATATGGGCATATCTAGCTCTTTTTTTGTGGCTGTGACCAAAGCCCGCACTTGTTTGACGCCGATAAAATCGCGCTCGCCTTCAGAAACCCCGATGATGACCGGCAGAGAAAGGGCTTTGGCAGCGCGTACTATTGCCCAGAATCCTTCTATGTTTGAGATATTGAAATGACCTATGGCTACCTTATTTCCTTCAGCTTCGGTTACGTATTCTCTGAGTGTTTTCATACAGCAATTATACCATGACCAAATTTTCCGAATAAGGAATAGTGAATAAAGATTTTAAGGCTAATGCCTCAATATAGTTAAGTTCTCGCATTAAAAATTTTTGCTATACTTATCTCATGAATAATAATTTTGATTTTGTCGCTATCGGCGACATGGTTACCGACGCATTTATTCGCATCAAAGACGCAAGCGTCAATTGCGATATAAACCATGAGAAGTGCCTCATTTCTTTGCGTTTTGGCGACAAGGTGCCTTACGAGTCGGTTGACGTCATACGAGCGGTGGGCAATTCGGCCAACGCCGCTGTATCGGCCTCCCGTCTTGGTCTCTCTTCGGCCTTGGTGGCAAACATCGGCGATGATACAAACGGCAAGGAGTGTCTGGAGGCACTCAAAGGGAATTCTGTATCGACGGAGTTTGTCAAAACAAATGAAAATATGGAGACCAATTATCACTATGTGCTTTGGTACGAAGCCGACCGCACCATTCTGGTAAAACATCAGGAATACAACTACTCGTTGCCGGATTTTGGCAATCCGAAATGGGTATATCTGTCTTCACTTGCCCCAAACTCTCTCCCATACCACAAAGAGCTTGTGGAATATCTAAAACAGCATCCCGACATCAAACTTGCTTTTCAACCCGGGACATTTCAGATGGGATTCCCTCTTTCGGAACTGGCAGAACTTTACAAACGCACAGAAGTTTTTTTCTGCAACGTGGAAGAGGCCCGCAGAATCCTGGGGATTGAAGAAGATATTGAAGCGGTGGAGCTTCTACCGAAGATTGCCGCGCTCGGACCAAAAATCGTTGTTATTACCGACGGATCAAACGGTGCTTATGCATTTGATGATATGGAAACCTGGTTTATGCCTACGTACCCCGACCCGAAACCTCCATATGACCGCACTGGAGCGGGTGATGCCTTTGCTTCAACTTTCGTTGTCGCCTTGGCTCTAGATTTGAGTATTCCGCAAGCTCTGTCATGGGGACCGATTAACTCAATGTCCGTGGTCCAGCAAGTCGGTGCGCAAAAAGGTCTCCTTACAAGACCCGATTTGGAAAAACTATTGAAAGAAGCACCGGAAAGCTATAGACCGAAATTGCTAAGCTAGAAGTTAGAGGTTAGAAGTTAGTTTGAATCACGGAGGAAAACAAAACGGGGAGTCTTTGAGCCGTCGATTTCGACTTCTTCGGTAAACATACTTAGTGGGCGAACCCAAAGTTTTGACAGCTCGTTTTTGTATAAAGCTTCATAGACCACCATATCTTCAAGCGTTTCGGAATGCTTTGCAACATCGATAACGCGGTATTCATTCCCAGACTTCGCGTGTTTGTAAATTCCTGGTTTGAGTTTCATGGAATTAAGGATTGAAAGGTTCGGCCTTGAGGCTTAGCCTTGGTAAGTCCTCTTAAGGCTAATGCCTCGGGAAGTCAAGGTCTGACCTTTTGATTTCATTGTTGTTTGCTACTGTCTACTGATTACTTTTTTTACCGCTTCAACAATTGATTTGTCATCAAGACCATAGTGTTCAATAAGTTCGTCCATGTTTCCAGATTGACCAAATTGATCGTGGACACCAATAAATTCTTGGGGTGCTGGAAATTTTTGGGCGAGCAACTCGGCAATCGCTGAACCCATACCGCCGATTATTTGATGCTCCTCTACCGTTACCACACTCGAAGCACGCTTCACGGCAGTCAAAATAGTTTCTTCATCAAGTGGTTTGATAGTTGCCAGATTTATAACTATTGAACCGATTCCTTCCGCTTCCAATTTTTTAGCTGCTAGAAGAGCTTTGTAAACCAACGCGCCAGTGGCAATGATAGTCACTTCCAACTTGGAAGCTCGGCTTCCAAGTGATGAATCCCAGAAAATTTGCGCCTTGCCGATTTCAAATGGGGTGTCTTCGGTGGTCATCACCGGAGTCTTCTCACGGGCAAGACGAAGATATACGGGTGTGTCTGTCTTGGCGAGGGCAATTGTCGCTTTCTTGGCCTCTGTGGCATCACATGGAGAAATGACGACCATACGCGGTATGACACGGGTTATAGCGATATCTTCAATGGCTTGGTGCGTTCCTCCATCGGGACCCACAGACACGCCAGCGTGTGAGCCGGCAATTTTTACGGGACGATTGTTGTAGGCAATAGTCGTTCTGATTTGTTCCCAATTTCTTCCAGGAGAAAACATTGCGTACGATGTAATGAATGGGATTTTCCCCATCGCTGCCATACCACTCGCCACTCCGGCCAAATTTTGCTCTGCAACACCAATTTCAATAAATCTTTCAGGAAACTTGTCTTTAAACATATACATCTGGGTAGATTCGGTCAGGTCAGCGCAAAGTCCGACCACATTTACATTTTGTTCTCCCGCAATAGCCAGACCCTCGCCAAAACCTTTGCGGATCGGAATTTGTTCCACATCTGCGGTGAAAATCTTTGTATTTAATTTTAAATCTTTATTTAACACTTTATCTTTTGAAAATTATTGATGCTCGCTCATTATTTTTCCGCCCAAAGTGCGCAATTCACGCAAGGCCATATCCGCTTCCTCCTTATTGGGTGGTTTTCCATGCCATTCAAATCTGCGTTCAAACTCTTTCACCCCTTTGCCCGGAATATTGTGTGCAATGATGACCGACGGTCTTTCAAAAACTCCTTTCGCTTCGGCAAAAGCTTCGTCTATAGCACGAAAATCATGCCCTGAACATTCCACCACGTGCCAATTGAAGGCTTCCCACTTCGCCTTGAGTGAATCAAGAGGCATAATATTTTCTGTAAAACCGTCAATCTGAATATTATTGCGATCCACCACCGCAATAAGGTTATGAATTTTTTCTTTGCCGGCCAGCATCATAGCTTCCCAGTTTACGCCCTCGTCAAGCTCGCCGTCCCCCATCAAACAATAAAAGAACTTGCCCGATGAGGTGCCATTGTCAATCCTATCCGCAAGCGCCATACCAACCGCCTGTGACAATCCCTCACCGAGTGGACCAGAAGAAGTTTCGAGTATAGGAAGCCATTCACGATGCGGATGGCCTTGTAGGCGTGTACCAAATTTGCGCAAGGTTTTCAGTTCGTCCACCGAAAAATACCCTGCGTGCGCCATAGTGGCATAAAGCACCGGACAAATATGACCGTTGGAAAGGATCAGTCTGTCGCGCTCCGGCCAAAAAGGGTTCTTGGGGTCATGCTTCAGTCCGTAAAAATAAAGGTATGTGAAAATATCCGCCATACCTAGGGGACCGGCAGTATGCCCGCTTTTCGCTTCGAGAAGCATTTCTATTATCGATTCACGAATATTGTTCGCGGTGACTTCGAGCTCTTTTATTTTTGAGTCATCCAAATTCGCCATAGATTTATGACATTATTGTAACATAACGAAGGTTGCCTAGGATGAAATACATATGGTTACCGAGGGCTTAGCCTTAGTTTCAATTCTCAAGGCTAAGCCTCGATAACAACCATGCCGAGGCTATGCCTCAAGGCCTGCCTCGGTATCATTGCCAATACTTTCAAAGTCTTCGATGGTTCCCGGAATATCATCACTCTGAAAGATTGCCGAGCCGATGACAAGACGTGTGGCTCCGGCTTCAATAAGCCTAGGTGCGTTATCCAGGGTGACCCCGCCATCCACACTTATGGGTAATTTTGGTGAAAAAGAACGCAGTGAACGGATTTTGTCCAGAACTTTTTCATCGAAAGCGACACCTTGCTCACCATCATGGTCTATACCCATAAATTGCACATAATCAAATTTCTCAATAATTGAATCTAAAACAGATGTATCGGTCTTCATATCCAAAGCGATACCAAGTTCTGTCCCTATGGTGGATCCGTTCTTTCCAAATTCTTTTTGAAATTTATCCGCAAAGGCTTTTGCTTCATTGGTGCCGGCAAAAGACTCATAATGGACGATGATTCTTTGTGCGCCAGCAGAAATCCATTCTTGAACATAATCCTGTGGATTTGCCACCATAAGATGAAACTCAAATTCCAACTCTTCCCAATACGGGAAACTCTCTTCTTCACGAATAATTTTTACAAAGTCAGGATCCGGATTTTTTATATATGGCCAAGATTTTGAGGAAGTAAACTTTCCGTCCGTAATATCAATTTGGACAAGCGGCACTAATCCTGCCACAAGCCCCAGATGCTCGTTTAAATCCTCAAAACTTTTTGGAATAATTGCCGGAATGATTTCAATCATCCTATTAGAAGTCTAAAATAGTAAGTATAAACATTATGTTTTGTTTGTTACGCTCGCCATCAGCCTCTCCTGTCTTTGTTTTTATCATGGTGGCGGACTTCTAATGGGACTAGTCGTGCGCAGAGCGATCCATTTTTAATATTCTTCTCTTGTGACGCTCAACATTTGAGAACGGTGTGTCAAGCCATTCACGGACTGCATCGACGGCCTGATCATCCGTCACGAATCGTGAACCAATAGCAAGAATATTCGCATCATTGTGCTCTCGTGAAAGTTGCAAGTTGGTGACATTACTGGTGAGGGACATTGCCGAAGCATAAAAAAGTGCGGCACGAACATTGGGAAAACGATTTGCGGTCATTGCTTCTCCCTGTCCGGAACCGCCGAGAATTACCCCTTTGGAGTTAGCCGGGTTGCGTGATACTTCACGAGCCACCGGAATGACAAAATCGGGATAGTCGTCACCTTCGTCGTATTCAAATGCCCCTTTGTCTACAACCTCATAGCCAGCACCTTGCAGGTATTCAATTATTTTTTCCTTTTGAGCTAGACCGGCATGGTCAGTGCCTATGAAAATGCGCATGGTAGTAGTAAATGAGAAATAAGAAATGATAAATACGGCACTCAAATTATACCAGTTTTTTCTTTAAACCGCCGAGCTGATTCGATATGGAAATGCACAATATCCTGATTTCTTCACGTTCATTGGTTTTGACAAGCTTCATATCCTCCAAAATATCAATTGCAGCAACGGTTTCATAGAGTGAACCGAGCGCAATGTTTATAAACCTATTCAAATCCTTATTTGAATGTTTACCAGAGCCTTCTGCAATATTCAATGCAACTGAAAGACTACATTTAAGCAATTGATCACCAATATTGTACTTATACTCTTTTGGTATTCCTTCAACAACTTTTAAAACACTTTTATGTAAAAGTTTTGCGTCTTTATAAACTGACCAATCAAGGAATCTAAAATGGGTTCGTCTTGGGTTATCCATTATTTATCATTTCTTATTTTATTTTCTTCCAGTTTTAATCACATGATCTACAAGTGTATATGTGTATCCCATTTCGTTGTCGTACCATGCCAAAACTTTGACAAGATTGCCTCCTACGACACGGGTAAATTGTAGGTCGGCAATTGAAGCAAAATGCGAGCCGAGAATGTCTGTGGAAACCAAATCTTCTTCCGTCACGGAAAAAACACCTTTCCAACGACTTTCTCCGGAAGCTTTTTTGAGTATTGCGTTCACCTCCTGTGCTGTGGTATCTCTCTTGGCAATAAAGGTGACATCAACAATGGAACCGGCGATGACCGGCACTCTCATTGAAACTCCGTCAAACAAACCTTTGAGTTTGGTAAATGCTTGAGTCACGGCTATAGCCGCGCCAGTGGAAGAGGGCACGATGTTTTGGGCAGCGGCGCGTCCTTCACGACGATCTTTCTTCGATGGCCCATCAACCAGTGATTGTGATGCCGTGTAGCCGTGAACGGTATTCAAAATAGCTTTTTCAATACCAATCGATTCGTCAAGGATGGCGATGAGAGGACTCGAAGCATTTGTCGTACATGAAGCATTGGAACTGATAACGCAGGTTCCAAGTTTTTCTTCGTTAACTCCCATTAGTACTGTAGCTCCTTCTATGCCCGGCACAGGGTCACCTTTCACCGGAGCAGATATGACTACCTTGCGCGCACCCGCGTCAATATGAGCTTTTGCTCCCTGATATGTGGTAAAGAAACCGGTAGATTCGACTACAACATCTATATTCAAACTTTTCCAAGGAAGGTTTGCCGGGTCTTTTTCACTGACAAAAAGCACTTCTTTGCCGTCGATAATGATGGCTTTCTTGTCATCACGAACCTCGATAGGAAATTCTGTTTTGCCATAGACAGAATCATACTTTAGAAGATAGGCAATGTTCTCTATATCACCAAGGTCGTTGATTGCTACGAGCTCAATCTCTGGCCGACTATGCGCAATTTTGAGAAACGCCCTGCCGATTCTGCCCGCACCATTTATTGCAACTCTTATAGACATATGAATATAAAAATAAAGTGACTAATAGAACCCAATTATATCAGAAAAAATCAAACAATTGCGTTTGTCCTAAAAACTGATTGAATCTCCGATCTTAATTTGATTATTTTTGACAAAACCGACAGGAACCTCAAGGACATAGCCAACTTTTGATGGTGGATAAACTGTCTGTGGCACCGTCTGTAAATAGGTGGACGGTAAAAAATCCTCTTTTATATAAATAATTTGCTTGTTGATGTCAAACCAGATGACATCAATGGGAAAATTCATATCCTTCATCCATATACCGTAGTAATCTGGATGGTCAAAAACAAACAATAGCCCTTGGTTTGTGGCCAAAGATTTTTGACCAGAAAGCCCGGTCGTCCACTCAAGGGACGTGGTGGCATAATCGACAAGAATGTGTGTCTGTCCTACTGTGGCTTCATGAATATAATTGAGAACATTCGGCGTCACTTGCTCATTATTGCTCTTCCCTGTAGAAAATAGACTAAACACAAAAATAATAATGACGGCAATGGCAACAAGAACAATAACTGGTTTCAATTTCATATTATTGATCATAACAAAAAATGCGCCACTTATGTGGCGCATTTTTTGAATTGGTATTACCAGTTGCTATTGCCTCCGCCCTCACGTGGTGCACGTGGTTGCATCGGTCGAGCTTCGTTGACGGTAAGCTTTCGTCCTTGAAAGTCTTTTCCGTTCCACATATCGATTGCTTTTGTGGCATCCGCGTCATTTGCCATTTCGACAAATCCGAATCCTTTTGATCGGCCACTCATTCGATCCATAATAATGGTCGCTGAGGTAACCTCTCCACATTGTGCAAACGCATCGCGGAGATCGGCGTCCGTACTTGAGTAAGGAACACCTCCAACATATAACTTCTTTGCCATTCTTTTTTTCTTTCTCGTCTCTAAATAATTAACGTATCGGCGACGAGCAATCTCTTCATTTTTCCTTGGGACCAAACGGCACACCACGGAGAACTGGGAGGACCTATACTGCAAAGTAGTATATAGGAGATAAAAATAAAATCAATATACAAGAATAACGAATAGCGAATCTGGGGATGAAAAATTGGGATTTTCCTTCGTTATTCCATATTCAATATTCGTTATTCGCGCTTCGCTTCAAGATCCAAGCAGACAGAATTGATACAAAAGTGCTTTCCTGTAGACTCCTTTGGATCGTCAAAAATATGGCCTAAATGCGAACCACATTTAGAACAAAGGACCTCCATACGATTCATGCCATAAGAATCATCGTGCTCATATTTTACCGACCCCGAAAGTGCCTGGTCAAAAGACGGCCAACCCTGGAGCCCAGCTGGACCCTTGCCTGAGTCTAATTTTGCATCGGAAGAAAAAAGCACCTGTCCGCAAACTTTGCATTTGTACATTCCCTTGTCCTTGGTATTTACATACTTGCCACTAAAGGGTGCTTCTGTCCCCTTCTCACGAAGAACTTTGTATTCCTCTTCAGACAATTTTTGTCTTATTTCATCTTCATTCATAATCTTCTGTATTATTTTAGTGAAATAATTTTGATACCATTCTCTTCTATCTCCTTTTTGGGCCAAAACAATTTATCAATATGAAAATTGCCGACATAAGTTACCTCCTTGCTCAATTCTCTGCCTATATAACTTTTGGTTTTCGGATTCCATTCTTTCAACAACAAAACATCTCCCTCATTTATTTCAAAATCATTCAAACGAAGTTCATACTTCTTTTTTCCGGACATTACAGCATCAAAGTATTCGGGCCAAATCTTTTTTTCAATTATTTTCATATTTATATTATATCCAATTTCTCATTTATCATTTATTAATTCTTAATCTCCATCAAGCGATTTCCAAAGATACAGAGTAAGGTAGGTACGCTTACCCGTGTATGGCCTTGCCAGACGCTCCATTGTTCTTGCGGACGGAAGCTTCTTTAGGCCAAAAACTTTTTGAAAACCTTTCATAACTCCCAGATCGCCCACGGGTAGAACATCTGGTCTATTCAAGGCAAAAATGAGAAACATATCTATGGTCCACGGGCCAATGCCCTTTATCACTATGAGATGCTCTTTTATCTCTTCTTCACTCATTTTGTGAAAGCGCTTGTGATCCACTGACTTATCTGCAAACTTTTGCGCCAGGTCTCGAAGATACGAAATTTTTTGTGGCGATACGCCAGCGCTTTTGAATTGTCTGTCGGTGAGTGTAAGTAAACCTCTTGGGGTAAGAGATCCTTTATTTGGAAACAAAGCGACAAACTTATTCCAAATCGATGTCGCGGATTTGGTGGATAATTGCTGAAAAATGATAGACCGTGCAAGCGAGACAAATGGGTCTTTGGTAGGAGTAAGCTTCCGAAGCTTCTTTTTATCAATTCGAATCGATTTCATTATTTAAATTATTATTTTAACAGTTTAATTAATCAACCAACAATAAT
The DNA here is from genome assembly GCA_963789635.1 of uncultured bacterium. Lineage (GTDB taxonomy): Bacteria > Patescibacteriota > Minisyncoccia > Phycocordibacterales > Zambryskibacteraceae > JBGTNQ01. The sequence continues at coordinate 137,736 of CAWBLF010000003.1, read as the reverse complement.
AATATTCGTTCATTCGTACGAATGTATGATATATTTCGCGATGTGGTTAATTTTTGACGGAATTGAATACCACATTTCACGGCTCTTTTGTTCCCTATCGAGAATATTACCGGCATACAAAATGGCCAGATGACGCGAAGTAGACTTGAATGACAATCCGATTGCCTCCGCAATCTCCCCCACTGTTCCTGATTTTTCTTTTTTTAAAAATTTCAAAATCGCCAGACGACGTTTGTTGGCCAATGCTTTCAGAACTTGTTCAGTATTTTTCATGATTAGTATGTTCTCATATTCGTGAGAATGAGTCAATATAACTAAAGTGTGAAATGGCGGAATGTTATGGTGTTTCATAAAATGATTAGTTTTATCATTTTCCATAGTATGAAATGGTATGATGCTTTGAAAAAATAATAAATAATGTAGTATTCTTTCATTATGGAGGGTTCGCATAGCGGCCTAGTGCGCACGCTTGGAAAGCGTGTGTGGATAAAACCACCGAGAGTTCGAATCTCTCACCCTCCGCAACGACCGGCAAGGACTGCCCAAATGCAATCCGAGTCGGACGTCGGTGAGCGAGTAGTGAGAGATTCGAAAGGCGGAGTCCGCGTAGGCGGGACGAGCCGGGGTAGCAGAATTTTTCACCAGAAAAATATCTGTCGCCGAATCTCTCACCCTCCGCCAAAGAAAAACTTGAAATTGTCAGTAAAAATCCGCCAGGGCTTTAAAATCCGCCAAGGTTAAGTCTCAGCGAATTTATTTTGGGAAAATCCCCGGATATAGAAACGTTGCAGAGAAACATAGGCAGTGGTATGGTGGGCTCGGAGTAGCACACATACTTACGCTTGGAGGCAAAAATGAGCAAACTGCTTGGATTACAAGTCTTTGTAAAGAAAAGTAACCAAAAGATCACCGTTGATGTGATTTCCTTCGACCCGAACGCCACCGGTGGTCAAGAGAGTGGCAACCCCACACTGGAGATCAAAGAAGAGCTGAAAACCTGGGGAATAAAGACCAACGGGATAACCTCTCAATGGTGGATATATGGCGAATTGGTGCCCCAGAGCGATAGCACGCAAGAAAAATTCGTCACTGTGGTAGACGCGGAATCATCAGTGCTCGTACATCTCCTAAGCGACGAGATCGGGCACAATGTCCGCAAGCTGGTCGAACACTTCATAGGGAAGAGTTCGACATAAAATACAGTAACTGCCGATTTGAAGATCTAGGGGGCGCCAAAACATCGGCGCCTTTTTGTTTGTAAAAAATTGTAATGAATGCCAAGCAATTAATATAATCTCAAACTCATCAAAATCCGCTGAGGTTAAGCCTCGGAGATTTGTTCTGAGTTGAATCTAACAGTTAGTGATATTATAAACTTATGAAAAACAAAACCGACGAGTTTTCTTTTCTTTTAAAACCCGCAAAACACGGAATTGGGGTTTTTGCTGCCCACGGTATTCAGAAAGACACCTACCTTAGATTATTTCGAGAAGAAAATGAAACAAGTAGAGGAACTAACCGTAGAAAAGATAGTGTGCCAGAAGTTTTTCAACAATATTGTCTCGACAGAGGCGACAGCTTAAGGTGCCCGCAAGATTTTGGGCGTATGGAGGTTGGTTGGCATCTCAACCACTCGAAAGAGCCGAATGCCTATCATAATGATTACAATTATTTTGCATTGCGCGACATTCTCGAAGGAGAAGAAATCACGATTGACTACAACTCTTTGGAAGAACCTGAAGAAGCCAAAGCATATTACTACAAAAAATGGGTTTCTAAAATCCGCCGAGGTTAAGCCTCGACAGGTTTATTGATTCAACCCTGAATCTCCGAATATTTCACCACGGTATTGCGTCCGGAATCTTTCGCTTTGTATAAAGCCTGATCGGCTTGTTTGATAAGATTTTCTAGTGTTAGACCTTCTACTGCGGTAGCAATTCCAATACTGATAGTAACCTTGAGCTCCGGAGCCTCAGAGAAAGTAAGACTTTTCACAAGCTCATTGATTCGAAGAGCTGTATGAAAAGCATCTTCTTCGTTTGCGCCAAGTAATGCAACTACTATTTCTTCCCCACCCCACCTTGATGCCGTATCGCCACCACGAAGTGACCTACCTACAGCTTCAGCAACTTTTTTCAAAACAATATCTCCCACATCATGACCATACTTATCATTGATACTTTTAAAGTGGTCAATATCCAAAAAAATAAAACTTATATTTTTGAAGCCAAACCACTCCTTGCGTTTGGACACACCTTTATCCCAAATAGAATCAAGATAAAACTTGACCTCTTCCCCAAAAAACGCTCGAGTCTTGAGTCCTGTAAGAGAGTCATGAATAAGATCTTTCTCAAGCTCATGAACTTCTGCTTCGAGTTCACCAACTCGCTTGGCTAATTCTTCTTTGGATTGGTCTAAAGGCATAAGTGCGATACTAATTTACGAATGCATACGAATGATACGAATAAAAAATCTTTAATACAATCATTATATACGATTTCCGAGAACTCCTCCGAGGCGAGACCTCGGGATTCGGGATTCCGAGGACTCGCCTCACTCGGAAATCTTTATTCGTGACCAAGTAATGCTTGGATGCGTTCTGCTGTGGGAGGATGTGTCATAAAAAGTTTGGTAATGAAACTTTTTGCGGTACCGTCCGGACCGAATGGATTGGCAATAAAAAGATGTGAGGTGGCGTTGTTTGCAGTCACCATGGGAACACTTGAGGCACTTATTTTGCGCAAGGCGTTTGCCAAACCCTCGGGATATCTAGTGAGAAGCACTCCGTCGGCATCAGCCAAAAACTCGCGTTTGCGCGATATGGCAAGCTGAATGAGAGTGGCCGATATGGGAGCAAGAACAGCAAGAGCGATACCGATAATCAAAAGGATTCCACCCGCCTCGCCTTCATTGCGACTGCGGCCCCCGCCAAACCAAAGCGAACGCAGAAACATATGAGAAAGTAGAGCGATGAAACCCGCAAGCACGACCACGGTGGTAGAAAGCAAAATATCGCGGTTGCCAATATGCGATATCTCATGAGCCACCACTCCTTCAAGCTCCTGACGATTCAATATGGCCAAAAGACCTGTGGTCACGCACACGACAGCATGCTCCTTGTTTCTGCCAGTGGCAAAAGCGTTAGGCGCAGGGTCATCTATAATGTAAAGCTTCGGCATTGGAAGTCCGGAGGTGATTGCCATATTCTCGGTGACAGTATAGAGGTCAAAGTTTGCCTCGCGAGTGGCAGGTGTCGCCCCGTGCATCTTCAAAACGATTTTGTCCGAATACCAATAGCTTGTGAAGTTCAAGGCTACCGCGAAGACGATAGCAAATACCAAAATGGCCTGACTGTCATAAAAATAGGAGAAGAAATAACCGATAAGAATAATCATCACAAAAAACAAGGTCATAAGAAACCATGTCTTGCGAACGTTTTTGCCAGCTTCAGTATATATATTCGGTGTCATTTTTATTTTCTTTTCTTCAAAATTTCATCAACCATTCTTATCTCTTCATCAATACCTTCAATTAAGTCATAATCTTTCAACTGTGAAGAGGTCACCCATTTGAATTCGGTTGCGTCTTCGTCTAGTACGACTTTGCCTGTAACAAATGGGGCGTAGTAACTAAGCACGAGATTTGGAACACCGTCGCCCTTGATAAAAGTAAGATCGAGTAGATATTCCGGCTTTCCGATTTCAAGACCCACCTCTTCTTTGACTTCTCTAATGAGTGCGTTAGTCAGTGAGTAATACCATTGATTGTCACCAATGTGAGTGCGTGGTAAATGTATGTAGTCATCAATGGTCAAACCTCCTCCAGGTACTGTCCATTTGTTGGGAAAATGTTTTTTGTGTGGAGCTCGCTTGGTAATCAGAAACTTACCGTCCTTGTCATATATGATGGCTGTCGTTGCAACTCTATGAAGTTCTTTGTCTTTAATTTCCATAGTTTGTAACAGTGGTATCCGAGGTATTAGCCTTAGTTTCAAATTCTCAAGGCTAAACCTCGAATACTTTTGGTTAAAACTTTACTTCAACTGGGGCTTTGTCACTTTCGTCATCGGTGTCAAAGAAATCCATTTTGCTGAAATGAAACAAAGAAGCAATCATACTGCCTGGAAAAGATTCTAGGCCGATGTTTAGGTCACGGACATTGCCATTGTAAAAACGACGAGCTGCCTGAATCTTGTCTTCGGTATCAGCGAGCTCCTGCTGTAACGATAGAAAGTTCTGGTTGGCCTTGAGTTCTGGGTAAGCTTCGGCGATTGCAAACACGCTCTTGAGCGCTCCTGTAAGAACATTTTCCGCTTTACCTTTGTCTTCAAGTGATGTCGCGCCCATAGCGGCGGCGCGAGCCTTGGAAACATTTTCAAACGCCTCCGATTCGTGCGTAGCATAACCCTTGACGGTGTTGACCAGATTGGGAATGAGGTCGTGACGGCGCTTGAGCTGGACATCGATGTCCGACGATGCCTCTTTGGCGCGGTTGATAAGACGAACAAAACTATTGAATGCAAAAATCATCCATATGACGAACAGAACGATTATGGCCAAAATTATGGTTAGAAACATAAATTAGAATTAAAAAATAATAAGATAAAATTAAAATAGACTTCGCAATAATAGCACGAATTGCCGAAGAAAACATAAAAGGTGTATTTTACCGAGCCCACCCCTCGGTAATTTTAGTAACCCATTCCACCGCCCATATCGGGAGCTGGTTTTTCTTCTTTTGGTTCTTCGGCAATAGCTACTTCGGTGGTGAGCAATATGGCAGCGGCCGAAGCGGCGTTCTGTAAGGCCGAACGGGTAACTTTCACCGGATCAATAATTCCGCGTTTTATCATATCCGTCTCGAATGTGTCATCAACCGCGCTATAACCTACGTTGTCACTTTTTGCCTCAAATACTTTTTCCACCATAGCTGAACCGTCATTCTTGCCTGTGTTTATGACGATTTGTCTCAACGGTGCTTCTAGCGCGCGAAGCACAATATCATAACCGATAGTTTCTTCGGCGCTACTACCGGCTTTGGCGTGATGAATTTTCTTTGCGGCACGCACGAGTGCGGTGCCACCACCAGCGACAATTCCCTCTTCGATGGCGGCCTTGGTAGCATTGACCGCGTCTTCAATTTTTAATTTCAAATATTTCATCTCGGTTTCCGTAGCGGCGCCTACCCGAATGACAGCCACTCCTCCGGAAAGCTTGCCGATGCGCTCATCCATCTTTTCAATATCAAATTTTGACTTTGTATTTTCTCTTTGAGCTTTGAGCTGGGCAATCCTTTCCTCAATTTCCGATTTCTTGCCCTTGCCACCTACAATGGTGGTGACATCCTTCGTGGAAATTATTTTATTTGCTCGCCCTAGAACACTTAAGTCGGCCGTTTCAAGGTTGCCGCCGGTTTCTTCCGATATTAATTGCGCACCTACCACTACTGCAATGTCGGTAAGCATTTCTTTTTTACGATCGCCATATCCTGGAGCTTTGACCGCCAAAATATTGAAAGCCCCTCGAAGTTTATTCAAAACAAAGGTGCTAAGTGCCTCACCGTCCACGTCATCGGCAATAATGACAAATTCCTTTTTCCCTGAAGTGGCTAGTTTTTCCAACAACGGCAAAATTTCTTTGACCACGGAAATTTTCTTATCGGTAATAAGCACAGGTACATCGCGGTACTCTGCCTCCATACGCTCGGCGTTGGTAATCATATACATTGAGACGTAGCCTTTATCAAACTGCAATCCTTTGACCACTTCGCTGTCAACGCCAAATACCGGTGACTCTTCCACAGTTACCACACCGTCCTTGCCGACTTTTTTGATAGTTCCGGCAATGATACCGCCGATTTCTTCTGACTCTGCGGAAATAGTTGCCACCTGTTTGATTTCTTCATCACTCTTTATTGGCTTACTCATTTCACGAAGAGCTTTGACTGCGGCATCCACCGCGGCCTCTATGCCTACGCGTATTCCCATAGCATTCACACCAAGAGTGGTGTGCTTCATGCCCTCGTGAATGAGCGACTGGGCAATGATGACCGAGGTGGTGGTACCATCTCCCGCTACTTCGTTGGTTTTTGTGGCCACTTCTTTGACAATCTCGGCACCCATATTTTCAAATTTATCTTTGAGCGTAATTTCTTTGGCAATGGAAACGCCGTCGTTTGTGATGGTGGGCGAACCATAACCTTTGTCCAAAACAACATTGCGTCCGCGCGGACCGATAGTCACCTTGACGGCGTCGGCTACCGCATCAACACCACGCTTCAAACTCTTCCTTGCCTGTTCATTGAATTGAATTATCTTTGCCATGTCTATTGTTTAAGTAGTTAAAAATTGTAACAAACAACCCTCAACCGACAAAATTCAAAAACTCGTTTGTATAATTGTCTGTTGTGGGTTGTTTGTTGTCAGTTGATTAACGCAGAAATTTCCGACTCTTTGACCAAAGTATATTCTTCATCTTTGAAAATAAGATTTTCGCCCCACTGATACAATACTTCGTCACCGACTTTTAGATTGACCGGGATAAGTTTGCCGTCTTCAATGCGACCACGTCCGATTGCGACGACTATACCTCTCTTAGTGCCATCATCCGCCTTTACCGAAGCCGGTATAAAGATGCCCGAATCAGTTTTCTTGTCTTCCTTTGTTTTGATTTCTTTGACCAAGACCCGGTCGCCGAGAGGAGTGAGACCGAGGGGTTTAACTCTCGAAGGAGTTGCTTTTTGGGCTGTCTTATTTTTTATTTTTTTCATATTCAAAAGCAATTGTTTGCTGGTAATGAGGCCCTCATTATATTGATAGGTCACCCTATGTCAATCACTTGGACAATAAGGATGTCCAAGTGATTTTAAGACCAAAAAAGAAAAAACGCCGACGACACGAAGTCGTCGGCGTTCTCTTTTTCTGTTTGCTACCTGCCCCACGCCGCTTACGCGGCAAAGCCCGGGCTTGTGCCTCCGCTTTGACGCAGGTCTTGAGACCGTTCTGGCACTTGGCTTCGGACTTCGCTGATCCTGTCAGTCGCCGTCGGCCTCTTCTCTGTCAGGTTGGCCTCGTTTTCGAGGCCAAGAAGAAAGCGCTTGACGTCAGGGACTTCGCCACTGCCATCGGTGGAGTCTCCTTCTCGATTCCAGAGCGACGTGGTGATCTCGATGTACTCACTGCGCAACGTATCGAGAGAGACATGCCCCTTGAGGATACGATGCTCGAGCCGCCGGATGTTGGTGAAGATCACCGATCGGGGTCCTCGCCGAACACTGCAGGATAGTCGCGAACGGCTCGAGCGCGGTCGTAGAGTATCGCAACCACTTTCTTTTTCTGCAGAAAGCTTTCCTGCAGACTGCGAACGGTGTTGAACGCCGTAGAGACGTTCTTTGCCTCCTCCTCATAACGCCAGACGGATTCATTCGTCGCCTCCGCTAGCTCAAGCGCCATGTCGACGAAGAGCTACCGCGCTCAACCTCAATCACCGAAGTCGGGGATGTCAAACCTGACCACCCTCTTTGCCACTGCAAGCTCGGTATTGAGGAGCTTGACGAAGTGGGTGAAAAGACGACGTGCCACCGCCAACTTGGCCATCGTGTGTTCCTTCTCCCTATTGAGGAAGAAGGCCTCACGGTCCGACTGGAGAGCCCTGATGGCGCGAGTCGCCTCGACTGTGGCAGCCATGACCCTCTTGGGGTTCGACTGTAACGGCTCCTTCAGGATCAGAACGCGACGCGCTCGAGAATCGTGAGAAGGTCGAGGATGTACTGGAACGCGAAACCGTTGACCAACTTTGCGCTTTCGACATCCTGTCGAAGCATGTTCATTTCGCCAAGGAACTTCTGGTTCGCTTCGGCGACGATCTTCGCGTTGTCCATTTGGAGCCTCCGCCCTTTTGGGCCTGAAAGAAAGCAAGCAATGTGTGAAATAGAGATGTTACAGAACGAATGAAACTGCTCCTCCAATTATAGCATATATGCAATATATGTCAAGCATAAAATTGACAAGTTGCAAATCTTGAAGCGTTAAAATAGCCATAAAATAGCTAGAAATATGGGTATGTTGCTACTGTGTTTCATCGACTTTGAGGTTTTGTTTCGGAACCAATATCCAGTGACCAAACATTAGGAAATCAAAGTTGAACCTAATTCAAAACACAAATTTCATTTCACCTCTTTACTTCAATGCAGGTTTCGTGTATCGTGTCTAACTAATGAGTATTTCTGCGATTCTCCCATATATTCAAATCTTGCTCTCGATTATCCTCGTCGGAGGAGTCCTCTTGCAACGATCTGATGCTGGACTGGGTAGCGCCTTCGGTGCTGACTCTTTTAGTACGGGAGGATACGTCCGAAGAGGGGCTGAAAAAACATTGTTTAGACTGACCATTGTAGTCTCTATTCTCTTCGCCCTTTCGGCAATTATTGCACTCATTCTCGCGCGTTAACACGACACTTAAACGCGATTGTTACGATTTGAATTATTTTTCGAATTATTTCTTATTTTCTAATTATGAAAGATTTTTTAGCTTTGTTCACCAAGCGTTTTAATTTTCCCAAAAAAGACGTCATTGAAAATGCAATCCGCTCTTTTTCATTAACCGAAAAAATCATTTTTTGGTTTTTTGTGGCAGTTTTCATCTTTTCCGGAATTGCTCTTTTGGAAAAAGTCAGTCTGGCGTATCAGACCGAAGTGCCGGCCCACGGCGGAGAGCTTACCGAGGGTGTCATCGGCACACCACGTTTCATAAATCCTCTTTTGGCCATGAGCGATACTGACAAGGATCTGGTGGCTCTGACATACTCCGGACTTCTCAAGGCCGGACCGGACGGAACATTGGTTACAGACTTGGCGGACCACTACTCCATCTCTCCCGACGGGCTGACTTATGATTTTGTCATCCGCAAAGATGCCACTTTTCAAGACGGCACTCCGGTAACCGCAAATGATGTGGAATTTACAATAGCCAAAGCCGAAGATCCGATAATCAAAAGCCCTATGCAGGCAAATTGGGATGGCGTTACTGTCCACGTGGTAAATGACCATGAAATCCAATTTATCTTGAAACAGCCATACGGTCCTTTCCTTGACAACACCACTCTCGGCATTCTGCCGGAACACATTTGGAGCGCTGTGGCACCGGAGCAATTTCCGTTCAGCAAATACAACATAACTCCAGTCGGATCCGGACCATATGAAGTAAGTAGCATATCGCAAGATTCAAACGGCATTCCAAGCGCCTACACCTTGAAGAGTTTCTCACACTATATAAGTGGCGAGCCGTATATCTCCACCTTAACAATGAAGTTTTATCAAGACGAGAATGACCTTATAAGCGCATATAATGCGGGAGATATAGAAAGCGTGTATGGACTTTCGGCTCAAACCGTCTACGGGTTAAAAAATGACAACATCAATATCATTGAATCTGTTTTGCCAAGAATTTTTGGAGTATTTTTCAATCAAAATCAGGCGCATGTGCTTGCGAACAATGAAGTAAGACTGGCGCTTGACCAAAGTCTTGATAAGGCGGCCATAGTGAAAGAGGTCTTGTTTGGGTTCGGCGCCACCATAGACGGACCCATTCCGCCAAAAACAAAAAATTATTTGGTTTCAACTACTACCGAAGTGGAACGTCTCGCCATCGCAAGTACGACTTTGGCAAAGGCCGGATGGAAAATAAGTTCTTCAACCGGAATTTGGCAAAAGAAAACAAAAAGTGGCACTCAGACTCTTGCCTTCTCCATAGCTACCGGTGATACGCCTGAGCTAAAGGCCGTCGCAAATATAATCAAAAATGACTGGACAGCTCTTGGCGCGCAAGTGGATGTCCAAGTCTACGAATCGGGAGACTTAAACCAAAACATCATCCGGCCGAGAAAATACGACGCGCTTCTGTTTGGTGAAATTATCGGTCGCAGTGTGGACCTGTACCCCTTTTGGCATTCTACGGAACGAAATGACCCAGGTCTAAACATAGCCCTTTATGTCAACTCGGCTGCTGACAAACTACTGGAAAAAGCACGAGCCACTTCTGATTTTGCTTTGCGAGATTCGGATTATGCGGCCTTTGAACAAATAATTAAGAACGACAAACCTGCGATATTTGTGTATTCACCAAGTTTCCTATATATACTTCCGAAGAAAGTGCGGGGCGTCAATATTAGTTATCTGACCGTACCGTCCGAAAGATTCGCTGGAATAAACGAATGGTATGTGGAAACAAATCATATTTGGAATATTTTTATTAAAAAATAATTATTAAATTAAGGAGCGAAGCGACTATAAATTTAATTACCCCACCCTCACCAGAGAGGATCCTGAATGATGGCGGGGTGATGATTTTGAAACTCGCAAGCTCGTAACAAAATCAATCAAATGAACCCGTCAACACCAAATCAACCAGAAAGACCGGACGCACAGCGTGGCAATAACCCAGTTCGTCCTCCGCGTCCTATCCAAACAGGATCACACAGGCACATGAGAAGCGTCGGCAGCAGAAGGTTGCCTGCACGCAATCGTCGTTTCCCTGCCCCGGCATTTGACCGAGACACTAGAAAAAAGCCGGACATTATCCCTCCGGCTGGTGATAATTTGCGTATCATTCCTCTAGGCGGAGTGGAAGAAGTGGGCAAAAATATGACCGCCTTAGAATACAAAAACGACATCATCATTGTTGATATCGGTTTTCAGTTTCGTGAGGAAGAAACTCCCGGCATTGATTATATTTTGCCAAATACCAAATATCTTGAAGAACGCAAAGATAAAATCCGAGCGGTCTTCATAACTCACGGACATCTAGACCACATTGGCGGTATCCCCTACATTATGAATATGATTGGCAATCCGCCGATTTATACTCGCCAGTTCGGAGCAATTATGATTCAGAAGAGACAAGAAGAATTTCCTCAATTTGCGCCACTCAACATAAAAGTAATTGACGGCGATGAAAATATCACCATTTCGGAGAACTTCAAAATTTCCACATTCCCAATATCGCACACCATCCCCGACTCCATGGGACTAGTCATCAAAACTCCTATAGGAAACATCGTGTTTATCGAAGACGTGCGCGTGGACAACATAGAAGGAGTGCCGACCGAAGAAGAAAACGAACAGTATAAAAGATTTAAAGATATGGACGTTCTTCTTTTGACTATGGATTCCACTTCCATAGAAAAACCCGGATTCTCTTTGTCCGAGCAGGTGGTCATAAAAAATATTGAAAACATTGTTAAATCCGTAGGCTCTCGCCTCATCATCGCCACTTTTGCCTCGCAGGTAGAGCGCATTATTGCCATCATCAATATTTGCCGTGAACTAAACAAAAAAGTGGTGATAGAAGGCCGAAGTATGAAAACCAACATTGATATCATCAAACAACTGAAGCTCGTGGATACCGAAAAAATTATCATTCCGATTGAAGAAATTGAAAATTATCCTCCGGACAAAATAGTGATGTTGGTGACCGGAGGACAAGGTGAAGAATATTCCGCTCTCATGAGAATTGCCAACAAAACTCACAAGTATTTGCGTTTGAGAGCGACAGACACAATCCTTTTGTCCAGCTCCATTATTCCTTCAAACTTCAACGCGGTTGTAAAACTAAAAGACAATCTGTATCGTTCGGAAGCGAAAATCATTACATATTTGGACGCAGACGTGCACGCCTCGGGACACGGCAACCGTGAAGAACTTAAATGGATACACGATCACATCAACTATCGTTTCTTTATGCCCGTACACGGACACCACTACATGCTTCGACAGCATGCTGAACTGGCTTACCGCAGAGGAGTACCAAGAGAGAATGTGGTTGTGCCGGACAACGGTTCAATCATAGAAATTTCACCGGACGGACAAAAAATCAGAATGCTTCCGGTAAAAGCGCCTTCCAATGACGTGTTGGTGGATGGATTTTCAGTCGGAGATGTGCAGGAAGTGGTAATGCGTGATCGCAAAATGCTAGCCGAAGACGGTTTTGTCGTCATCGTCGCTTCTGTCAACGCCAAAACCGGCAAGTTGAGAAAATCTCCGGATATTATTTCCCGTGGCTTCGTCTATTTGCGTGAATCGCAAGGTTTGTTGCAAGAAACTCGTATTGTCATCAAGCGTTCAATAGAACAGACTACTCAAGGAATGAACCCGATAAACTTTGACTTGGTCAAAGGAAATGTTACAGACACGATAGAAAGATTTTTGTTCCAAAAGACGGCCAAGAGACCCTTGGTCATACCGGTAATACTGGGAGTGTAAACAATAAATAATTCGGATCCGAGGATTTAGCCTTAGTTTCAAATTCTCAAGGCTAAACCTCGAATACTATTTAGGATTACTAGTATTTGCTAATTCTTTGACGTCTTTTTGGTACCCAGAGGCTAAGTCCTCGAAATGTTAAAAGATTAAACCTCGGATACCAAATCGAGTCCAAAATTCAATCAAATCATAAAGACTAAGCCCCGAATACGCTAAAAATACGTTATAATAAAAGGACACTTTTTTCTGATCCCGTACGAAGCCACGGTCACGGTTTCAATTATTACTTTCAAATATATGAAAAAGGGTCAGAACATTTACCATTTTAATCTTACGCATGTCACGCTGCCCGCGACCTGCTTCTAACGGGATGATTCTTCTTGAAATTTTTTTGGCGAATTTGTTTTTGTCATTTCACTATTATCTAATTATCTATATTAATTCATCGTTTCTTTCTGGTTTTTTCAACAATACTGGTCTATCCATTCTTTATGTAGCCGGCTCCATCATCAATCTACTACTGTTTCTGCCATCGGCAGGAATAATCAAGAAAATCGGTATATACCGTTTTCTTCTCATCGGAGCGATATTAGAAGCCTCTGCCATAACTACTTTTATTTTTGCCCACAGCCCGCTCATCATCATCCTTGCTTTTTTGGTTCATCAGACAATTATCGCCCTTATCGGGTTCGGTCTAGATGTCTTTTTTGAAAGCGAAATCATGGGTGAAAATCAGACCGGTAGGTTGCGCACAATGTATATAACCGTAGCAAATGCCGTGCTCGTAGTTTGTCCTTTGATTGTCGCGTTCTTCGTGACAAACAATGATTACCGACCAGTCTATATTTTGTCGGCACTTTCCATCATTCCTTTCATTCTTGTGGTCATCGGCGGTTTGGGTAAAAAAGTCGTCACAGCGCCGGCGCACACCGCCGTATTTCATACGCTCAAGGAGATATGGAAAAAAAGAGATATTCGTTATATCACCGGAGCTTCGATTGTACTGCAAACTTTTTACACGTGGATGATAATCTACACTCCCATATATCTTCATGAATATATTGGTTTCCCTTGGTCGACTCTTGGTATTATCTTCACAATAATGCTTGTACCTTTCGTGGTCATAGAAATTCCGGTGGGAATAATCGCCGACAGATGGATCGGCGAGAAAGAAATGATGATGTTTGGATTTTTGATTATAATTGGTTCGCTTTTATTTTTCCCTTTTGTGACACAAGCCACATTTCTTGCGTGGACAGCGGTACTGGTAGCTTCAAGAATAGGCGCAAGTTTCGTCGAAGCTACAACTGAAAGTTACTTTTTTAAACATGTCAACGAAACCGATGCGGATTTCATCAGCATATTCAGAGCCACTCATCCACTTGGATACATTATCGCTCCAATTATAGCGGCCGTGTCACTCCTATTTATGCCGTTTCGACTGATTTTTCTGATTTTTGCCTTATTTTGCGTGCTGGGAATATATTTTGCTTACAAACTGAAAGATACCAAATAATATCGCCTATTCCCTAGCTCTGGCGAAACGTTCGAGTAGAACTTTGTAAAGAGACCCTAGTGTTACAAGAAAAAGTATTGCTTGCAGAGCGGTGCCAAACCAACCGAGTGGCGAAAGTATCATGAAAGCACATACGCCGAGCACGATACTTTTCCAGTTAATTGTCAGGTTGTGATTACGCCAGAAAAGTTTCGTCAATAAGCCACCAAGAACAATCGGACTAAAAAGGTATGCCAAAACTAAAAACGAAGTATAGAGAGAAAGACCCAGAATTACAAAAGGAATGCCGACAAATGTGAGAAAGAGCACAGCCAAAGCAAGAGGTGTCGCCACCACAATGACAAAACCACGGATAAAAGACCAGAACGAATCTTCTATTGCTGTGCGGACAAAAACTTGAGAGGTAGAACGAAAGACTCCTTGAATGACAAGAGCCGAGATGAGAAGAATGATAAATTTAATTACAATCCAAGTGCCCCAAACGGTTGGAAGCAACCTTTCGAAACGTGAACGGGTATCCACATTGGTATAAGTGACTTGTCCGTTTATCGCCGCCATTTTATCTATATTTGCTGGTTGTGAAGAAGAATAATCAAAATTACCAACAATGTGGGCGTTTGGACCAACGGTAATTGAATCGGCTGTTACTTTGACAGAACCCAAAACGGTGCCGTTTATGACCAGAGAACCAAAGACCCCTTTGACGTCACCCTTTATCGTGCCATCGATGACGGCGTTGGCTACAGCCATGGCCACATCACCGGTAATCGTGGACTGCGGCAATATTTGAAAATTTCCCGAAGCGACAACGAGATCATGCCCCACTGTGCCGTGAAAAATAGTTTTACCGGACATAATGCGAAGATTTTTTCCAATATCACCGATGACGTCTACCGTTCCGCCAATCAAAAAAGCATTATCGGTAATTGAATCACCGACAAAAATATTCGCTCCGACCAAAGAAGCATCTCCTTTGACATTGCCGACTGCAGTCACATTGACTCCTGCGGCATACAGATCTTCATTCACAACATCACCTTGTCTCAAGGTGTATGAGTTACTGGCACTAAAAACAGCCGCGTGACTGACCACCGGCATGACCAGGACAACAAAAATGAAAAATGGCAATAAATACTTCATAAAATGTAAAACCTAAACAAAAATTATCCGGTTTGGCAATCGAAAAACGCACTACGCGCAATAGCCACATAAGGGCTCCTACCTAGGACAATAACACAAAAACTGTTAAATACCAGAAGAAATTTGGTCATAAAAATTGTTGGGTATTTCGCTTAATAAACCCTTTTTGTTGGCTCTAATTTGCCAATAGCAAAACTATGGCTCACCTATTCTATACCCTGCCCAAATTCCCAAAATTCCACCCACTGCGCCAAAAATGACCGAGGAAACGGAAAGAGCATTCCCTCCCCAAAGCATAGGCACCATGCCTCCTATGGTCGAACCGACAAACAATCCAAGCCAAATAAATGATTTCATCTAATGAGATTAGTCTTTATACTTAATAAATATTTCTAATTGTATCAAAAATTAACCTTTTGGTTCGATACAGTCGTTGTGAGTAACTATTCCTCCCTCAGTAATAGTGGCACTCGGCCCTTTGGTCAAGAAAATGAAACTGCCATCGCCATTTGTAAATTCTACTCCGCTAGAAACCGGAGTTTGTAAAAGAGTCATTGTTCGACCATCACTCAATGTAAGCACCACTTGATTATCACTATAAACTGCGCCAACAGAAAAATTATCGCCACACGTGTAAGTGGTGCTTCGAGCCATTTCCGAAGCTACCGTAGGGGTAGAGGTGGTTTGCTCCGTAGAAGTATAAATTTGATTGTTGTTATAACGGGCAAAAAAGAAAAGTCCGAAAATGACGAGTAGGACAATCACCCCTGAGATAATCACTTTTTTCTTTGTATTAGTATTGTGTTCCGGCATAAGATTATTTTAATATGGCATAATATTTTTGAAATGCATCACCATGAATCGTTGCTCCGTTTACCAAAGTTAACTTGGCACTATTCTTTGATAGATAATGTACGAATATACAACCAAAAACAAACTCACCCCAATTGCCGGCACCAAAACAAACCACACTCCATAATTTGGAACAAGCATGCCTATACAGGCAAAAATACCCGAAATCTTGAATAAATTTCCTCCAAGAGCGTGTGTCTTGTCCCAAACGATAGGATTACTCAATGTCCACGGTGTTCTTATCCCCACAAACCAGTTTGGTTTGGTGTAGTGCAACAATGTGCCGATATAGAAAAAAAGAATCCCTGTCATAGGCAAAACGATTTCAATCATATTAAAATACACCCCGCTGTTCCACAAAAGCGTCATTAGCTCAATGCCAAAAAGAAACAAACCAATCAAAATAAAAAAGGCATTGTATTCTTTTCTAAACAACCAAAAGTTTTGTTTGTGCGGGTCAATATATGGAATGATGAGATAAAAAATAAACACCAAGGCTTCAATGAGCGGAATCAAAAATACTCCCACGCCTTTGTCCATAAAACCGGTGACCTGACCGCTGGAATCCCAATGTGAAGCGATGCGTGCGGGAAGCACCGGATAAAAATAAATACCGGTCCCGATTGAAATGAGAATGATAAAAACAAGAAGCGGTGTGGAAAATTTAGTGGACATGCTTTATACATTATACAACAAAAAATGAGCATACGAGTGCTCATTTTTTGTTGTACTAAACCAAACGTGCGTCAAAACTATTGAGTGATTGTCGGGGTGGTGGTGGCGGGGGTGTTTTCAATATGGAACGCAATGATAGCCTTGATTATCGTGCCGGCATCCTGTCGTGCTGCCTTGAGATCGGCCGTAGCAACCTTAATATCGGCTCGTGCTGCCACTAGTGCGGCGTGGTTTGATGCGGCTACAGTGGTGTTGCCCTGATCCGGTACCAAAGAGACAACTCTGCTTTGAGCTTTGGCTGCCTGTGTGTTTGCGTCAGCCAATTTGGCATTTAGGTCTGCAAGTGTAGTCACAAGTGTAGCCACGTTTTTACCTGCGCTTTGGGCCTCGGTAATTCTGGTTTGCAATTTACTTGCCACCGTAGAAAGCATTGATGAAACTGTTGTTATGCGGTCAGAAGCAGCGGCAATGTATCCTTGCGGAACGATGAGAACATAAATGCGAAACGTGGTGATGATGGATTTTTCATCGGCCAGCAACGTCGTCAAATCTGTCTCGCCGTCTATCTTTGCCTTTAGAGCTGTCAGCCCGGTAATGTTTGCATTGATTTCATTGTTAATACTTGTTTTTTCGGCATCCGATAAATTTTTCATCCCAGAAATACGCTCGGAAATATTGTTAAGTGTGGTGATACGTTTGGCAATTTCAGTATCACTACGGGTAATAATTTTTTGCTCACGGGTGGCGGTGTTTGCGGTCACGTTTGTGCTCGTAGTGGCGGCAAAAGCTGGCACAACTGCCAAACCGGAAAAAGCCATCAGAGAAATCAAAAACGAAACGATTGAAGCGGTAATTTTTTTATAAGTCATATGTGTATATTTGTAAGTTTTAGTTATAAGGGGGTTGAAATCCAAGTTTTTGGTTTACTGATTTGGCTGACTCAAACCGGCATCGGCATTCGCTGTATCGGCACTGAGACCGCTCATCTGTGAATCAACTGCGCTCATATCTTGGGTAAGCGCAGCATTGGAAGTATCCGTGCTAGAAACACCGTTGTTGGAAGTATTTTGAGCAGAAGGCGAGTTGGCTTGACCCGTTTGTGTTTGTGTCACGGCAGGCTGCGTCGTGGCCGGAACGGTAGTACTACTTGAACCCTGACTGCTAAAGAACCACCAGCCTATAAGAATGAGAACGATAACGACAACAATAATAACCCACTTTTTTGATGACATATATTGGAAATTAATTAATGGTAAACGAGCACAGCTGTTAATTATATACCCCGTCCTTGGCATATCAAGACCACTCTTGAATAGCTGAAATTAAAAAATCAGTCATTCAAACCAATAAATATGGCTAATTACCATTATTTAATGAGGATCTGGTGGCCGGGCCTACAACTCCAAGCTGATCCAAACCATGTTTGGCCTGATACACTTTGACCGCAGCTACGGTCAATGGGCCAAAAAAGCCAGTCGAAGGTCCTCTGAAAACGCCCTCTAATTTCAGGCGTTCCTGCAAAGCAAGAACGTCGGTGCTTGTCATTCCTTCATACAAATAATTTTTGAATTTATACAGCATAATTGAAGGTGTCGTCACGGAGGATGTTGCGGTGTCAGACGTCGTCGTGGTCGTATTTACCGGAGTAGAAACAACAACCGGCGCCGGAGGTGCAGTCGTCGCTGGCACACCTGCGCCAAGACTGAAAGAAAATTGTCCGGAGTTATTATTTGCGTCACTCACAGTAATTGTCACCGGAATTGGAATCGATTCATATCCACCCATAGTGTAACTGGCCGTATACGGACCGGACCCACTCCCTACCGCGTCAATATGGGCGTTGCCCACGACAACTGTGGCATTGGTCACAGGAATATTGGTATTAAAACTAAATTGAATATTGCTACCGATATGGAGAAAGCTTCCTTGATTGTTGTTTGAGGCAACCGTAAACGACACGAGGGTTATGGGAACACTTGTTTGGGCAACCGTACCACTGACTGAGACATAAAGCACACTGCATTGGTTTGATTGGTCACAGATTGTCAGATTGTCTCCCCCCTGGCTATTGGCCATTACATAAATATTGTTCCCCACGACACTGGCGCCAACCACAGAAGGATTGGAGTTGTTGGAAAGTGTGAATCCTCCGGCGCCCGAAATAGTCACAACCTGGTTTGCCCCGGCTTGCATTGAAAGAGTATTGCTGGAGCTAAAAGTGGGAGGCGTCGTCACAGTGGTCGTGGTAGTAACGACTGCAGGGACAGTAACGGTAAGTGCTTGGCAATTTTGTCCGGCGACACAAAGAGTGATGGTGGTCTGACCACTGGCTACTCCGGTAACACTGATTTGGTTTCCGGAAAAAGAAGCGGTGGCGACGGAAGAATTTGAATTACTGATTGACACGCCACTACTTACAGAACTGCTGACATACACCGTCTGCCCTGTCTGCACCGTTATGGCGTTTTGGCTCAGAGTAAACGCGGAAACAGCCGGAACCGTGATAGTAAGAGTCTGGCAACTATCTCCGGAAACACAAATGGTCGCCAATGTTTGACCGCCAGAAACACCGGTAATACTGATTTGATTACCTGAAAGAGAAACCGTGGCGACAGCTGAACTGGAATTGTTTATAGAAACTCCACTACTGGCGGAGATGCTCACATATACTGTCTGCCCTTGTTGAACAGTAATAAGATTCTGGCCCAAAGTAAAAGCTGAAACAAAATGAATGGGCATCAAAAAAACCGCGAAAAACAGTACCACTAAAGGAGCAATATATATTCTTTTCATACAAAATGAGAATTGTGCTTATAAAAGGACAATTACATTATATACGAATTAAGTTTGAATTACGGTGCTTTACGAAATTACCATGGAGAAGCTGAACAAACTACCAGATGGTAATTTGTTTACTGATTGGCTACGCAGTTGGTGTAGTTTTTGGGAGCGCCATTTTCAAGCACTAAAGCGTCTTGTCCTTTGCTCCAGAAGACAAAAGACTCGTCGCTGTTTGCATACCTGAGACCATCCGCAGATATTGTCCGTGGTAATGTCATGCTACTGCCATCATCAAGCGTCAACGACACACTTCCGCTAGGAATCGGTGGTTCTCCCGGAGCCGACGGTGGTGTCGTTGTCCCCTCGTAATATCGGGCCAAAATCACCTTTCCACCATCACAGGTATATTGGACGATGTTTGTCGTCGGCGCATTCAATTGTGTTTGCGACGAGGGACCGGCCGGCAAAAACCCGATGATTAATAAAATCGCCACTAGAACAAATAGTGTTATTAAAAGTTTTTTCATATAACTGCATTATATCAAAAACCCAAAAAGTTTTTTGATATAAAACTAAAACCTCTTGCGTTTCGCTTGAATCTTGGCATTCTTCAAAGCCAAACGTTTTTTAGTTTTCTTGGAACGCGAAGTTTTGTTCTTGGTATTTACTGCGAATCTTTTTGCCATGAACTCTACTATACACTATTTTTTCTAAATAAAAGAAAAATATTTAGAACCAAAAGACACAATAGACCAGTCAAAGAAAAAGCTTCCACCCGACCGACCGCTCTAAAACCTTCATCAATACCGTTGTAAATAATCCAAAGAATGAAAAGTATATTCCCTGCTATGGCTACGTTTTTGAGATATTTCATATATTAAGTATTAAGCATTTTATGAAAAGTAGGTTAAAAAATAAAAGAAAATACCGGAAAAAACGGCAATCAGCCAAAGAAAAATAAAACTATAAGAAATTTTTTTGTGATTGGAGAAAAAATTAATTCCTTTCTTATAATTCCGCCAAGCCAAAACCATGAAAACGAGAAGCGAAACAAACATCACCAAGGAAAAAATCCCATGGAAAATAGCCAAGCCAATAATAAGTGGTGACTCAAGCTTGCTCGGATTTTCGCCTGAAACAGCGCGTGAGGCCATATAACTTATGTTGAACAAAATTTCATAAGCAAGCGTAATGGATACAAGAATGTAAGGAAAACGATTCTTTTTCATTGCAGAATAAAAACTGTAAAGAATGCTTGCTGTGACCAATATTTCGGTAAAAAGTGTTAAGGTGCTAAACCAAGGAATTGCCATGTTAAAATTTGTTATTGAAAGTCTAATCTTTTGCTTTTTTATCTCTCCATATAAAGACATCCAGGCCAAGTTTCTCCGGCAGACGATTCAAATACGGAATATACGGGAAAGCAATCAAAAGCAAGAGACCCAACCCAAGAATTTCCGCTCCATCCCTGTCCTGATTTTCATCGTTGGCCAGTATGGTGTGGTCCAACACACCAATAGGCATCAACCACCAAGCACCGGGAGGCAAAATCCCGCTCTCCTCACGAATCATGCCATATTGTTCGGTCGTCATTTTCAATTGCAGGGCTTTGACATCCATAATCCCGGTATCCTGTAGAAACCTAGTGACGTAAGTTTTGTCATTGCCGGCGCTTTCACTACTCAACGCAGACTCATAAAGTCCGCTCTGTGCCATTTTGGTCAAAACGCTCACTGTGGCAATGACTGGGTTGTCAGAATTCTGATTCAATACGCCCCCGCCATCAAAATAATCATTTGCTTGCGACAGTTCCATCTGTTGCAAACCCGATTGTTGACCGTCAAAAATAGCCAGACTATCCGGCAAATTCCCGCTTTGCGTATATTGAGAAAATGGTGTCGTCACATAGACCATCTTGGTATCAAAAGTATACGGGTCAATGTTGTCCGAATAAGTTGCCGTGTCCGAAGTTCCGGTGATTTCGGAAACAAGCGTCTTGGCCACGAGTGATGGATCATCTTGGGCGACACTTTGTATTGTCGTGGGAATTATAAACGGTGATTTGAAAACAACCGCTAGCAACATTATTACGGCTACAAGCGTCGCCCCGCGGGCAAACAAAACCGTGTGATTAGCCCGCACCACCTCGTATTTCACTTCCGGCTTGAACGGCTTTGCAATTCCACGAACCTTGACCAACAAATAATGAAAAAATAAAAGAACAATAATGACGAGCGGAATGGCGACAATATGAATGCCGTAAATCTGCGCGTAATTCAAATTATTGATAAAAAGTCCGAGTCCGCTACCGTTGTATAAGTCCGCCGCCTGCAACACCCTCCACTGCGAAGAAAAATCTCCTCTCAATCCGTATCCGAATTCCGCTTCGGCAATTGCAAAAAATAACATCAAGGCACCAAGCACCCAAGTCAGACGTCTGGGTTTTTTATAGCCTGAGGTCAAAAAAACGATCAACAAATGCAGAAGTATGAAAAAAATAAACGCCTGAGCCGCCCAAAGGTGCACGCTTCTCACATACAGCCCGATAGGCGTGGTCAGCCACCAATTTGGTCCATTGAAGACCAACACTATTCCGGAAATGACAAGCATCATCAGACTTGTCATCGAAAGAAAACCAAGTGAATAATAAATCTTGTTGGCAAAAGACGGCACGTTCCTAATCATAAGATCGAAAACTATTTCCTTAAACGATGTTTTGGAACCATCAGTATCATCCATAAATACCATTTTATCACAAGCATCGAAATTTATTTGAAATCAAATCTTGAACGAAAGTTTTTGAAAAATTGATTTGGTTCAAAAGACACCAATTTAAACTTGCTGTCCGCTCTGGCTATGCGTATTTCGTCTTTTTGTTTCAACACAAACGGAGACCTGCCATCCGCTATCAGTAATACGTCTAGGGGTTCGCCTGTAACTCCGATTTTTAAAAGTTTATGTTCACGAAATTTTTCAATAATTAATTTTATGGTTTCTCCGGAAGACAACACCAAGCTTGGTGTAGGGATATCGTGGTCAAACAGTTCCGTCACCACAATGCAGTCGATGCCGGGCGCCACGACCGGACCGTGCGCGGAAAGATTGTATGCAGTTGAACCGAGCGGGGTTGCCACCAAAATACCACTGCCTTGTATCGACTCCACCACCTCGTCTCTTACCACCACATTTATTTCAACGATACCCAAAGGATTTTGAACCACAATTTCATTGAACGCGTCTGTAACATAAATCTCCTTTTTGTCCCTGATCACTCTGGCTTGGACAATCATTCCTGGATTTTCTGTGTATTCCCCGTTAAAAAACTTGCCGAGCATCATCGAAAAATCCTCCGGATTATTGACTGATGACAAAAATCCAAGCTGACCCAAATTTATACCAAAAATAACAATGTCTTCATTTGCAAATTTTCTTGAAGCTTCCATTATGGTCCCATCTCCACCAAGGACGATTACGGTATCTGGTGATTTTTCCACTACCTCGACTTGTGTCTGATTATCTTTCAGCCAAGATTCAATTTTTGTCCGCCACTCTCTTGCCTCTTCGTTATTCTCTCGGTAATAAAAACTTATTTTTTTTATTTTGTTCAATTTAGATGACATTTGATTATCGGTAAAGAGAAAGTCTATCGTATTGTACGGGTTAAAACAATGATATCAAACGCAAGAGCTAGTAAACGACATTTTGTCCGGTAAGTAAAAACCTCTGTATAAAATCAAAGTCTGTATGCCATGCCATCTAAGCAAAATAAACAACTATTCATAATATATGTCAATCTGCCTTCCCTCTGCCGAGGCTTAACCTCGGCAGATTTTTATAACCAAAGAGTTTCATGCTTTCTGATATGCTGATAGAATAGCTATGTGAAAATATTTTTCAAAATATTTGGAGTATCTTTTTTTGTTGCCATATTTCTTTTTGCCACATCTTTGCCGGACGAATCCATCGTCCTAGCTTTGACTACTACGACAGCGACAACCCCAAGCAACTTGCAAAGCCAAATTGATGCCCAAAATCAGCAGATAAATGCTATCAACCTGCAAATCGCGCAGTATCAGGTCGAACTCCAAAAAATCGGCAATAATAAAAAAACTCTACAAGACGCTATAAACTCGCTCAATTTGCAAATAAACAAAGTGAAAGCCCAAATCGCTTTGACCCAACACCAAATCAATGCCACCCAGTTGCAGATTGAACAATTGGGCACCGGCATCGCGGACACACAACAGACGATCTCTACCAATAATTTGGCGCTTTCCTCCAGCATCAGAAGTTTGCAGGAAATTGACTCCCAACCCATGTTGTTGCAGATATTTTCAACAGACAATGTCTATGACGCATGGAACGACGTCAATTCAATTACGCAAATCCTAAACTCTATAAGGAACAGTACTCAAATACTAAAAACTCAAAAAAGCAAACTTACTTCATCACAAGCTTCATCCAAACAACAGCAGGACAATCTGACTGCTCAGAAAAAATTGCTCACCTCCCAACAAATCTCTCTCAATCAAACGAAACAGTCGGAAAATCAATTATTGGTAGAGACGAAGGCGCAGGAATCTGTTTACCAAAATTTGATAGTACAAGCAAAAGCCGAACTAAATAGTTTCTCCACTTTCACCCAAAGCGCTGGCGGGTCCAAACTACTCACAAACCAGACCAGTTGCGACGCGTGGGGCTGTTACTACAACCAACGCGACTCGGCTTGGGGCAACGACCCTTTAAATGGCACCAGCTACCATCTCGCCAGTGACGGCTGTCTCGTTACCGCTATGGCTATGGTAATGACGCATTATGGTTATCGTGATGTCACTCCGGTTACTATAAACTCAAACCCGAACAACTTTGCCGTTTATTATCCAGCGTATCTTATGTTCACCATTTATGTTGACGGAATATCAGCGACACGAAAAACCGCCAAGATAGACGCCACCTTGCAATCGGGCAACCCTGTAGTGGTAGGTTTGCATGCCTACGGTGGTACGCACTTTGTCGTCCTCACGAGCGGTAGTAGGGGCAACTATTTAATGCGCGATCCATATATAGCAAATGGTAAAGACATTAGTTTCAATTCGCACTACACCATTAGGAGTATCTACGGCATTTCCAAAGTCATTATCAACGGTTGAATAACTGGGATTTACAAAACACTTTAAATCACAAATTACAATTGTCGAGCTTTCAAATGTTCTTTCACTATTTTGTATTCCGCCCATATAAGCCACATAACGACAAAATCAAAAACAGTAAGAATAATAAGTAACAGTGAAAAAGTCTGAATTATCTGACTAAGCTGATACAAAACGAACAAAAACAAAACAACGAGCGAACTCGGATAAGCCCAAAGCTGATTTTTTAAAAGAGCAAAAACCAAAAAAAGTTTTATGAAGCCTCGGCTCAGTAGATAAAAAGCAATAAAAACTCCGCTAGCGATTGAAATCTGATGGGCAAACGGAATAATATGCGAAGCGATAAAGTCGCCTGGGTCCTCGGACAACTCCCCTTGCGCCAAATTGATGATAATTGTGGTCACGCTGGAAGCTGGTATGAAAAACGCCAATATTCCGGCAGTCACTTCGGTCAAAGAAAACAATCCTTTGAGAAAAATGCCCACACGAAAAAATAAATCAATTCTTTTTTCCCGAGTATTTGAGTTTGTGTTTATTTCTCCCGTCATATTTGTGAATTATATAGAAAGATACTCGGCAATGAGTTTAATATCTTGAAGATCTTTTTCGCGACCAAGTTGAATTTTTGCTTCCATTAACATTTCAAGACTCATAAAATGAATTCCATCATGTAAATATGCATTGGGAAGCAACTCTTCTAAATTATAGTTCTCCTTCATAAAATCAAGACTCTGCTTTGCTCCTGCCTTCTGGTCAAGTGAATCTATCCCAGTCGGATACTTTGGATTGCGAATCCATCCACGAATTGACTCAAGCTCCGCAAAAAGTTCCGGAGAAACAAGGAGGTCTATGTCCTCTGCATTTCGGATTCCAAATAATTCAAGGATAGCGCTTCCACAAACCATATATTGCCCTTCAGGCAGATTGAGCTCTTGAATCCTTACAATTATATTTTGTTTCATCTGTAAATCGTATCACAAAGTCCAACTAGCCTTATCTGGGCCAAACAAAAACCTAATACGCCAAAAGTTTTTTCAATAAACGAGTATGCTTGATGAAATCGATAAAAAAGAAATTGACGATTCCCGCGGCCAAAACTAGCAATATATACATCATCGGCACTGGCGCAATCAAAACACCAAAACCGGATATAGTAGCGGCAAAAATAACAGAAAAAGATGTTGCCAATACCAGTGTGCGGCTTGGACGCACATTCCAAGCGTGTGGCCACGCACGAAGTCCGTACAAATTGGCCTTGCCGTATACGATTAAAGCCAGGTACACCGCGGTTCGTGTGACATCAAGTGAAAATCCTTGCCATTGAGTAAAGAAGTACGTCGGCCACAAAATAAGTAGTGGAGCTATCGACAAAACCGCCACACCCAGAATAAAACTTCCGATATGCCAGTGTCCGGGATAATCCACCGGCTTTGTGTTATCGGTTGCTATGGATATGGTAACAAAATCATTTGCAAAAATGAGTAGCACCGCAAGAAGTGGAGTCAATATGTATGATTTTGTAATAAAAAATATAATCGTTGTAAAAAAGGATACTTCAAATGATTTCAATATCTTATTGAGCGCCCAAGTTCTCAGTCTGGCATACACGCTACGACTGACTTTTACGGCTCGTACCACTCCCTCAAGCCCCGAGCTTGTCAGAATAAAGCTTGCAGACTGTTTTGCCACATCTGTGGCTCCCAAAACCGCTATCCCCACTTCGGCCTGTCTCAGTGCCGGCGCATCATTGACCCCATCACCCGTCATTGCCACTGTGTGCCCAGTGCGCTGAAAAGCTCTGATAATAGTCAGTTTGTCTTCCGGATATGCCTCGGCAAAAACCGAAGCTTCCACCGCCTCTTCCGGATTATTTTTCAATTCAGACGCGGTGATTACCTTACCGGAAAGACCGAGTTCTGACGCTACTGTTCGCGCTGTGGCAAGCCCATCGCCAGTTATCATTACCACTCTGATGCCAAGTTCCTTGAGCTCTTGGAGCATCTCCGAAGCGTCATCTCGTATCGGGTCCGCCAAAGCGATGATTCCGGCGCACTGCGTGCCAAGAGCTCCATCTTCTATCACCACGGCCACCACCCTCAAACCCTTTTCGCTCAATTTCAAAACATCATTTTTAATATCATCATGATTTGGTATTTCGGAATTAAGCAACAATTCAGGCAAACCCATAAGGATGTGAACATTTTCGCCATTTTTGGAAACCATATCCGCCTCCGTTCTTTTTGTTATCGGATCAAACGGTTTGAAATTTTTCTTCGCTGGCGACGTGATGTTTCTACTTTTGGCTTCTTCGAAAATTGCTTCATCTATGGAATCCTTGTCAGCTTCGTCGCTTGCCACCATCGCAAAGGACAACACATCATCTTGTTCAAAAGTTCCATAGGATTGAACGCTGACAACCTTCAATTCATTTTTTGTCAGTGTTCCTGTCTTATCACTGCAAAGCACATCCACCATGGCAAATTCCTGAACAGCCGCAAGTCTGTGAACCAGAACCCCTTTGTCCTTACTTTTGGCAAGGTCAAGTGCTCCATAACTTTGGGCGACAGCAAACATTGTCGGAAAAGCTACCGGCACCGAGGTCAAGAGTAACACTATGACAAAATTAATTATCTCTGTTTCTTCTGCGTGCACAGCAATGCCGAATACGATGATTACAAATGCCAAAAAAAGATTCAGGAAAAATAAATACTTGATGATGCTGAATATAATCTTTTCCATATGAGTCGGCGGATGTGATGTTTCCAGTAGTTCCGCCGTCTTGCCATATGCTGTAGAAATTCCGATGGAAGTCACTTGAGCAGTGGCTTCTCCACGCCTTACCACACTCCCAGAAAAAATGTCGTCACCGGAGGCTACGTCCTTTGGAAGTGATTCCCCGGTCAGACTTGATACATCCACGCTAATATTTCCCTCCACGATCTTGGCGTCAGCCGGGACTATGTCTCCTGTCCTCACTCTTATGATATCCCCGGGTAGAAGCTCCCTAGTCTGTATACTTTGCCAATTTCCATTTCTTTTTACTCTGGCGGAGACACTCAGATTTTTTACCAACGTCGCAAGCGCAGCATCGGAGGTTCTTCTCTGCATACTGCTCACCAGACTATTTAAAAAAAGTAACAAGGCGATTACCCCTCCTTCTATTCGCTGACCTGAAAAAAAGCTTAAAAAAACCAAAAGCTCCATGAGCCACGGCAACGGCCCCCAAAAATTTTTCAGATACGAAAGTAATGCGTTTTCATGTGGAGCCGGCAGTTCGTTGTACCCGTATTTGGCTCGCAATCCTGCGACTTCCGTTTCGTTTAGTCCGTTTAGTGTGTAAATTGGCGTTTCTTCCTTCATACTTAGATTGTATCAGAATTTTTTCATTTCCAGATTCTGCCGAGGCTTAACCTCGGCAAAATCAAACCAAATTCTGATAAAATTGTAAAACGATAGTGTTGAAAAGAGAGTGTTAGTTTACAATAAATTTATTATTATATAATTAGAAGCTTAGAGTTAAGTTTTAATAAATTCGTAATAATATATGCAACAGACTTCACCAAAAAAAGAAATAATTATCGCCGTTGCGGTAGTTGTCGTTATAATTGTTGGTATTGTCATTTATATGAATTCTTTACCCGGCTCGCAGACTCCCACGGCTAATAACGCGGAAGCGACCACCTCCCAAGCGACACAGAGTGTCGCTTCGACTACGACGCAAACGGGATCAAGCACACCTTCGTCTGTTAATCCTGTGGTAAATCCAATCCAAAGCGTTTACAAAAATCCATTTTAAAAACTAAACTCGCTTAAAAATGAAAAACACTAAAACAATAAAAGTTTTGCTTATTTGTGCGATGATTTTAAGTAGTTTTTTTACTTCCCAAAGGGTATTGGCGCAAAATTCAGGGAATCAAAACGGCATTAGCTTCCCTGTTGCCGCGCTCGGCAACTGCACCGATCAGACTTCGTGCCATGCTTACTGTGATATCGCCGCCAATATTCCTGCCTGTGCAAACTTCGCCAAGGAACACGGCATGATAACAGCCGATGAAGCGTCGACAGCGAGCCAGTATGCTGCGCTCTTGACACACGGCAACGGCCCGGGTGGATGCGATTCTGCCGACGCTTGTGATGCTTATTGCTCTACCATCAGCAACCTTTCGACTTGTCTGAATTTCGCCCAGAAAAACGGCTTCACCACGCCTGACCTCACGGAAGGTAAAAAAGTTTTGAAATATCTACAAAGTGGTGGCCAAATGCCTGGCAACTGCACCTCAAAATCCTCTTGTCAAACATATTGTTCAAATCCGGCCCATATGGATGCGTGCATGCAAACATTTAAAGCTATCGGTTTAAATATAAATCCTACCGGACAAGGAGGTTTGGACAATGTCAGTCCGGAGGTTTTGCAAAAATTTAACACCTTGGTCCAACAAGGAAAAACACCAAACGGTTGTAGCGAATTTTCAGCATGCGAATCTTATTGCAGTGATCCCAGTCACGGCGCAGAATGCACCGTGTTTACGCAATTAATGGGGTTTGATAGTGCCATGACGCAAAATGCCCAGATTCACAACAATTTCCAAGGTCCTGGTGGCTGTAATTCACAACAAAGTTGCGATGCCTACTGCAGTGTGGTGAGTCACCAAGCCGAATGTCAGGCAGTCTTCCAAAAAATGGGCAACTGGCAAGGAGGCAACCAAAACGGCAATCAACAAAATGGCAATCAAAACAACGGCCAACAAAATGGTAATGAGCAAAACATTGCTGGCCCGGGAGGCTGTAATTCACAACAAAGTTGCGATGCCTACTGCAGTGTGGTGAGTCACCAAGCCGAATGTCAGGCAGTCTTCCAAAAAATGGGCAACTGGCAAGGTGGACAACAACAAAGTCAAAACGACACTCAACAACAAGGTGGCGTTGACACGCAAACATCTGGACAATATTCTTCCTCCACGCCTACAACAGGAAGTTCAACCAACCCCTAGACATACCCTAATCTACCGAGGAGTCTCCTCGGTAGTTAGTTTTAGAATCTCCAACTAAATATGCCCCATTGACCAAGTTGCTGGTTTGCCAAATTCTGCAGACGCGTTTGCTCGGCCGTCATATTTTGTATCTGTGCTTGCAGAACAGTCTTAACATCACTCGAAACGTTGGCTTGATTTATAAGCTGTGTTAGCTGTTGGATGCGTGTCTGATTTTGTTCGACTTCTTGTTTTATCGCATTAGCGTTTGCGCTATCACCCCCCATAAATATTCTGGCGAGCGCGCTTCTATTTTGAATCCTATCTTCTGCGTTTACAGTGACTTGTAGCGAATTATCTATTTGTTTGGCAATATTTGAAACCTGAAGACCAATACCTCCCAAAAGAGTTTGGGCGGAGAGCATGGTATTGACCGCCAATCTCACCCGATTTTGATTTTTAATGGTTTCTTGTTCAGAAGCTGTACTTGTCGCCACTTCTTGATCAAGCTGACCGGAGCGTGTTTGTATCATTTGTCTCAACTGCAGTACCGAACCGGCGGGAACGGGCACACTTTCAGGATTGATGTGTATCATATCCCTGTCGCGTATCCTGTCTCTATCTTGCAATTGATCACCAGCTGTGGTGGTACTGGTAGTTGTAGAAGTGGTGCTGTTTAAATACAAACGATCCCTAGTTTGGGTCATATCACGATCTTGAATTGGGACAGTGC
This sequence comes from uncultured bacterium, assembly GCA_963789635.1. Taxonomy (GTDB): domain Bacteria; phylum Patescibacteriota; class Minisyncoccia; order Phycocordibacterales; family Zambryskibacteraceae; genus JBGTNQ01. The sequence continues at coordinate 107,663 of CAWBLF010000003.1, read as the reverse complement.
CATCGTGGGTACTCGGATCCCTGATCTGATCTCTGTCTTGAAGACGGATTTGGTCTTGAGTCCCGCTGGACGGAGTGACAACAGAAGTCGTGTTGACCACTGCCCCACCTTGTAGACCCTGACCACTACCTCCTACCTGAATAGCACCACCGGAAGACCCTCCTGAAGATCCTCCACTCCCTTTACCTTGCGCATACACAAAACCACTAAAGCTAAGCCAAAACATTAGCGTCAGTATTATTACGATTTTTGTTTTCATATTATTTTTGTTTGGTTATTAATAATAATTTGAGTCTCCAATGTCAGCACCTTTACTTAAGCCGCTTTCAAACGTAGCTGAATTATCTCACTGGATTTTGTTATTAGTTAATATTTCTAAAATTTTTTCACTATAAATCGCTCGCAATACAGGTATTAAATTTGAACGCTGAAATAAGCCTCATTTTAAAGGCAAAATGGCCACAGACTCGTCTATGGCCGAACCACTATCTCCATCATAACGGCGACTATTTTGCCGTCGTTATTTGACAATAATGTTTTACTCGCGCTCTATCGGTGGAATTTCCCATATTTACATTATCTAACTGTTGTGTTAATCTGATAAACAGAAATTATGTATCACATTCAAAAACGAGGCTGCATATGGGAAAGATAAGGAAGTCAGCATATCTTAAAATATGCAAAGATTGTGGCGGACACGCTTGTATTGTATTCGCAAACGGAACAGAAAGTCCTGATTTCGGGTCAAAGCAGACTGGCAAAATTGAGATTGATTTTGCTTTCGAAGAAAATACCCTGTCCAGCGAAGAAAGGGATTTCCTCGAAAATCAACTTGCACTTTCTGCGCTTCCTTCGAACCGTAATATTATCGATGATTTATTGGAAGAAATCCAAGATGAAAACGATCTGAATGAAGAGTTGGAAATGCTTGAGGAACTGATCCATAATTCACGCCCCCCACTTGATCAAATCCGGAATAATTAGTTCCAATATGCCTACACCCTAGAGCCCCGTATGTCACGGGGCTTTAATCTATCAATTTGCCGAGGTTAAGCCTCGGCAATTCAATAAAGTTATAATTTTGTTAAAGCTTGAGAATCAACATTATAGCCCCATATATCCTCGTCATACTCTAGATCTTCTTTTAAAGCTTCAGTTACAACAATTATTTTCGCACCTGAAGAAACTTTAATTTCTTCACCAACAATCTTTTTTATTAGAAGAGCAATCTGTTCAGGTTTAATCACCTCACTCCAATTAAAATCGTTCCCATCCTCTAATCTATGCAAAAGTGGTGTATCCACATAACTAGGTAGAATACTAACGAATTTTATTGTCTTTTCTTCTAGTGCGATTGTTTCAAAATATTTATTCAACGCTGACTTAGAAGCACAATAAATACCAGACTCTTCACCAACCAATCTATCCGATACAGAAGAGATATTTATCACTAAGCTATTATTTAATTTATTCTTCATAGCTTGAGTAAGAAGAATGGAGGCTTTAAAATTAGTACCAAATGTTTTCTTAAAAATATCTTCTGTGAATTCTAAACCTTTTTGTTTAGTTATTATTCCAGCATTATTAATAAGTATATCAATGTAGGGTTCATTAATAAGATCTGCTACCTTTTCATAAAAAGTTAAGTCGAGCAAATCTGCTTTAATTTGAGTAAAATTTGGATTATTTATCACACTTTCTTCACGAGAAATTCCATAAACCTTATACTTATTTTCAATCAATAACTCAGTAATAGCCTTACCTATTCCACTACTTGATCCAGTTATAACAGCAATTTTTATCTTACTAGAATTCATAACTTTATTATAACAAAATAGTTACGAAAGATTATCGACGCATCCCGAGCACAATAACCTATCTCAAGTTGGCTGCGGGACTTGGAATCGAACCAAGATACTATGCTTCAAAGGCATATGTCCTACCTTTAGACGATCCCGCAATGTATAAAACAAACAACAGACAACCTACAACTTACAATAAAATGGAGATAAAAGAAACGGATTACGAATTCGTTGTCGGTTGTTGGTTGTGAGTTGAAAGTGTTTTTACTAATGCAAGCTCTATTGGTAACTCCGGAATCTGGGTGCGACTCACCATATCATAAGCACCGAGCAGTTCATATAGAAGAATAGAATTGATACCGCTACTTTTTTCGCTGGACAATTTTAAAAGTAATTTGAAATCATCCGACGAAACTTTTTCTTTAATCACTTTTTCCATTTCCTTGGCGTATTTAAGGAGAAGAACGTAGCGCATTTTCATTAACCCCAGTTTGAGAAACATTTTTACATCAGTATTCCCTTCTGTCACTTTACTTAGTGTCTCAAGAGCCGCGCCGACATCCGAAGCGGACACTGCACTGACAAATTCATTCACCAGTGTGTTGCGAGGAGCGCCTGTGATTTTTTCCACTTCCGCAAGACTGACTTTCTTGTCCGACGAAAGACCCAATACTTTTTGAAGCGTTCCTTGAGTATCCCTGAATGAACCATCTCCAAGCAGAGCGATGAGCTCGGCGGCTGAGGTTTCTATGGCAAATCCTTCTTGTTTTGCCACGGATAGTACTACCTCTTTGAGCATCGCCTCCGATGGTTTTTTGAACTGAAATACTTGGCATCGTGAAAGCACAGTTTCGGGGATTTTGTCTATTTCGGTTGTAGCCAAAATAAATACGACGTATGAAGGCGGTTCTTCCAAAGTTTTGAGCAACGCGTTAAACGCTTCTTTGGTGAGCATATGCACCTCGTCAATAATATAAACCTTATATGGTGATTCAAAAGGCGTTGTCCCAACCGATTCTTTTATTTCTCTCACATCGTCTATGCCACGGTTTGACGCCGCGTCTATTTCATACAAGTCATTTGCCTTACAGCCAATCTCGCGCGCCACAATGCGAGCCACCGATGTCTTGCCCGTTCCGCGCGAACCGGCAAAAAGATAGGCGTGCGAAATACTTTTATTTTTTATCGCCGCCTCAAGCACAGATACCACCTGGTCCTGACCGATGACGTCTTTAAAAGTCTCCGGTCTATATTTGCGGTATAAAGCTACGTGGTTTTCCTTTTTTGATGACTTGGACATTGTGTGCATTATAGCCAATTTTTAGAAAAATTTCAGAGTAAAAAATACGGGGCGGGGTCTCTCGAAAGAGACTCCGCCCCATCCATCATGGCAATACATACACGTTGATCCCCGCCGAGAGTTGCCCCAACTTCAGATTCACACCGTCTGTCGTGGCGATGATCTGAATTGGCAACGCCCCACCCGAGGGGCTAGTGGCCCATGCCTTGAGCACACAAGTCACCGGATCAATCGTCGCCACCAAAGGGTTGGTGGAGAGGCAATGATAAGTCGTCACCACTCCAGAATCGGCGACCACGGTAAACAACTTCAGGTTCTGGGTATGTCCTACCCTTATCGTATCCGAGGTAAAAGGTGGTGAGATGGATTGCACTTGCGGAATCGGTATCACTGTAATCCGCGAAGTATCCTTCACCGCCGGAACAGCAACCGACGAAGCTGTGATCAGTACCGAACCGCCAGCCATGGTGCTGACAACCCCGTTTTGAGAAACGGTGGCCACGGCGTTGTTCGAGCTTGACCACACGATGCCGTCGGATAGCCCGTTTATCACCTTGATGTTTGCGGTGAGGACGACCTGCCCTCCCGCAATCGTGCTTGCGCTGTGCGGACTGATGGTGATCGTTGCCAAAACCGGCTCCATCACCGTGAACAATGCCGAATCCTTTACGCCCGGAGCCGCAACCGAAGTTGCGATGATGAAGACGCTACCTGTCGCCACACCGGTGACCATGCCGTTTTGAGAAACGGTGGCTACCGACGCATTGGTACTTGACCACGCGATGTCAGTGGACGTTCCCGACGGAGTCACTGTCATTGTGCCGATACCCACTTGCACCGTCTTTCCTGCCTCGACCGTGTCGTTGTGCACCGCCAGTGACAATGTCACTGTTACCGGTTGCTTGGGAGTCGTCACGTCGTGGTCACTATCACACGCCACGAACATTGCCGACAGAATTATCGCAACCCCGTAAAACCTGGTGTTAAACCTCATCTTTCCTCCCGGTTGTGTACATAACTGTATTCACAACAGCTACGCAAGTGATGAACTTCCAAAGCGACATTACAACAAAGTCAGATATAAGTCAAGAAAAAATTTTGAATATAAACAACAAAGGCGAGTCCGATAGACTCGCCCCCTCCTAATGTGCTTTTTTTCGCTTCGCTTCGCTTACGCTTTCCGACATTTCTTCACCGGAGTTTCAAATGCTTTCTTTCTCTTTCACGCATGTTACGGGCCGATTCGTAGACTTGCACGCCGCTCTCTGGCAGAAAGCCGGGGATCATTTCCTCGGCGTCCCCCAAGAGGAGCGGCGACCTGTCGCTTTCGTCAATCGGCTTGGATCTTACTTGATGCTCTCCCGTAGTCATCGGCATTTCACCGGTGAGATAACCACTTCCGCACTGTTCGGCATCCTCATCAGGAAATTCGTCACCCTGATCGGAAAGTGGCTGAACCGGTACATGCCCTACCACTTCAGACCTACGCTTTACCGTATCACTTGAACAACATGCCGTGTTGTTCAAATGCCGGATCGCATCGTCAATCGGAACCGCTCTGTCTTCGTCGAAGGGTTCCCTCTCTGCAGAGGCACTTCCTTTTTTTGCTTCCTTCCTTTCTTTCATAATCCACTTCCCCCGGCGGTAAATGGTAAAAACTAAAAGAACTGCGATCAGTACAACCAAAGGTGCTTTTTTACTTCTATTACCAATAGTACCACTAGTTTACAAAAAAGAAAGTCCCGCAACATCGCGGGACCATAGTGGGTGAAGATTGTGCAAGCGGAGCGAACGCGTGTACCGGGTATATGTGAGTTTTCCCCTTCTCACATACCTATCGGGCATCGGTACATATTGCGCACGGTGTTCGGCCGTTAAGCAGCGATTAATGACGGTGCTTTGTCCGCGCTCAAGCTCAACATCTATACGCTTGCACAACCCTCTATTTGAATTTTTATGATAACAAAAAATTTCTTCATTTAGTCTACTACTTACAAAACAAAAGTCAAATTTCAATAGTTTTTTTAATAAATTTAAACAACAAAAAAGACGAGGAACTGGCCTCGTCTTATACTTCCGCTAAAAGCGGAATTGTGCCCACGGTTGGTGGAAGGCCTTGCGGATTATCCAAACATCCGAACTTGGTCCGCCTGACAGGGTGTGGTCTCTTGGACCTTCCACCAACCATGAACAGTAACATTGTAGCACCCTATGATGATAAAGTCAAGCACTATTTGTATATAGAAAGATATAATTGCTAAAATATGTTGAAAATACTAGGTTTTTTGATAGTTCTCCAGAAACTTGTTTATGATAGTTTCTACTTCCAAGGCGTTGTTTGCCTGCATTAGCAAAAAACGAAGTTCCCCGGCGCCATTAAAGTCTGAAATATATGACTTAAAGTGTTTTTTCATAACAGCAAAACTCTTTACATCGCCAAGTAGTTCATCAAAAAGCTTTGTATGCTCAATTAAAACTTTCAATTTTTCTTCAGTGGTTACTGCTCGTTCGGCAAACAACCAAGGGTTACCAAATATTGCTCTGCCAAACATCACCCCGTCGCATTTTGTTTCTTCGGCAAGCTGTCTAGCGTGCGCCATGCTTTTGACATCCCCATTTCCGATAATTAGCGTATCGGGTGCAATTTCATTTCTCATTTTTACGGCACGTGACACTGCACTCCATTGCGCGGGAACTTTGGACATTTCTTTTCGCGTTCGCGCATGTATGGTAACCGCCGACACTCCTTCTCCCAATATTTCCGGCAACCAAGAATCAAGTTCGTCTTTATTGTAACCAATACGAGTTTTTACAGACACCGGAATATTGTCCACTCCTTCCTTTGCCGATCGTATGACTTCACGCGCTTGCTTTGCATTTCTTATATGCGCCGCTCCAGCTCCTTGTTTTTCAATTGATTTATCCGGACACCCCATATTTATGTCTAGTCCGTCAAAACCAAGCGAGGCGATAAGTTTTGCGGCCTTTTTCATATTTTCTGGATCTGAACTGAAAAGCTGTGCCACTATAGGTCTCTCTGCCTCCGTATATATCAAATCTCGCATCAATTTTTTCTTGCCCTCATCACTAGCCAGCACTAGGCCGTCTGCCGAAACAAACTCAGTCCACAAAACGTCGGGCTTGCCATATTTTGCAATTACCCGACGAAAGGCCACATCAGTGACATCAGCCATTGGAGCCAGGACGAAAAATGGTTTATGAAGCTCTTTCCAAAAATTCATATTGATAAAATATCATAAAAAACGATAAACTACGGATAATAAAAAAATATGGACGACTCTTACGAGCCGTCCACGGAGCGGAGGTGAACCTCCTATATATTTGTCTGGTCGCCAAAAAATAAGCGACCGATATGTTCTGTCTCTCGCCCCAGGCGGACGAGAGACGATGGTATGGGGTTGCCGGCTAGGCAAAGCCCCAGTGTCCATGTCGACGATGACAATGAGTCATCCTGTTGTCCCCCCGACGGTGGAGGAAAGCGAATTCGACCTGGTCAGCCTCGGGCTACGGGCTACCAGGGCAATAGTATAACACATTCACATTTTTATGCAAATATCCCACACTTACTTAAATCCAGGCGGAGCAAATCGCCTTTGATCAAAATTAGACCTGAAAATCGGCTGATGAAAATTCTATGGTCGAACTAGCCTTGTATTTACCGGAAATCACGCCATCGGCAATCTTTTTTTCCACCACGTCTTGTATGAAACGGTTCAAAGGTCTTGCTCCGAACTTTGGGTCGCGCCCGGCCGATACTACAAAATTTAGCAACGCGTCATTTATTACCAGTGTCATGCCTTTTTCTTTGAGCCTCCATGCTAGGCGACTGAGCATTATTTTTGCAACTCCCATAAGATGTATATCAAGAAGTGGATGGAAAAGAATTACTCCATCAAAACGATTTAATAGTTCGGGTTTGAATACACCGTCGTCTATCAAATGCTCCACTATTTCTTCTCGTTTGGACAACAAGTCCGCTCCTGTCTTCATAACATCAAATATGTATTGACTGCCTGCGTTTGAAGTAGCCACAACAAAAAGATTACGAGCGTTGACTCTATGGCCGGTAGCATCGGTGAAAAAACCTTCATCGAGTATTTGCAAAAAAAGATCAAGCACCTTGCCACTTGTCTTTTCAAACTCGTCGAGCAACAACACACCATATTTATGGTCACGTATCATATCGGAGAGAACTCCAGATATTTTCATTCCGATGCTTCCTATAAGACGATTCAGACTGTCCTCTCCGCTATATTCGGTCATATCCAGACGTAACATTGAAGCCTTGGGACCGAAAAAGATCTCGGAAAGCGCTTTTGCTGTTTCTGTTTTTCCCACCCCGGTCGGCCCTAGGAAAAGGAGTGATCCGATCGGTCTGTCGGGATTGCCGATACCCGCCCTGGAACGTCGCACCGCATTGGCTATTGCGGAAATTGCTTCATTTTGCCCCACCACACGCTCATGCAAAAGAGTTTCAAGGTTCATCAGTCGGTCTTTTTCCTGATTTTCCACTTCCCCCGTTGCAATGCCCGTCTTTTCTTGTACTTGAAGAAGTACGTCTTCTTTCTCCACCACAAATCTACTTTCATTTCTTGCTGACGATGCAGATTCTGTCAAAATATCGGTGACAGCATCGATAAACGGGGTATCAATAAAATATCTTTTGGCGCTTTGCACCGATTCCACCAGAGCCGGATAACTGAAAAAGACGCCGTTTTCCGCTTCCAGAGTAATGACGGTGTCTTCAATAGTCTGCAACATAATGTGTTCATCTACTTCATCAACTTGAATTTTCACAAAGTGACGCATCAGTTCGCGATTTGGTTTAATTGATTTATGAAAATCATCGGAATCGGATATGGCCACGACCTGAAGGGATGTGGACGCAAGGAAGCGTGACATAAGAGAAACTATTTCTGCCCCCACAGATTCCCCGAGTCTGAGTAAGCCAGCCATATCGGGAATAATAAAAATTATATTGCCGGCACGCGCCGCTTCTACAAAAACTTTGGTGAATGTGTTTTCAAATGTTTGTCTGTCTTTTGCTCGCGCTCCCAAACTCTCCAAATCCAAAACAAAAAAATGTTTGTCTGCAAGTTTGGGCATCGCTTTTTGGCGGAGTGTCTTGCGCGCTAGACCTTCCAGTACTTCCATTTTGGCCACTCCTTCATCCCCCACCAAAAGTATATTCGCTTCCGCTGACCTGGCCAAAACCAGTTCGACACGGTCAACCGTCTGACTGTGCAATTCCGTGTATTGATAACGAGAAAATCTCAGTGGTGTGCTCACCCTCATCAGGGTATAGGCTTTACCGTATGCCCAGTCACGTCCCAAGCTGTCTATCGACTCAAGTCTCTCTCGCGACCACCATCGATGTGAGTAATCATCTCGTCTTTGTCTTTCTGCCACCCACAAAGCACAACTGACAAATGTCTGCGCTTCTATACCATGAGAAATCAGCAAATGTTCGAATCCTTTGTCTGACTGATAAAGTCCCAAAAGAAATGAAGAAAAAGTGTTACCGGATGGTGGCAATATCATAGAACTGGCCGACACAAAGGATGTGCGTTTATTGAGATAATTTTTGATCGCTTCAGCATCTACGCCTAAACGAAAAATAATAATTCTCCCGACTGGCGATTTTACAAATCCACCGATAATGTCATTGTCTTTTGTATAAAAAAGAATTTCACCAAGTTCAAAAATGTATGGTTCGGCCGGATTATATTCATACATAAATGAATAATAAAAAGCGTCGACGGCGACAAATATCATAAAAAAGACTAATGACAAAAAGAAAAGACCGGTCATTTGCGCCGATGCGGGAAAAAATATGTTAGAGGAAAGCGCTAGCAGTATCAGAGTTACAATCAAAAATAAGTTTTTCATCATAACGCGGGCCCGATGCGACAAAATACTTTCAAGCGCAAATACTGGCTGTAAATAATTTGTTTTCTTTTTGAGTTCTGCGTATGTCATTTAAAAAGATTATATATTGAGAGTGAAAGCAAAAAGAAAACAATCACCGGAAACAGGAACCAAACCACAAAAAGTATCAACCCCAACAATGTAGCGACAATTATTGACGCAAAACCGACTACAAGCACCACCACCCTTATCACGAAACCCACCGCTCGCATGAGCAAATTGACTGTGAATGTCTGCACAATATTGGCTATATCAAAACGACCACCGTAGCTCTCATTCATCTTCTCCCACGGAGAAAATAGCGTCTTAAAAAGTATGCCTAAGGAAAAAAATTTGGATATAAACCAAACAAAATCAACCCAATTATCAACAAATTCACGAATTCCCCGTGTATAGTGCCATCGTGTGTAATAAGGAACGATTAGAAAAAAATCCATCTTTTTATTATAACGCTTATATATTTTAAAATCTCACAAAAGCTTGCGTCGCCTTCAATGTAAAACGCATTATTTTTTCCTTATAAAATACACTTTATTGTCATAACGCAGGTCAAGGGATGATACAGAAAGACCTGTTCCAGAACGAAGCGATAATTTTGGATCCGAAAGAAGAGAAGCCAAGTTGGAAAGAGTTTGATTTACCGGTGCTCCAATACTTAGGGTAATCACTTCTCCGCCGGAAAGGGTCACCTCATAATCCTTGCTTCCTATAGCGTTGACCAACACAGGGGTAAGCGAAAGGGCCTTTATTCCATCCACCAACGACACAATTAATGCAAATTCCTCCGGAGAGGTATACTCCGCCCCTATCGGACCACCGTTTATTGACCCTTCATATTTTAAGGTCGTGGAACTGTTAAATTCCGGAGCGGTATCAAAAATATATCCGTTCTTATCCATAAGATAACAGCTGATATCTTGGCACCATGTGGCGGTCGGGGTGCGTTCATTTACTGCAACCGATATTGACCGCAAGCCACTTGTGGAAACTTTCACGCTTTCAATACGTGAAAATATTTTCAGAATATCGGTTTCAATGGCGTGTTTTGGGTAAAACAAAATATTTGATTTTGGAAAAACAAAAGCATAATCTCCAGAAATGTCGGCTTGAACAAGATTTTCTATGGTGGTGCTTGCCACGGCAATATTGCCCGAGACATTAACTGTTGAGATTTGCCAAAATTGCATTCGCAAAAACATTATCGGACCGACGATGATAAAAATTGTGCCAGCCACAATAAAAATCATTCGCCAGATGAAGCGCTTTCTTCTCTTTTTAAGTAGCCTTTGTGAATGAACTTTGTACGCCATTATAATTATGGACGCCTGACAATCGCTGTTCGGCCACCCATATATTTCTGCAAGGCATCGGGAATCTTCACCGAGCCGTCTGCCTGTTGGTAATTTTCCACGAGCGACACGAGAAGTCTTGGGGTCGGGGTAGCGGTATTATTGAGAGAGTGTGCGTATTTCATCTTTCCGCCTGCGTCTTTGTACCTAATGTTGAGACGACGGGTTTGGAAATCATGAAAATATGACGCCGAGGCTATTTCCCGATAAGTATTTTCAAGCGGTACCCAAAGTTCAATATCATATTTCTTTACTTGCCCTAGTCCGAGATCTCCTCCGCAATTTACCACTGTGCGATACGGAATTTTCAACGATTCCATAAACTCCTCTGTGTTGCGAGTTAGTGCTTCATGATAATTGACCGAAGTCTCGTGGTCTGCTTCACAAAGAATTACTTGTTCCAGTTTGTAAAATTCATGAACACGGATAAGGCCTTTGACATCTTTGGAATGACTGCCCGCTTCCCGGCGAAAACACGGGGAAAATCCTAAATATTTTATTGGGAAATCTTTCAATGAAAGAATCTCACCTGCCCGATACCCCATCAATGCCACTTCGGCTGTGCCGGCCAAATAGTCGGCATCTTGGGTTTTGTACAGATCTTCTTCGCCTTGCGGAATAAATCCGGTGCCAAGCAAGTTTTCCCTACGCACGAGTGATGGCACAAGCATAGGCCCAAATCCTTTTGCCGAAAAAAAATCCATAGAGTACTGCCAGATAGCCAAAGAAAGGAGTACCCCGTCATTCTTTAAAAAATATCCACGAAACCCGGCTACTTTGGTTCCCCGTTCAAAATCGGCAATATCAAGTTCAGTCATAATATCAATATGACTTTTTGGTTTGAAATCAAATTGCGGTTTTTGACCCCAATTTTTTATTTCTCTGTTGTCTTTGTCGCTGTCTCCTTCCGGCACAGAAATATCTGGAACGTTTGGCACTTCAACCATTTTCATCTGCCAATTATGCATCACCTCTTTTAGCTCTTCCTCTTCCTTTTGAAGCGCTTCCTTCAGCGTTTTCATTTTCTCAATCAATTGGAGCTTCACCGTGGAGCTGGATTCTTTGACAATCTCCATACTCATTTCGTTTTGAATGGTACGCTTGCTCTCCACGGACCCAAGAAGTTCCCGACGTTTGTCGTCAATCTTTATAAGCTCATTCACGTCAAACTTCACATGTTTCTTGCGAGCCGCTTCAATGATGAGGTCCTTATTGTCTCTTATAAATTTTATGTCTAGCATATTATAGATTTTCTTGATAGAAGCGATTAGAAAATTATCATCCTGAGTCCCGACTCATTCAAGGGACGATGGAAGAATGATTTTATTGCTTCTTTGCTTCAATGATACAATAAAAAGATGCCGTATTCCATTCAAGATTTACAACAGGAAGACTTTCCGCCACTATTAGCCGAAATCACAGACCCTCCAGATGCGCTTCGCTTTGCAGGGATTTTGCCACCCAGTGAGAACAAAATTCTTTGTGTTGTGGGATCCCGCAAGCACACCGAATACGGCCGTGAGGTTTGCGAAACCTTGGTATCCGGTCTAGCCGGTTACCCCATTACTATTGTATCGGGTCTGGCTCTAGGTATTGATTCTATCGCCCACAAGACGGCGCTTGCACACAATATACATACCGTTGCCGTGCCTGGTTCCGGTCTCAACCCAAAAGTGTTGTATCCCCAAAGCCACTTGAGACTGGCAGAAAATATTATTGAATCCGGAGGCGGTTTGCTGTCGGAATTTGCCGATGACTTCCGACCGACCCAATGGAGCTTTCCCCAACGTAATCGCATCATGGCCGGGATGAGTCACGCTGTGCTGGTCATTGAGGCAGAGGAAAAATCCGGGACACTCATCACTTCAAAACTTGCCACGGAATACAACCGCGATGTCTTTGCCGTTCCCGGCTCAATATTTTCCAAGCAATCCGAAGGACCCCATATGCTCATTCGTCTAGGGGCGACACCAATTCGCAAAGCTGATGACATTTTATTGGCTCTTGGCTTTTCTCCGGAAGAAAAGGAAAAAGTTATATATCAAGCGCAAAATCCGGAAGAGCAAACAATACTAGACTTGCTGGAAACACCGAAGTCTCGGGATGAAATTATCCGTGAAAGTGGCCTACCTACTCACATTGCAAACTCCACACTGGCCGTCTTGGAAATCCGCGGGGTGGTGACAGAAAGCATGGGCGAAATGAGATTAAATTAACTATTTTTTTATTTACCAAAATACTAAGCTACGATGAAATAAAAAGTTTTATTTTCCATTTTAATTGTCAAAAAACTTGCAACAAATAAATATCTGTAGTACTAATGAGGACCAATGGCAACAAAAGGTAAAAAGCTTTTGATTGTGGAGTCACCAGCAAAAGCGAAAACAATTTCAAAATATCTTGATGGCGAATACGATGTAGTCGCTTCTGTTGGTCATGTCCGTGATCTCCCAAAATCAAACAAAAAAGCTATTGATATCGAAGCCGGATTTGTTCCTCATTACGAAATCTCAAAAGGTAAAGAAAAAGTGGTAAACGAAATTCGCCACCTTGCCGCAAATAGCGAAGAAGTCCTCCTAGCCACCGACCCGGACCGTGAGGGTGAAGCTATCGCTTGGCACATTTCTGAGGCCGTAGGACTGAAGAAACCCAAACGTGTTGTTTTTTATGAAATTACCAAAGACGCAGTATCGGAAGCCATAAAACATCCCCGTGGAATCGACAATAACCTAAAAATTGCCCAAGAAGCACGCAGAGTCCTAGACCGCCTTGTGGGTTATGACCTATCCGGTTTGATTTGGAAAAAGGTGCGTTATGGCCTTTCTGCGGGACGTGTCCAATCCCCCGCTCTTCGCATATTGATGGAGCGTGAGCGTGAAATCAGAGCCTTCGTGCCGGAAAAATTTTGGACATTGACTGCAGATTTTCTTACTTCAGATAAAACACCAATAACACTGACCTGTGAAGAAGAACCTCGCAACTATGAAACAGTAGAAAAAATCGTCGACAGTGCAAAGAAAGAAGATTGGTCGGTAATAGATATCAAAGAGACCGAAGTCAAACGCCAGCCTCGACCGCCTTTCATTACTTCCACTCTGCAACAAGCCGCCAGCTCTAGACTTGGTTTTTCACCTTCACGCACTATGGGCACCGCTCAAAAACTTTACGAGGCGGGGTTAATTACCTATATGCGTACCGATAGTACAAACTTGTCTGTCGTGGCAAAACAACAAATTGAAAACATTGTAAAATCAAAATTTGGTGAAAAATATTATGAAGCGCGAGTATATTCGCGAAAAAGCAAAAACGCCCAAGAGGCCCATGAAGCCATCCGACCATCCGATTTGAGAAAAGAAAACGCCGGTTTCAATGAAGAACAAAAAAAGTTATACAACTTGATTTGGGCGCGAACAGTGGCATCTCAAATGGCTTCCGCCAATACCTTGCGCACCAAGATAATTGCCAATGTGTCGAGGAGCGGGAGCGACGAAGATACTGAGCGCAGTAGCGCGAATATAATCCCAAATTTTTCTGTAACTGGCTCTCATATACTCTTTGATGGTTGGCTTGTCGCAGACCCCCGCGCTCGACAAGAAGATGTGGAGCTTCCAAAAATTGCAAAAGGTGAAAATTTAAAACTCAAAGATTTTCGAACTGAAGAAAAAGAAACTACTCCTCCAGCGCACTATTCAGAAGCCGGTCTTGTCAAAGAACTCGAAAAACGCGGTATCGGTAGACCGTCGACGTACGCCTCCATCATCAAAACCATTATCGATCGTGGCTACGTTATGAAAATAGATCGCGCGCTCGTCCCCACCGACACCGGAGACGTGGTCAGCACCTTTCTTGAAAACAATTTTATGAATTACATCAGCGATACTTTCACCGCTGAAATGGAAAATGAATTGGATGAAATCGCTCTCGGCAAACGCGACTACGTCAAAACACTAAAAGAGTTTTATGGGCCTTTTCTTAAAGACGTTAAATCCAAAGATAAAATTGCCAAGATTACCAATATGGGTTCCGCGGACGCAAAATGGAAGTGCCCTGTCTGCGGTTCCGGAATGATAGTAAAACTTGGCAAAAATGGCAGATTCCTTTCTTGTGATAAGTTTCCGGACTGCCATGGCGCTCGCACCATAGATGGTGTGGCTATGGAGGGACCCAAAGACACAGGTGAACTCTGCCCCAAATGTGGCAAGGCCAATCTGGTGGAGAGGGACGGAAAATTTGGCCGGTTTATTTCTTGTGCCCGATACCCAAAGTGTAAATTTATTAAAGATGATCCAGAGACCAGAAAAAAACTTCTCACCGGCATCAAATGTTCGGTATGCGGTGACGGGGAGATGATTGAACGCCGCGGCCGTTTTGGCATTTTTTATTCTTGCACCAACTATCCCAAATGCCGATACGCTATCAAAGCCAAACCGACCGGAGAAATCTGCAAACTTTGCGGTTCCTTGATGATGGAAGGCACAAAAACAATCCCTGTTCGTTGCAGTAATAAAGCTTGCCCAAATCACAATCCGCATAAGTTAATGAAGTAGTTTTGAAAGTACGCAGTATAGACTGCGTACTCACTTGTTTTTGTGAGACGGAGGCATATTTTTTCAGCAGAAAAAATGCCGAGTCGGGGTCGCAAAATTTTGCGAATGGCGGTGAGCAAAATATTTGTGACTAAAAACAATCCCCGTGCGCTGTTCAAATAAATCTTGCAAAAATCATAATCCACACAAAATTGACAAGTCCGAATAGAAGCAGGCAACGGGGCTGCCTGCGCGCGGGTCTTGGTGAACCGGAGCGCGACGGCGCGAGGCTGGGTCGCGCAAAAATTCATCAGAATTTTATGTGTGACCAAAAACAATCCCTGTTCGTTGCAGTAATAACAAGTGCCCAAATCATCGACCGGATAAATTAAATAAACCGAAGTAATCTCGCAGTCCCGTAAGGAATGGCGAATCAGACATCCGATGTCCCAATGCGTTGGGACATAGGATGTTTTGACTCGGTGCTTTTATTTTTTCTCCTTACCAATATAATGGGCACATGGCCGCCATCGAGGAAATACTCGCATCAATGGACAATTCCTCCGAAGAAGATAAGGAAGTGGTTCGTCATGCCTATACATTCGCAGAAGAAGCACATAGAGATCACCTTCGCCTATCCGGTGAACCATATTTTTCACATTTGTCCGAAACTGCAAAAATTCTTGCCGAATACGGCATGGGAGCTTCCACTGTTGCCGCCGGACTACTGCACGACACTATAGAAGACATTGGTACTGCGCCGAAAGTTATTGAGAAAGAATTCAACTCCGAGATTCTTTTTTTGGTTGAGGGGGTTACCAAACTCGGCAAACTCCAATATCACGGGGCCGACCGTCACAACGAAAGTATGCGCAAACTATTTGTGGCAATGGCCCAGGACATCAGAGTTCTGATGATCAAACTCGCCGACCGCCTCCACAATATGCGCACCCTTATTCATGTTCCGGCAGAAAAACGTAAACGCATAGCCAGTGAAACTTTGGAAATCTATGCCCCAATTGCATACAGATTGGGTATTAGAAAGTTGTCACGCGAACTTGAAGACTTGTCCTTCCCCTACGTCTACCCGAAGGAGTATGAAAAACTTCAAAAGGAAGTAAAAATCCAACATGAAGAAAATTTGCAAAGTTTGGAAAAATTTTTAAAATCTCTCAAGAAAACTTTGGCAAAAGAGAATGTTACATACATTCGTACCGAGTATAGGGTCAAAGGATTGTTTAGTCTGTATAAAAAATTGCAAGGAAAGAAAAGACACTTGGAAGAAGTGACCGACATTCTTGCACTACGCGTCATTGTGCCAACTATTGCAGATTGTTATCAGGCTCTCGGTGTTATACACGGCACATACCGTCCACTTCCCGGACGCATCAAGGACTACATCGCTTTTCCAAAACCAAACGGCTATCAGGCGCTACATACCACCGTTTTTACCGGGGACGGCAATGTAGTGGAAGTTCAAATAAAAACGGAGGAAATGTATCTTCACTCGGAATACGGCATTGCCTCCCACATTTCATACAAAGAAGGAAACAAAAAGGGAGCCAAAGGTGAAAATTTCTCATGGTTAAGACAACTTCTTCCAAAACAAAATTTCAAAGAAGTAATCGACTGGAAATCAGTGCCTATTTTTTCTTCAAAATTTGAAGATATCCCGCATTGGATAAAGGATCTTGTAAAACATCAAGGAAATGTCACGGATAATGAAAAATTGAAAGAAGATTTGCGAAGCGATTTTTTTCAATACAGAATATTTGTCTTCACTCCGGAAGGCGATGTGGTGGATTTACCGAAAGATTCCACCCCGGTAGATTTCGCTTACTCCATTCACTCGGACATTGGCAATCATATGTCCGGTGCAAAGGTCAACGGCAAGTTGGTATCCCTTGATACGGTGCTTCTTGGCGGAGATGTGGTGGAAATTGTGACAAGACCAAACAACAAACCGACCGCAAAATGGTTGGAATATGCCAAAACCACGGGAGCCAAACGTCATATTCGGATTGCCGTGCAAAAAAGCAGAAAGTGGTAAAACTTAAATCGAAAAATTGCTGACCGAGTACATTTGATCATCATTCTTTTCCGCTTGAGAACGATCATCAATCGGCATTTCATCTGTGATACTTTCTCCCGATTGCGCTATATTTCCTGTTGCTTGCCCATGTTCAGTTTCAAATTTTTTCAAAGCTTCGTTCGGGTCTTTAACAACATTTGTCTGAAAAATATCCAAAAGACCTTTCAAATCGTCATTGTTAAAAAAATCAATCATAATTTTTCCGCCCTGCTCGCGTCTTTCTATCTGTACCCGAGTCCCAAGCGCTTCCCGCAACTTTTCTTCCAAATCAATAAGTTCGGGATCAATAATATTTTCTTTTTTGCGGACTTTGTCTACGGCGATGCGACGGGCTATCCCCTCCGCTTCACGGACCGTCAATTTTTTAAACATTATTTCTTTAAACAACACTGTTTGTTCATCTGTCCTGTCTTGGAGCATCATCAATGGTCGTGTATGACCTTCGGAAATTTTACCCTGACTCAAGGCCTGCAAGATAAAATCCGGCAACATCAAAAGACGAAGGCTGTTTGATACATATTCCCTGCTTTTACCGATTTTTTGAGCAATGATGTGATGTTTAAAACCGAATTCGTTGGCAAGTCTGTCAAACGCTCTCGCCCTGTCCACTGGATTCAGATCCTCACGCTGAATATTTTCAATGATGGAAAGTTCAAGCTTCATCAAGTCTGTGTCGTCACCGGTCTTAATAAGCACCGGCACCTGTGTCAGTCCCGCCACCCGCGAGGCTCGAAGTCTGCGTTCACCTGCGATAAGTTCATATTTCACTCCGATTCCTCCGTCTTCTTTTTGAAATTCCTTGCGGGTCACAACCAAAGCCTGAAGCACACCATATTGACGGATAGAATCCGCCAAACTTTGCAGTTCAGGCTCGCTGAATTCCCGACGAGGTTGAAATGGATTGGGTTCTATTTTATCCAGTTCAATCCAAAAAATAGAATCTTTATAGAATTGGCTCATACGTTGATTTTAACATACAATAAGCAATCATCCCAAACAAATTTTAGCCAAAATTTAAATTGGGTAACACCACAAGATTATCTTCTTGTTTCATCATTTTATTTGTTGTAAGTTGTATGTTGTCAGTAGTAGTAATGCCGGAGTGGCGGAATGGCAGACGCGCACGACTCAAAATCGTGTCTCGCAAGGGGTGGAGGTTCGAGTCCTCTCTCCGGCACCAAAATATAAATACCAGCTTACTGCTGGTTTTTATATTTTGGTGAGAGGACGAGAAGGCCGGAGCACGATGGTGCGAGGCGGGGTCGCGCAAAAATTCAGCAGAATTTTATGTGTGACCGAGTCCTCTCTCCGGCACAAGAAAACCCCTAAAAGGGGTTTTCTTGTGCTGTAATCATACACTTTGCGCGAACCTTTTTCGAGCGGAAACTGAACGAATGAATCAGCCCCGCCACCGCCTCGCAGAGCCTCGGCGAACACCAAAGAAAAATGTTCCTTGCTTTTCAGATTTGCGCGCGACCAATTTCTTCTAAAAAGGAAAGGACATTTTTCTTTGGTGCTCTGCCCTCCAAGTATTCGGGCAGGTGGCGGGACTAATGCGGACGAAGTTTTGGCAAAACTATTTTTTGGGGAAAGGATTTCGCCAAAACTTCGGCTCATTTGTTTTTGAATTCGGATGTCGCAAATGGAAGAGGAGGGGTTTGGGGAGGAATTTTCCATTTGCTCCGCTGTTTTCTTTTGGCGATTTCGGGCGGACAATTTCGTTTGACTAAATGGTGAAAATTTCATATACTAACTCGTATATAGTTAGGACTTTATATACATACTAACTATAATAGTAAAACTATACGAATATGTCAAACGATAAATCCACAATTGGGGACAACATAAAGAAATACCGAAACAAGCTCGGCATTTCTCAAGATGTCTTATCAAAAAAGGCAAATTTGGCTTTTCATACAATTGCTAAAATAGAAGCTGGCTCAACGCCCAACCCTACTATTGATACAGTCAAAAAAATTGCAGACGCGCTTGGCGTTTCGCTTGATGTTTTAATGAAATAAAGTATATGCAAAAAAGAACTTACATAAATGAATTGTCAGGAAAAAAACAGGAAACCGTCATTGTTTATGGTTGGGTTAATGTTCGCCGTGATCAAGGGAAAATGATCTTTCTGGATTTTCGTGATACATCAGGCATTGTACAAGGTGTGATATTACCAAACAGTAATGCAATGGAAGTCGGTAAAACTCTACGAGAAGAATTTGTAGTTGAAGTTACTGGAAAGGTAAACGAAAGACCCGAGAAAAATAAAAAATTAGGAATACTAAATGGAGATATAGAACTTGAGATTTTGCATATCAATGTTTTAAATGAATCGGCAACTTTGCCGTTCCCGATTAGTGGTGATACTAGGGAGGTGAATGAATCTATTCGTCTCAAATATAGATATTTGGATTTACGAAACGACAGAATGCACAAAAATATTGCAAATAGATTTAAGATTCAAAATTTCATTCGAAATTATCTTGGAAAAGATGACTTTTTAGAAATAGAAACGCCTCTTTTGTCTGCGCCAACACCTGAAGGATCTCGCTCATATGTTGTGCCAAGCAGAATTTACAAAGGAAGTTTTTATTCACTTCCTCAATCTCCGCAACAATATAAGCAACTTTTGATGGTTGGCGGTTTTGAAAAATATTTTCAGTTTGCGCGTTGTATGAGAGATGAGGATACTCGCGGGGATAGACAGCCCGAGTTTACTCAGCTTGATATGGAAATGTCCTTTGTTACTGAAGATGACATTATGCAATTAAATGAAAAACTATTAATTGATATCGTAAAAATAAACTATCCGGAAAAAAAGATACAACAAATACCGTTTCCGAGAATGTCCTACAAAGAAGCAATGAAAAAATATGGGAATGATAAACCTGACATAAGAGAGGATAAAACAGACACAAATCTTCTTGCATTTCTTTGGATTGTAGATTTCCCTATGTTTGAAAAGACAGGAGAGGATAATGTTGATGGCACTGGCGAGTGGACATTCACCCATAATCCTTTTTCAAAACCAAGAGACAATGATTTTGAGAAATTTATGCGGAAAGAAAGTATTGGAGAAATTGTTACCACACAATACGATATTACTTTGAATGGGCTCGAAATCGGCGGCGGAAGTATAAGGAATCACAAACCTTCTGCACTACGAACTACTTTCGAGATTATGGGGTATAACAATGAAAGAATAGAAAACAATTTTGGTCATATGTTGAAAGCGTTGGAGCTTGGCGCTCCACCGCATGGTGGCATTGCGTGGGGATTCGACAGACTTATGATGATCCTTGAACAGGAGCCAAATATTAGGGAGATCATTGCTTTTGCAAAAACGGGTGATGGAAAAGATTTAATGATGAATGCGCCAGCTGAAATATCTGAAAAGCAAAAAGTTGAGCTGGGAATAAACTTTAAAAAATCTTCTCTATGAAAACGATACTAATTACAGGAGCAAGCAGTGGTATTGGATTGGCATGTGTCAAAAAACTGTCTGACGGAAATAGATTGATTTTGTGCTCCAGAAATCTCTCAGGGTTAGAAAATATTAAATCAGAGCTAAGCAACAATAAGGACGTACATGTTTTCGCTGTTGATGTTACTAGCCAGTCCCAGATTTCTAAAATGTTTGAAAATTTAGAATCTCTCAATCTTTATCCAGACGTATTAATAAACTCTGCTGGTCTTGCTTTAGGATTAGAAAAACTAGAAGACGGTTGTATAAAGGATTGGGATCAGATGATTGATACCAACATAAAAGGATTGCTTATGGTTTCCAAGCTTGCGCTTAAGGGTATGAAAGAAAGAAACAGCGGACATATTATCAATATTGGTTCTATTGCAGGTATCTCATCTTATTCCAAAGGTATTGTATATGCAGCAACGAAAGCGGCTGTAAAATCTATCTCTGACGGACTTAGAAAGGAAGTAGTAGAAAATGACATTAGAGTAACAAATATACAGCCAGGATTAGTTGAAACAAACTTTAGTAATGTTCGTTTCGGCGGAGATACTAAACAAGCTAAAAATGTATACAAAGGGATTAAGCCATTATCAGGAGACGACATTGCTGATATTATTAAATATGTAATAAATCTTTCAGAACATGTTCAAATAAATGAGATTACGGTTACTCCACTACACCAAGCAACTGTAGAAGTTATTCATAAAAACATATGACACTCTCTAATAAAATAATTTGTGCAGCGTTGAACTATCAAAGACTTGATGAAAAGGCTCTGAGTAATTTACAATTGGCAGATCTAAAAAATGATTCTGAATTTCTAAATCAATTTAAAAATGATCTAGGACTTAATATTGATTCTATTGCAGTGATAAAGAAGTGTAATGCTGTTATGTTGTTAATTTCTTACCAAGACGATCTTTCTTTTGAGTATCTGAGAGGGAGAATGTTATCAACTTGGGATTCTCATGCACATGGTGGAATAATGAGTTTGATTAGGGATATAAAATTTTATGATGAGATCAACGCTATAAAATTTTTAGGCGAATGTGCTGTCGGAATTCATAGCGTTACAATTGGCGATTCTCAGGTTTTATCGCAAATGGCTGAAGGATTAAAGTCTGGAATACACGGAGATGGAAGCCCTTTTGTATTCATTGCTGATTGGCTTAATGAGCTTGCCAATGAATGTAAACTAAAAACTAGTATTTTTGAAGGGAACACTTCTTTGGAAAGAATAGCAAGTGAGCTTGTGGTAAAAAATATCCCAGAAGGAAAGAGATCTGTATTAATTGGTTATGGGAAGTCCGGAAAGCTTGTTGCTAAAATTTTAAACGTAGAAAATGCTTTGCCACTACACATAGTCAATAGGACAATTATTGATGTTCCAAAAGAAAATCTTAATGAAACGAGTGTTCAATACTCGTCTTTTGCAGATTTCAAATCATCGGAAGATATAGCATGTATTATTATTGCTCTTGATAATAATGCCGAGACCAAGCGAGTTGTAGGCGGTTTGCTAAACAAGATTGATGATCTTAACAGGATTTTCTTTGTTGATTTATCAACGCCCTCATTGTTAGCGGGCAAAGTCAGTAGCTTTATTGGGATAGAAAAACTATCAGAAATCGCAGAAAACAATGTTGGGGCAAGAAAAAATGAAATTAGTAAAGCAAAAAGTATTATAGACAAGAAATTAGGTGTAATTGTTGATCAAATTAACAGGAATGTCGCAAAGCTGTATATAAATCAACAAAGACAAAGTAATTTTAAAAAGCTGGGTAAGGATAAATTAGATTTGGTCAGTCAGAGAAGTAAAATGTACAAAATTATCAGAAATTATTTGGATGATCAAAAGTTTCTAGAGGTAACGACACCATATATCGTAGGCCTTTCTACCGACCCACCAAAAGTTGATAAGGGAGGGACAATAAATGTAGATTGGATGAATGGAGCTCCTGCGTTTTTGAGACAATCTAATCAAATCTACAAACAAATTCTTGTTGCATCTGGTCTGGAGAAGATATATGAAATTGGCCCCTTTTGGAGGAAAGAAACGAGTGAATCCTATCGACACCTACAAGAATCAATTGGATTAGATATTGAGTTGAAAAATCCAAAGAATTTAGAGAACTTGTATTATTTGGCTTGCCAGATAATTAAGAAGACAAACGATGATTTGATTAAAACTTTTAGTCTTACAAGCTATTTGGTTCTACCTGAAATTGATAAAATTCCTGTGCTGACATATTGTGAAGCAGTCAAACTGCTTCAAGAAAATGGTAACCCCGTAACAATGGGCGATGATCTTGGCCTAGTGAGTGAAGCTAAATTAGGTCAGTTAATCAAAAGCAGAAATGCTAGTGATATTTTTATCATAAAAGATTACCCAGATACGATAAAAAAGTTTTATACAAAAAATAAATCTGGTGGATTGACTGAAACTTTTGATATTATCGTTGATGGCTGGGAGCTTGTAAGTGGTGCGATTAGACAAACAGACGGGGCACAAATTAAAAAATCAATGTTATTGTCAGGAATCAATATAAGCGATTATGAATTTTATATTTCTATTGTAGACAAAGCTGTAGATCATGGAGGTTTTTGTCTTGGGTTGGACAGACTTGTTGCTAAAATTCTAGCCAAAGAAATGATTTCAGACGCCGTTCCTTTCCCAAGGACATACAAAAGACTTATTCCTTAGTATTTCTAGTCCACCGCCCGCCCGAAATCCCCAAAAAGAAAACAGCGGAGCAAGCGGAGGATTCCTCCCCAAACCCCTCCTCCTCCGCTTGCGACTTCCGAATTCAAAAAAGATTAGCCGAGTGTTTTGCGAAATCCTTTCCCCAAAAAAAAGTTTTCGCAAAACCTCGTCCGCATTAGTCCCGCCACCTGCCCGAATACTTGGAGGGCAGAGCACCAAAGAAAAATGTCCTTTCCTTTTTAGAAGAAATTGGTCGCGCGCAAATCCGAAAAGCAAGGAACATTTTTCTTTGGTGTCCGCCGAGGCTCTGCGAGGCGGTGGCGGGGCTGATTCATTCGTTCAGTTTCCGCTCGAAAAAGGTTCGCGCAAAGTGTATAATTACAGCACAAGAAAACCCCTTTTAGGGGTTTTTGCGTGTCGGAAGCAAGTAAATTATTTTACTTGCGTGAGAGGACTCGAAGACCTTGAGTATATCGCACGGACCACGCGCTAGCGGGGAGTACGATAAGAAAGGTGTACCGAATCTGTAAGATTCGAGTCCTCTCTCCGGCACCATATTGTAAAAAACATTGCTTCATTTCGATGATTTGACAATAGTTAAAGTATATAATATAATAGTGCGAGAATGATTGCTCATGGCAATCATCATAGAACGTTCATCTCTTTGCCTTAGGAGGGCAAATGAAACCGATTGTAAGCTACACGGTACAAATCATCATTCCGAAGTTTGAGAGCGATGGCACTATTCTTCTTGCCATTATGCCCTACACAAAGCACTACGGTTCCCCCAGGGCATATACGACTCTTCGTCTGCCGGCAGAAACCGGCAAGCACGGTGAATCCGTCAGTCAAACGGCGTATCGTGGCGCCGAAGAAGAGGTCGCAAAGGACAAAATGAAGTTCGAGGTGGAAATCCGAAGCATGGCAAGCGCGACGCTCGATTCCGATCAGAAAAATTCAGGCGCATACCATGCCAAGATCTCCGTGGTTATGGAGATCAAAAAGGGAGAGATACGAAATTTCTCCAAGATCGACAAAGACGATCCAGATGAATTTCACGGCCCTTTGGAGTGGGTCGAAGTGTCCACTCTTTTGAATGACAAACATCCGAGCGGATTGAAACTAATCAGCTCACATAGGACGAGCATCATGGCATTCATGAGGGCCGTGACCGGCAAACCAGAAATGAAATCCTCGGCTCTGAAGTATCGTGATTTGCTTAATTCCTTTCAGCCACAAGAGAGGCTGACTCAGGAAGAAGTCGATGCCGTCAACACCCTAACCAAGGTAAGTTGGATAAATGATTGAAAAAGACCGCGCAAGCTCATTTGCTTGCGCGGTCTCCCTTTTTTACCAATTTTATGGCCTATTTGAGCCATAAATACCAACAATTGCTCATCTATCATTATCTACTTGCTTTTTTATTTAATCTATGGTATTATGCTGAGGCATGAAATCAATTAAATCAAAACTCCAAAACGTTCAAATTAAACCGGCTTTTGCCATCGGGCTTGTTTTGATGCTATTTATTCCCATAGCCATTGTCAAAGCCGAGTTTCCAAGCAACACCGACCCATACCCCGCAAACTTCTACGCTATGTGTTTTGACGGCGTAGACAACAACGGTAATGGAAAAACCGATATGCAGGATTCCAATTGTCCGAAATGTTTTGTAAGTGTCGATAACGCAGGCAATGGATTGATCAATTCCCAGGATCCTGCATGTCCCAATTACGTTGTTTCTTCAAACCCGCCACCACCAAAGCAAAGCCTTTTGGAAAAGATTCTTGGAGCATTTACTTCAAGCAACCAAACTGGACAATCAAGTGGTACTACCGGTACGAACGGTGGCACTATTAATAGCGGTGGCACAATACCATCGGGAGGTTCTATAGCTACCGGAGGATCAATCAACACCTGCTCAAGCGTGACAGTATTTCCTCAAAAACATTTTACAACGAGCGGTTATTACTACACCTATTTCTACTACTGCAATACGAGCATTAGCCTAGGGAACAATTTATATTTTCCAACCGGAGCATATAATCCCGCATCTCCTGGCGGATATATTTACGCGGGCGGATTTATCCCAAGCGGTGGGTCTATATCCACAACACAACCAATACAGAGCGGATCGATTCCTAGTGGTGGCTCTATACAGAGCGGTGGTTCAATACCGAGCGGAGGATCAATATAATTTTCTGTGCATTAAAAATTAATTTTTGTATTTCATTGATACAATACGGGCATGAAGCCTAGAATTATTGTCATACTAGGACCGACCGCTTCTGGCAAAAGTTCTTTGGCTATTCATCTTTCCCAAAAATGGAATGGTGAAATAATTTCTGCCGACTCACGACAAGTTTACCGAGGAATGAATCTTGGCACAGGAAAAATCACAAAGAGTGAAATGCGTGGAATTCCTCATCATCTCATCGACATAATCAATCCCGAAGAACAATTTTCCGTCGCGGAATACAAAAAGTTTGGGCAAAAAGCGATAAATTCCATAACGTCAAAAAGCAAAATTCCTTTTGTTTGCGGTGGAACAGGACTTTATATAGATACTCTGTTGGATAAAATTTCTTTGCCTGAGGTGCCACCGAATCCAAAACTTCGTAAGATGTTGGAAAAAAGGACAACGTCTGAGCTTTTTGGAATGCTGAAAAAAATTGACGCAAGCAGAGCCAAAAAAATTGACAAGCACAATCAGGTGAGAATTATTCGGTCTATTGAAATTGTCAAAAAGCTCGGTAAAGTTCCACCGCTGTGGAAAAAAAATACTCCTTATGATGTTTTGTACATTGGTCTATACCCAAAAGATTTAGAAACACGCATTAAAAAAAGGCTTTTGAAACGTATCCGCCAGGGTATGATTGCCGAAGTTAACAATCTACATAAAAACGGCCTGTCTTGGAAACGTATGGAAGCGCTTGGGTTGGAATATCGATATGTGTCACGATATTTACGAAATCAAATTTCAAAAGAAGAAATGCTCCATCAGCTCACGGGAGAAATAATAAAGTATGCAAAACGACAAATGACCTGGTTTAAAGCTAACGACAAAATCATGTGGTTTGACCAGAATATTAAAAACAATAGCAAACAAATAAATAACCTGGTTAATAAATTTCTCTTACTTGGTCAACACCGAGTGTTGACCAAGTAAATGGAAAGACACCCCAAAAGCTGGTAGGATATGACTTCCGGGCGGTTAGTTAAGTGGCATAACTGCGGTCTCCAAAACCGCTGTCGAGGGTTCGATTCCTTCACCGCCCGCAATGATCACGCAAGACCGCTGAGACTTCCGAGTGGAACATCATTGCGTGTGCGAAAGGAATCGAAAGCCGGAGCGCGGTGGCGCGAGGCAGGGTCGTGCGCGATTTCAGCAGAAATCGACGTCCGACCGATTCCTTCACCGCCCGCAATCCTAAAACTATCTATAAATCCTTTTTACAAAAGGATTTATCCTAGTTACTATTTCATAATTAATCGTGCCGGATCGTTCTGCGACCTCATCAGCGGACATATATTCCTTTCCATCTTTGCCGATTAGTGTTACGACTGTTCCCTCTTTCACATTCTTTACTCCGGTAACATCAATCATCATCATATCCATGGAAATTGTGCCGAGCACTTTCGCCCGCTTGCCGTTGACAAGCGTCACACCCACACGAGAAAGACTTCTGGGATATCCATGCCAGTAACCCACGGGACAAATGGCAATTGTGGAATTTCTTTTTAGTGTCTCTGTCAAATCGTAACCAATCGCTTCACCTTTTTTTACTGCCTTTATTTCCGATACCAACGTTCTAAACGAAAGCACCGGTGCCAGACCATTGCCATTTTTTGTAGCATTTTTTATATCTGGGGAAGGCCATAAGCCATATAGGGCTATACCGGCCCTAGCCGCATCAAAATGAGCCTCGGGGTACGCTATAAGGCCGGCGCTTGAGGATATATGGACGTCCGGAGACAAACCCAGAGCCCTAAAACCTTTAGACCACTCCTTTAGTCTTTCAATCTGCATTAATGTAAATTTTTTGTGCGACTTACTCTCTGAAATGGCAAAGTGTGAATACAATCCTGTAATCAAAACCGACTTATTCTTCCTCCCAATTATAGACAACACTTTTTGCTTTTCTGCCGGCAAAAATCCTTGACGATGCAACCCCGTATCCACTTTTATGGAAATACGGAGTGGTTTCGAGGTGCGAAACAAAAGCGCTTCATTCAAAGATTTTGTATTTGAAATGGTGAGCTCAATAGAATGCCTGACTGCATCTTTAAACCAAATTTTTGGAGTATAGCCAAAAACAAGAATAGGAAGTTTTATATTGTGCCTGCGCAGTAAAATTGCTTCATCAAAAGAGTCCACTGCCAGACGGACTCCGCCAATTTTTTGTAAAGTTTGTGATATCTCCACGATACCGTGACCGTATGCGTTTGATTTGACCACGCACAAAAGCTCGGTTTTTTCGGAAAGAATTTTCTTCAAATACTTGAGGTTTCGGATAAGAGCTTTGGTGTCTATCTCCACCCATGTTCGCTGTTTCTCAGATATCTTGGACATGGGAGTTAGTATAATGTTTCCAATACAAAAAAACAAAAACCGCAAAACGCGGTTTTTGTTTACTTTTTGGCCTCTTTGAATACTACTCGTTTGCGAAGTTTTTTAGAGTACTTTTTTAGTTCAATTTTGCGTTCGACCTTGCGCTTATTCTTACGACTAAAATAGACCTCTCCGGTCTCCTTGTTGCGAAGCAATATTAGATTATCCTGTGACATAGTGGAGAAGAGAATATCATACTAGTTGAAAAATGCAACACCAGTAAGGGTTGTGGTAAAATTCCGATATGAACAAAAAGGAAGACCTCGAGAATTTGAAAAAGGAAATTCTAAATGATCATAGTCTGCCTTTAATGGAAGCAAATCTGGTGTTTGGCGAAGGCAATCCGGATTGCGATGTGCTGTTTATCGGTGAAGCCCCCGGCCAAAAAGAAGACGAGCTCGGTAGGCCGTTTGTGGGCCGTTCAGGCAAACTACTTGACCAATTAATAAATGAAATTGGGTGGAAACGTGAAGACGTCTATATTTCCAATATTGTAAAACGCCGACCTCCGGAAAATCGCGATCCCACTCCTGATGAAATAGAAGCTTACAAACCATATTTGGCAAAACAAATTGAAATCATCGCTCCCAAGGTTGTCGCACCTCTTGGCAGATTTTCAATGAACTACTTTTTGCCTTTTGCCAAAATCAGCTCATCTCACGGCAAAGTTTTTAAAGCCAATGGACAAACTATATTCCCTCTTTATCACCCAGCGGCGGCGCTTCGCGCTACCGCCGTCCTCAATGATTTGAGAGAAGATTTTAAAAAACTTCCAAAAGTTGTAAACGGCGATTTCCTGAAAGAATTTGCCAAGTCAAACTTACCTCCGCGCGTTGAGGACAAGAAAAAAGAAAAATTGCCCCAAACAAAATTGTTCTAAAAAGCTTCTTTTTGGTGTTCACAAAGATTCTCTCCTGACAGGAGCTGTGCACCTTTCTTATCGCTACGCGATATACTCAAGGTTTTCGAATCTTCCATGCAAGCAAAGTAGTTTGCTTGCTCGACGCACAAAGCAAAACCCCTTTCGGGGTTTGCATGTGCGCCGGGAAGGATTCGAACCTTCGTAGGCCGAAGCCGAGAGATTTACAGTCTGTTGTAATTGACCACTCTACCACCGACGCAATTTTGCGACATTAGGTCGCAACCCTAGTTACACTCGGCACATAGCGTTGGTGGTAGCCACCTCCGCTTCGCTACGGATAAAAAGCTGAACTACTTCAGATTTTATCCACCGACGCAACGCCACTCATTTTAACGAAAAATGGCTTTTTTTCAAGCGTTATTTGGATTTTCCGGTTTTTTCTTTCCTTTCAGTCAGATTTTCCACCCAAAGACTTCCCTTTTTTCCTTTCTTAACATCAAAAACAAACTCTCCGTTTTTCACATCGACGGTAACGGTTCCTCCTTTCAATACTCCTTTGGAAATCATCATACCGGCGACAGGTGTAAGAATTTTGTTTTGGATAAGGCGCTTGAGTGGTCTGGCTCCGTATTGGGGATTATATCCTTCCTTGGCCAAAAATTCGTATGCGGTTTTTGAAACTTCTAGGGTAATTTCCTTTTCTGCCAGTCGCTTCATTACCAGCTCAACTTGGATTCTCACTATATCCTCCACAGCTTCCGGTGAAAGAATATTAAAGAGAATAATATCATCCAAACGGTTAAGAAATTCCGGACGGAAACTGTCTTTTAGCGCTTCCATCACTTTTTGTTTTGCCTCTTCGTAGTTTTGTTTTGCTTCACTCTTTTCAGCAAAACCGATTTTTTCCATTTTATCTATGTATTGGGCTCCAATATTTGATGTCAAAATAACCACCGTATTTTTGAAGTTCACCACCCTGCCCTTTGAGTCGGTCAGACGACCGTTGTCCAGAACTTGCAATAGAATATTAAAGACATCGGGATGCGCCTTTTCTATTTCATCAAAAAGTATGACCGAGTAGGGTCGATGACGGACGAGCTCCGTAAACGTCCCCGCTTCATCGTGTCCTACATATCCAGGTGGCGCGCCGATAAGTTTTGACACGGCATGACGTTCCATAAATTCGGACATATCGACGCGAATGAGCGCTTTTTCATCATCAAACATAAATTCAGCAAGAGCTTTGGTCAGCTCAGTCTTGCCCACTCCGGTCGGACCGAGAAAGATAAATGAACCGATGGGTCGATTCGGGTCCGATATGCCGGCTCGGGATCGCTTGACTGTATCTGAAATTTTCTGAACCGCTTCGTCTTGACCGACAATTCTTTTCTTGAGAAATTCTTCCATACGCGAAAGTTTTTCTGCTTCTTCTTCAAGCATCCTTGATACGGGAATACCTGTCCAGCGCGCCACCACATCGGCGATGTCCGACTCAGTGATCTCTTCTTTGAGAATTCTGCGAGAACTTTGCAAACGCTTTAGCCTCTTACTCTTTTGGTCAAGCTCTCGTTCTATTGTAGGAATCTTGCCATAACGAATTTCAGCAGCCAGAGAAAGATCGGCCCGAGCTTCGGCAGATTCGGCTTCCAAACGCAATTTTTCCAAATCCTTTTTGGCCGACTTGATGCCGTTTACCGTTTCTTTTTCGTTTTTCCACTTTAATTCAATCTCGGAAGTTTTTTCCTTCAAATCCGCTATCGCTTCCGTGATTTCTTTGACTCGCGCCTTAACTTTGGAATTTTTACCCCCGTTGGCTTCTTTTTTCAACGCTTCTTTTTCAATTTCAAGTTTCATAATCTTGGCATGAGTTTCCTCAAGTATGGGTGGCATATTTTCCAGAGAAATTTTCAAATGAGAAGCCGCTTCGTCTATCAAGTCCACCGCTTTGTCAGGCAAAAAACGATCCGTGATATATCGTGAAGAGAAGTTTACTGCCGCCACAATGGCATCATCTGTTATACGTACTCCGTGGTAGAGCTCATATTTTTCTTTTAAACCACGAAGAATAGTGACGGCATCATCTTGCGATGGTTCGTTGACATATACAGGCTGAAAACGACGAGTAAGAGCCGGGTCCTTTTCAATGTGTTTTTGATATTCTTTCAAAGTAGTTGCCCCTATCGCTCGCAATTCTCCTCGTGAAAGTGCCGGCTTAAGCATATTTGACGCGTCCATAGCTCCGTCTGCGGCTCCCGCGCCCACGATCGTATGGATTTCATCAATGAAAAGAATAATTTTGCCCTCCGAGCGCTCAATTTCCTTCAAAATATTTTTCAATCGCTCTTCAAACTCTCCGCGATATTTTGTCCCGGCAATGAGCATTCCCAAATCCAATGAAACAAGCTCTTTGTCACGCAGGCTTTCCGGCACGCTTCCGTTTGCGATCTTGATTGCAAGACCTTCCACAATTGCCGTTTTGCCCACACCGGCTTCACCTATAAGTATAGGGTTGTTTTTGGTGCGACGGGAAAGGATTTGAATTATGCGTGAAATTTCATTCTCTCGACCGATGACTGGGTCAAGTTTGTTCTGCGACGCCAGTTTGGTGAGTGACCGTGTATATTTGAGAATTGATTTAAACTTTTTTGGTTCTTTGACATCATGAGATTTTGTCGTCTTGAGTTCTTCAATCAAACGCACCACTGTTGCGCGATCAATCTTAAATCGGGCGAGCAAATCGTGAGCGACTCCTGGTGTATCAATGACCGAAAGAAAAAGATGCTCAGTTGAAACAAATTCATCTCCCAAGTTCTGAGCCACTTTCATACTGCTGTCGATAATCTGCGCCAGTTCCGGCGTAAGATAAATTTGGTACGAAGGTGACATTGTGCCACCGGCATCCGGCGACTCAATAGACTCCAAGAGAGAATCAGTGAGCAAAATCGTGTCTATATCAAGACGGTCCAAAATAGAAGAAACCATGCTTTCGTCTTGGAGAATGAGGGCAGCCAAAAGGTGCATAGGGCTTACGTGATTTTGCCCGCGTTCTATGGCCAGTTCATGCGCTTTGCGGATGACTTCCTTGGCTTTGGTGGTAAATTGGCTAAATGGTGGTGGCATTGGGTGTGTAATATATAACGATTATACGTTCGTGGCAAACAATTGGTGCATTGTGCTTTCAGGCCCTATTCAGGCCCTATTTTGAATACTGCGCGGTCGAACTGGCGATAATTTCGGGAGAAAGGAAAATTGGGTCACCTGTAGATGTCGTATCAGAAATACGGAATCCCACAAATTCTCCCGTTAGATTGAAAAGCGGGCTCCCCAATACTGCAGTTTTGGGTGTGAGATCTGTCTCCACCCCGTTTTGGGTATTGTGGTTTGTCGGGTCTGTGTAATTGTACGCTGATATATGTCCCACTGACACAATGTCGTTTGCTTCGCCCTCAATCAAAATGACTGTTTGACCAAGTTTGACTAGACCGCTTTCCACTGTAACAGGGGTACCGGAGAAAGTGTTTCCAGTGCTTGGCACGACTTTGAAATAAAGTACTTTGTTTGTGATGTCTTGACCAAGGTATTTCAGGGTTTGGTTGGTCCCGTCGGAAAACTTCGCATAATATGTGTATCCCGCATTAAAGGTGCTACGAGCAGGAACAATGATTAGTCCGTCTTTTGTAAGAACAACACCGAGAGAATAGAACGGGTCCGGGGTTGTGGTGTTGTCTGAAACTCGGACAACGCTCGGAGTATTTTGGGAGATTGCATTAACCACTTGGTCATCTTCTTTGACCACCACGGTTGTCTCCTTCACGGTCTTTGCACCTGAATCCGATGGTGTAGTGACCTGTTGGATAGTTTGTTCCACTACGCGATTGATAGTTTGTGTGACGAGAGGAGGAGCCTGCTGTAGCAAAGAAAAAGTAATAATGCCTGTGGCAATGGATGTCACGAAGCTAATGAGTAGTGTCAACAGTATTATCTGGTGTTTATTGAGTTGATCTAACATAAGTAAATAATAACAAAAAAATGGCAATAATCAAGAATCAAAAAATAAATTAAAAATTATAATTAAGTACAATTTTAGGAAGTAATTTCAGTAAAATTTTTATTTCCGTCATCGTTGTGTCTCGACCTAAGGTAAACCTAAGACTGGACCCGGCGCATTCGATAGAACCAATATTTTCCAAAACATAAGAAGTGGTATTCTCCGATAAAGTGCGGCATGAACTAGCAGCCGATATCAATACACCAAACGCATCTGCCTTAATTACCGCGTACTCGCTGTCTAACTGAGGAAAGCAAATATTTATATTATTTGGCAAACGCAATTTCAAATCGCCATTCAAAGTTGCTTCTGGAAATTTCTTAAGAATTTCTTTAATAGCCCAATCTCTTAGTATAGTCAGGCGCGCCGATTCTTTGACACGAGATTTATTTACAAGATCAAGAGCTTTTGCAAAACCGACAATGAGCGCCAAATTTTCTGTGCCAGAACGCATTCCCCTCTCCTGCCCACCACCAAATATAATGGGCTCTATAGCGGTATTTCGCCTTATATACAACACCCCTATACCTTTTGGACCATATATTTTGGAACCATCTATAGTCAAAAGGTCCACTCCGAGTTCCGATACGTTGAGCGAACAATAATTAGCCGCCTGACTGGCATCAGTGTGAAAATAAGGTAATTGTGAATCTTTTGCCTTTTGCTTTCTGTAAAAACGAATTACTTTTGAAACTTCTTTTATTGGTTGAATGGTCCCGATTTCGTTATTGGCATACATGACGGATACCAGCACAGTATTTTGCCTCAAATTTTTTTGAATCTCTTTCGGTTCAATAATTCCATTTGTTTTCGGGTATACGACACTAATCATAGCCCCCATTCGCTTTATTTCATTTTGCAACTCAATAATTGCCGGGTGTTCAATGGCAGAAATAACAATATGTGGCTTTTTGATAAGCTTGAATGAAGCTTTTACCACTCCCAAAATAGCAAGGTTGTCCGCCTCTGTTCCACTTCCGGTAAAAACTATTTCATCGGGAAGAGCATGAAGACTACGAGCAACCCCTGCGCGCGCATTTATAATTATTTTGTTATTTTCCACGCCTTCTTTGTATAAAGAAGATGGGTTCTCAAAATGTTCATCCAAAAATGGTTTCATTTCTCTAAGAACCGACTTATCAATCGGTGTCGTGGAAGCATAATCAAGATATACTCGTCTTGACGCTTTTCTCGGACTTTTGTTCGAAAGTTTTGATAATTTTTTGCCGTCTTTCATAAGCGCTTGTTATAGCATTTTAAACTTCAAACATAAAGCTCTGGAAATTTTTTACCGACCGAAAGCATGATCGCTTTGACTACTTTGCATAAACGTCAATTTTTGCTATGCTAAACGCCACTTATTCCACTTATATGCAATTTTCATTCCTCCAAAATATAAGCCTGCCAATAGTCGTCTATATACTTTTTTCCGTGGTGGTCGTTCTTCTCATCTGGGTAATTTATCTGGAAATACGTCTAAAGAGGTTTATGACCGGTAAAGACGGCAAAAGTTTGGAAGATTCCATTATCGCAATGACCAGGGAAATTGAAGATCATGAGAAATTCAAAATTGATTCTATTGATTATCTAAAAAACATTGAAGCGCGTCTCAGACGAAGTCTTCAGGCAGTTGAGACCATACGATTCAATCCGTTCAAGGGTACCGGCTCTGGAGGCAATCAAAGTTTTTCTACCGCGTTTATGAACGAAAAAGGTGACGGCGTAGTAATCTCCTCTCTTTACTCACGCGACCACGTAAGCGTCTTCTCCAAACCGGTAAAAAAATTTCAAGCTGAATTTGAAACGACTACCGAAGAAAAAACCGTATTAAATCAGGCTAAAGAATCTTTGGCTCACAAGTCGACATAATTATTATGCAATCCAAAGGAGAAAAAACAGAACGCCCACCAGTCGTCACGATTATGGGCCACATTGACCACGGCAAATCCACCCTTTTGGATTCTATCCGAAAAAGCAATGTAGTTGATGGAGAAGCGGGAGGTATCACCCAGCATCTTTCGGCTTATGAAGTGGTTCACGAAGGCAAAGACGGCCGCGAACACAAGATTACTTTTTTGGACACGCCAGGACATGAAGCTTTTGGAGCAATTCGTATCCGTGGGGCAAAAGTTGCCGATATTGGTGTCTTGGTTGTTTCAGCCGAAGACGGAGTCAAACCACAAACTCTAGAAGCGCTAAAAGTACTTCGTAAGGACAAAGTGCCGTTTGTAATTGCTATAAATAAAATTGATAGACCGGAAGCAAACGTGGAAAGAACAAAACAAAATTTAGCTGAAAACGACATGTATGTGGAAGGATTTGGTGGTGATATTCCGTGGGCCGCTATTTCCGCCAAAACCGGAGAGGGTGTATCGGAACTATTGGATCTCATCATTTTATCTGCGGAAATGCTTGAATTGACCGGTAACACGGCCTTACCGGCTGAAGGGATTATTATTGAAAGCAACATGGATGCTAGAAAAGGCATCACCGCAACAGCCATAATCAAAGATGGAACATTGAGACGAGGCGAATTTGCTGTATGCGGTAAAAGTATTTCACCGCTTAGAATCGTGGAAGACTTTCAAGGCAAACCAATTGAAAATGCCGTATTCTCGAGCCCTGTACGCATTATCGGCTGGGACACACCACCTTCGGTCGGAGAACGTTTTGTTTGTGTCAAAAACAAGAAAGAGGCTCTTGCAATTGTAGCCAAATTTAAAGACACCCCATCATTACAAACTCCAAAGACAGAAAGCGAGGGTGAAAAACATACCGTACCAATCATTCTCAAGACCGACACATCCGGAAGTCTTGATGCTCTTGTCTACGAAATCGAAAAGTTGGAAAATGAAAGAATAATTCCCAAAATTGTATTGTCTGGACTAGGACCTATTTCTGAAAACGATATTCGGACATCGCAAACTTCGGGCAACGCATTGGTCATTGGTTTTCATGTACAAAGCGACCCCAAAGCGGAAAGTCTGGCCTTACGTTCCGGCATCACGGTTCACACCTTTGACATCATATACAAACTCACCGAATGGCTTGAAGAAACTCTAAAAGAGCAAACACCCAGAGTGGAATCCGAGGAAACCAAAGGTACGGCCAAAATTCTCAAATTTTTTTCAAAAAATAAAGACAAGCAGGTTATCGGCGGGCGTGTGGAATCTGGAGAAATCGTTTCCGGAGAACAAATAAAAATTATGAGACGAGATTCTGAAATCGGGCGTGGACGAATACGTGAACTGCAAATGCAGAAGAATAAAATTGGACGTGTCGAAGAAGGAAAAGAGTTTGGCGCGATGATAGAATCCAAGATGGAAATTGCTCCTGGGGACAAGATAGAATGTTTTGCGCTGACGCAAAAATAAATTATCTCCATGAGACAAACAAGCTACCACAACGAAAAAATGCCTGAGCTTATCGCTCATCTCGCAGCCGAATTCATCGGCATAGAGTCAAATCGCACTTCCCTCATCACAGTGACCGGCTGTAAACTTTCTCCGGACAATAAATACGGGACCGTTTTCTTTACGGTGCTACCCGATAATCAGGAGGAAGCCGCTTCTGATTTTTTAAAAAGAAAACGCAAAGAATTTAGAATGTTTATCAGAGAAAAATCCCGTATCGGCAGAGCGCCTGATATTTCTTTTGCTCTTGATCTTGGCGAAAAGAATCGCCAGAAAATTGATTTTCTATCAAATTCAGACTAGTATTTAGTTGAATCCCTGTTCGCTCGTCCGCACTTTAGATGAAAAAATAGGGCGTGGTAGCCAAGTGGTAAGGCGAAGCTCTGCAAAAGCTTTATTCAGGGGTTCGATTCCCCTCCACGCCTCCACGGGTCAGTGGTGGAATGGTATACACGTAACACTTAAAATGTTATCCGCTATGCGGATGAGGGTTCGACTCCCTCCTGACCCACCTGTTTATTTTTGGTTTCATTTTTTGCGCCCATAGCTCAGTTGGTAGAGCAACTCCCTCTTAAGGAGATGGTCCCTGGTTCGAATCCAGGTGGGCGCACAGAATACAGAAACATCCCGCCTGCGCGGGATTTTCTGATTCTGTGCGAGGCGCAACCATATAGCCAATAGCAATTGGCTATGGTGAGCCGGGGTCGCAGAAATAAAATTGCGACGGCAATTTTATTATCTGTGACCACAAAGACAGAAATATGTGCTGGGGAGGAGACTCGAACTCCTAACCCTTACGGGACTAGTTCCTAAGACTAGCGCGTATACCAATTCCGCCACCCCAGCATGGAAAACACTTTATCATACTTGCGTTATTTACTCTATTTTCATATTTGACTTTTTTGTTATTTTGTGATAGCATTCAAACAGAACTAGATCGTTAAACATACTAACTTTTTTACTCAAATCGTAAGGAGAACTACCGTGCTCAACATTTTTGCGATTCTCATCGCCACTTTAACTGTGGTAGGGCTGGTTGTTGGAGCAATTTTTTGGATCCGACATTCAGCAGAGAAATACTCCATCACCGACAAAAGGTGGTGGGTGTTTGTCCCCGCAAATACAGGAGCATTGGTCGTGGGTAAACAAAACACCAATGTTCGCGACAATGCCACCGGCACAGTCGTGAGAAGTGGCGGTCCAGTATTTAATTTGATTCACGGCATCCCAGGGAAGAAACGTAAAAAGATTAGCCCTGATCCGATGGCTTGGCAGATGATTGAGGGTGAAGAAGATTGGGGTTTCTGGCACTGGATTACTGGGGGAGCTTTTTTCCTTGGACCGTGGAGAGAAATCCGAGTCTGCACTATCAACGAACTCCGCTATACGAAAACGACTCGGAAAAATGAAAGAGGTGAGGACGAGGATGTGTACGGGGTAGAGTCCAGAACCTACGACACACTATTTCCGTTTTTTTCGGGAGCGCTTGCGGTTGATATCAAAGGCGCGGAGGCCAAGGGAACTTTCACGGTGGATATTGGTCTCAATTTTCTATGGGAGCGGACTTATTTTGTCCGATCTGTCCTGCGAGTAGCCGATGCCAATGCCATAATTACTATTATGGCTAATGCAAGAGTAGTGGCTATCACAGGAACCATGAAACCCGAAGAAATTCTTGCCGGCAAGCAAGAGGTCAAAGAGAAGATAGCAAAGGCCGTGGACAGTATCATTGCTGAAGCCGAGGAACAAATCGGCCTCTCAATATTTGACACCGAGGTTTACCACCTGGATGTCAACGCCAAAGAACGCGCACTATTTGAGCTTGCAGAGCGCACCAAGCGCGAGCAGAAGGCTCGCGTTCAGGTAGCCCAAGCCGAAAGAAGAATGGTAATTATCGCCAAGAGAGGCGAAACTGCCGCTCAACTTCTCCAGGCAGAAATGGATAAAAAGACCAAGGTCATAGAGGGGGAAGCGGCCCGGGCTGTCGGTCTGTTGGCAAATGACGTGTCTGCCGACTATGTCAAACGGGCGATTTTGCCGGTAGCAAAGGCGCCCGGGGGACCTGCAATTCGTATGGCAGAAGCCATCGAAAAGACCAACATCCAGGTGCTAACCCTTGGTGCAGATCATGGGCAAATCATTGACCTAGGGGCTCTGAGAGAAAAACCAGCACCTAGCGCTGTTCCATCGCAATAGAAAGTTAGTTCGAGTTACGGATAGGCCAAGCACATATGTGTTTGGCCTTTCTTTTTTATTTGACAAATCGGTATTAAACATGCTATAATTATAATAGTATATAAGTTCTTTGATTCGAACAAAACCATCGTCCAAAATACGGGGGGTAGCATGAAAGGGCTACTGCATAGCTGGAAAATCAATTTGGAAACTTTTTTCAAAAAGAGTTTCCAATACGTGTTGGCGGAAGTCGAAAAGCTCGGTAAAAAAATTAACACCCATCCGAAGAGGGCCTTCGGAGCAATGGTTGTTCTCACCGTTGCTCTGGGGATGATTTACATTGTGGCAACCTCAATCATCAGAACCGGCAATTGGGTTTCTGGATTGAAGCTGCCATGGGGAATCATCTTTGCAACGGCCGGCGGAATAGCTTTGATGTTTTTTTTGATTTGGGCGGCGACGAAACGGAGAGAAAAAACCGTTTCAGACGATGACCGTTCCGCGCACCCAGCTCCACAGAAGAAGGAAGTTGTTGTCACTCGTAAAATCCCGAAGAAAGATAATTCGGGGTTCTCAATGGTTTTGCTTGTTTTGATTGTGGTAGTCGGAATCGGCTACGCAATATACGAGCACAAACCGATTCCGAGACCAGTCGTTCCATACAGGAATACGGTTCCGGGACATTTCAGTGGCAACCCTAGGGATTATTTTCACGGACCGGACCGTGACAGCGTCATCGCTTTCTTCTCAGTCAGTCCGCAAGACTCAATACTGGTTGAAATCGCGGCCTGCGAGTCGGGGTTCAGACAGTTTGAGGATCTCGGAAGGACTCAGGTCTTGAGGGGGAAGGTAAACCCTCACGACCTCGGTGTCATGCAGATAAACGAAATCGCAAACAGCGATTTCGTCGCTCAGTCGGGCCGAAACATAAGTACCCTGCGCGGGAACATGGAGGTTGCGCAAGCGCTATACAATGAAAGGGGTACGACTCCGTGGAACAGCTCAGCCCCTTGCTGGAGAGATCATGAGTTATCGGGAAGGGGCGGTGGTGAAGTTGCACCACAGAGCAATCCCCGCCAGGCGGAGGCAATCGCCATAATGTCTGGCAAAATCGACACCGTCGTCGTAAACACGACGACTGATGGTAAGTGGACTCAACCGGTCTACATGTACGGAAAGGGCTCAAAAGTCATCGCCCAAAACGGGATGGATATCACTCTTTGCACACAGGAAGTTTGTAGTGAAGATTGTGCAAAGAGTGAAAACGTCATAAAACCCGTCACGGGGACGGAGTCCACTTTGCCCCAGCATGTGGACGTGATGAGGTTTTGTTCCTCAAAACAAGCGGGCACAGTGATGATAATCAGAGGAATATCGTAACTGTGCACGCGTGAGAAAAGCCAGGCCGACTCGCATACGCGAGTCGGCCTTTTCTTAAACATAAAGCCAAAAAATATCTTAATACCAGATTCAATATAGTTTCTTCAAAATAAAAACACCCCGCAGTGCGGGGTGTTTTTATTGTTGAACTTGAGCGGTTATCGGAATGCCGAATGTGTTCAGAATAATGTGAATGATTCCAAAAACTGAAAACATAATAAACATCCCGATGAGCCCCCATAAAATAGCTTTTTTACCTTCTTCGTGATCAGACGGATTGCCGGAAGACAAGACAAACTTGAATATTCCCCAAAAAAAGTAAAGCATCGCGACAAAGAAACCAAACACAATCAGAGGATTGAGAATAACCTCCGCCACTTTGCCGAGAAAGGGATCAATCGACATGTGATAGAACTATACTCCACCTACACCAGGAACAGAGTTGATTGTTGCGCCCTGACCAATACCAAGAGCGTTACCAATAAATGACACTAGACCCCAGACTGAAACCATGACAAACAAAGCGACAACTCCCCAAATCATGATATTTCGGCCCTCTTTCTTCTTTTCATCATCTCCAGCAGCAAGAATGTATTTTGCCAAACCCCAAAAGAAGAACAACAATGCCAATGCTACGACAATAGGCAACGCCATATTTATGAGTGTGCCAATCGACTGCATCAATGTCTGCAAATTACCAAGCGTTGGACTGGTATTGCCTTGTGCTAGTGCTAAAAATGGAAGAGCAAAAAATGCTATACCACCAAGAAATTTCTTCATAATATTCATAAATTAATTGTAAATAAACTCACATGCTCCTTGTTAAGAGTCTTTATATAATAACAGAAAAACAGCGAAAAACAATATGGCTGTGGATTAGAAAAGGGGGTAAAAACCTAAATTACGGTGTAAATGTAACACCTATTGTGGGGGCAGATGGCGTGTTATTTACCAATCCGAGGTCTGAGGCAAAGAAATTGATGATTCCCCAAATACTGACCATAACA
This sequence comes from uncultured bacterium, assembly GCA_963789635.1. GTDB lineage: Bacteria > Patescibacteriota > Minisyncoccia > Phycocordibacterales > Zambryskibacteraceae > JBGTNQ01. The sequence continues at coordinate 66,969 of CAWBLF010000003.1, read as the reverse complement.
AACAAAGCCAATATCCCCCAAGTCATGACACTACGTCCCTCACTCTTTTTATCCTCGTTTCCTTGAGCAAGAATAAACTTGGCCAACCCCCAGAAGAAATATAGAAGCGCCAAAGCGGAAACAATCGGTATCAGTATATTGATCAGATAGCCGATATCCTCAGCCAGTGTTGTGGTGTTGACCAAAGTTGGAGTCTGGGCAAAAATAACAAATGGTGTCGCAAAAAATATTAAACTAGCGATAACTTTTTTCATATATTTGGCAATAATTACATATATTAATACGTCGGTGGAGTATTCACTTGCACCGTGTTAGTGGGCGCTCCTCCAAAAAAATCAGTTTGGAAGAACCCTATTATACCCCAAATCGAAATCATAACAAAAAGAGCAATGACACCCCAAAACATCCTTTTTTTACCTTCTTCATGGGCATCGGTATCGTCGGCATGCAAAATAAAAGTGGCCAAACCCCATATGAAAAACAAAAGAGCGACCCCTGCAAAAATAGGCAAAAGAATGGTAATGAGACCACCTACCGCGTTTATTAAATCTTGAATGCTTGTAATCATGGATTTGATGAACTATTTTGCGGAAGTTGGGGAATACCTACAGACCCACCAAAAAAATCGCTGTAAAAAAGATTGAGAATCCCCCAGATTGAAAGCATCACAAAGAGAGCAATAACTCCCCAGATCATAAAACTTTTACCCTCTGTGATAGCCTTGGCGTCGCCGGAAGCGCGAATAAACTTTATAAGTCCAAATATAAATGCCAATAATGTCGCGGCTATGATAATCGGAATTATCGACTGTATCAGGGACATGCCCAAACATAATGTCTGGGTGATGGTAGTGGGAGGCGTCACCAATTCCCCTGCGCAACCAGCACCCATAACCGGCATTGGTGCCATCATTGAAAGAAGGATAATGATAAGAAATGTGGCGGAAAGATTACGCATAAATTATCCGGTGAGACTTTTAATAGTGTTTTCAATCACTGTGGCGATGACCCAAGCACCCAGAAGAATAGCTGTCCCGATGGCGGCATGAGTAAACGCATCTCTTCCTTTTTTGATTTGGTCTTCATTGCCCCGCGCGGTCACCATAAGAAAACCGGAATATATAATGTAAAGAACAGCCAATACCCCACCGATTGGAATGACCACACCGTTGATGACATCACTGATAAAACCGTAAAGTGTGTTTGATCCCTTAAGCGGATTTGGAATAGACAGCGTTACAGGAGAAGAGGCAGGATTATTTATGACCGTGTTTGACCCGTTAGCTGGCGGATTGTTTACGGTAGTTCCTGGGCCAGAAGTTGGTTGTGTTCCATCCCAGTAATAGCAAAGAGAAGTATTCTGATCAGCCGTTGAACAAGGAGTATCATTTGATAAGTAATACCATCCGGCAGGGTTCTGGGCTAAAACCCTATGACTTCCGAAAAGAAAGGAAGATAGAGGGATAACGGCGATGAGGGTGAAGACTGCGACGTTTACGGTGATTTTTTTATTTACCATACCTCAAAATTATATCATGATTACCCCAAGAGTGAATACCCGGTATTGAGTAGCGATGAAAGAAGCACGTTGACAATAAGCCATGCGGCCAATAGGAAAAGTAAGCCGTAGGCAACTTTTTCAAGAATTTTTTTCCCTTCTTCCATTCTTGATGTATTACCACCTGAGGTCAAAATTTTGAATCCTGCCCATGCAAAAGTAAATGCCACCAAAGGTATAGCTATATATATGAGGAAATTAATTAAATTTTTAGCGAGAGTCAGAAGCGAATTAAAAGTGCACGGGTCATTAAAGGCGCCACTACTGGAATTAAACTGCGTGTTGCACACTATAAGATTTGTATTGGGAGGAGGGGGCGGATTTTGAGTGGACGCTTGAGTTTGAACGAATACCGGTAAAACCAAAATTGCCAAAACAAAAAAGTGAATTGAAATTTTTCTAATTTTGATATCGATGTTTGATGCCCGTCGCATAATTTATATAAAATAGTTTTTCAAACTTACTGTTGAGCAGATGAACTGACAACCCCCTTCAGCTGGTTGTCAGCTTGAGCAAGAGCCGCCTGTTCCGTGGCCTTGCCACTTGTTATGTTTTCAATCATATTTTGAAAGATTGAACCAGTTTGGACACTGTCCATATCAAGCCAGCCCATAGACTGTAGTGCACTTTGATAAAAAACTGTTGAGTATGCGTCTTTTGGCGCAATCGCCAAAAGATCTAGACGAGCCGGGGGTATTCCCAATGTTTTGGAAAATGAAGCCGCACTGTCAGCGGAGGTAAGACCGACAACAGCGGTATACGCAGAACTAATTTTTATAGAATTTTTAACGATGGCAAACGCCAGCATGCGACCGAAAGTAACCTTTTTTTGCGAAGTCCTGGATTGAGGCAAAGGTAATACATCAAAATTTAAATTTGGATTTTTTTGTCGTAAAACGTTTAGTTCAGAGGCAAATCCAAAATAAATGGCCAAATTCCCGGCCGTGAACATATCTTGTGAATTCGGTAACGAACGATTCCAAGAATAATCTGTTTTGGCCGGATTTGAAAATTCAGTATAAAAGGTTGTTGCCGCAACAGCCGGCGACACCGACAAACCAAAATCCTGAGTCAAAACACTGGTCAGAACACCGTTTGATTGCGCGGCGACTATCGGGGTGCCGGCTTGCAAAAGAAGTGCCGATATAATGTCTTTGGCGTTTGTCACATTGCTGTATCCTCCAAGGGCCACCGCCGCCTGGGTAATATTGAAAGCACCATCCTTTACCGTCAAAGAACTAGCCAGACTATAAAACTGATCCCAAAATGAAGGTGGAGTAGGAATCGCTGCCGAGTTGAAAATGTCCCGATTCCAATACATGACCAGCGGGTCGACAAGAACAGGTAGCGCCAAAGTTCCGTTGGCCCCGAGAAACAGACCACCTTCCTCCGTATACGTATTCAAATAGTCACGTTGGGAGTATGCCGTATACGGAATTGTAAAAAGCTTTGCTTGGTTTTTGAATATTTCCTCTTGCGGAAGTAAAACTACGTCAGGTCCCTTCCCTATAGCCAAGGCGTTTAAAAAATCATTGTCGAAGGTGGTAGGATCTTTTTGCACATAAGTTATTGAAATGGTTTTGTCTTTTGAAAAAGCTGTTTGATTGAAGGCCGTGCTAAATACGTCATACGGTACGGTACCCCAAACGATTATCGGGACAGCAGCCTTGGAACTTCCCTTGGAAAAAGAAAAAACGATAACGCCAATGAGCATAAAAGCTATGAATACTCCTATCAAAATTGTTTGGAACTTGGACATCCTGAAGTGGAAAATGAAATCACTCTATGAGAGTGACCTTTCATTATTAAATTTTATTATTAAGTTCGACATATGGCTGTCTCCAATCATTCTACACCTTATTCAGTATCGTTTTCTACTGCTGAATTGATCATATTTAGTACAAAATATTAGGGCTTTTTATAAACTATGCCGTAATGGTGCGACCCGGCGTCTATCTCGTGATCCAAAACGAATCCCGTGCTTGGAAAAAGCTCGAGCGCTTTTTCGTGTGAAAAAACCGATTCAGGATGTGGACCGATGCCGCCAAAAGACTCGCTCCAATCAACAAACAGCAACCTTCCTTGCGGTTTCAAAATTCTGAAAGCCTCTTTTGCTGTGGAAACTTTGTCCTCAACCTGAAACATAAGATTGGAAATAATGACATCGTCTACGGAGGCATCACGAAGCTTTGTGCCACCGACCTTTTCTACGTCTCCCCAGACTGCCTCAACATGAAAAATACCAAGCTTATTTGCTTCATTTTTTACCTTTGTGGCAATATCCTTTTGGATATCTATGGAATATATCCTGCCAGTATCACCTACTACTTTTGCGGCAGCTATTGTGTAATGCCCGGATCCGGAACCAAAGTCTGCCACGATAGAGCCGGGTTTAATTCCCAATTGTTCAACGTTTTTTATCGGGTCGGAAAACATTTTAAATTTTTTATGACAAATAATGCATTCCCATAAAAAAATCACTTCTGCATCAAATTGCCTATTTTATTATAACGCGCAATGAGACTGACGAATAGGCACATCTTTCAACCTGTAGAAACCGATATTCAAAACACACCAGGAATAAGTTTCCAACGCGTCTTGCTCATATAGCTTTCGTATTCAGGGCTTTTTGACAACAACCTCTCTTCGTTTTCTATGCGCCAAATTTGCAAACTCATGGCAAAAACAAATATAAGCAAATTTTCTAATGTCTGATTATTTAAAACATAACCTATGTATAAGACAAGATAACTTGCGTATATGGGATGACGCACAAACTTGTACAGCCCTGTCGTTTTTACTCCCCGATTGGCTGGAGCAACTCCAAAACTTGTGTTCAAAGAAATAAGTGATGCCACCTGGAGAACAATTCCCAGTAATACCAACAGATCACCAGCCATGATATGAGAGCCGACAAAAGGGCGAAATAAGAGCGCTGAAAGTGTGGCTGCTACGGCGACTACGTAATCTTCTACGTCGTCAGAAAGTATCTGAGCTTTGGAACGAAAAAAGAAAAGTAAAACAACAATAGTTTCGGAAAGCACAAAGACAAGTAAACTCCATATATGAAAAGTTAGGAAGGCAGAAATTTGCGAGTATATAAACAAAACGTAAAGCAAAATCAAAAAAGCATCCACGATTATTGATGCTTTTTTTGGTGAAAACTTTATTGCACTCATGTTAAAAACAAATGACTGAGGCCAGATTGTCACCTTCTCGAAGCTTCATGATTCGCACACCTTGTGTCTGGCGACCAAGTTCCGGAATTTCGTTTATTGAGGTGCGGATAACTTGACCTTTCTTGGAAATTGCCACTATTTCTTCTTCGGTTTGAGTCAAAATCGCCGAGGCAATGACCGAACCGGTTTTAGCGGTGACATTGCCGGTCTTTATGCCCGACCCGCCACGATTCTGCACTTTGTATTCTTCAAGGTCAGTCTTTTTGCCGTAACCATTTTGATAAACAGCCAGTAGCATAGGCTTGGATGCCCCTTTCTTGGCCACTTGCGCCCCAATGACGAAATCATTTTTACTGAGTTTAATCAGGCGCACTCCACCGGCGTTTCTACCCATTTCGCGCACATCACTTTCTTTAAATCTAATAGATTGACCCTTCGAAGAAACTACCGAAACAGTGTCACCTGCCTCAACGAGCGACACCGAAACAAGCAGGTCGTCCGGAGAAAGTCTAATGGCAATAATTCCCGAAGAACGCACGTCTGCAAAACTTTTTGCCGCGACGCGTTTGCCCACTCCGTTTCGAGTAACCATAATGAGGGAGCTCCCCTCTTTTCCTTTCTCCTGCTTTGGCACCGGGAGTATGGAAGTAATTTTCTCTTCGCTTCCGAGAGAAATGAAATTCATAATTGATTTGCCACGGGTAGCCCGTTTGCCCTCGGCAATGTCATACATCTTTATTTGATAAACTTTACCTTTATCGGTGAAAAACAGTAAATCGCTATGAGTGGACGCTGTCAAAAAATGAGTGACAAAATCTTCTTCCTTTGTGTCTAGATCGACCACCCCCACACCTCCACGTTTTTGAGCTTTGTATTCGGCTGGATTGGTCCTCTTTATGTATCCTCCGGCAGTTAGAACGAGGGCTTGTTCTTCATCGGCAATCAAGTCCTCGACAGAAAATACCTGCGCGCCTCCTTTGACAACTTTAGTCCTCCTGTCATCTCCGTATTTTTCCTGAATTTCCGCCATTTCCTTTTTGATAATCGATATTATTTTCTTTGCACTGCCGAGAATGCCTTTGAGTTCTTCTATCAAAGCTTGGACATCTTTCAAATCATCTTCCACTTTTTGGCGCTCCAAACCGGCCAGTTTCTGTAAACGCATTTCAAGAATAGCCGTTGCTTGAATGGGTGAAAACTTAAAAGTTTTTACAAGGTTGGCATGAGCATCCGTGACCGTTTTAGAAGCTCTGATGAGCTTAATGATGGCGTCTATGTGATCTAGCGCTTTCTTTAAACCTAGCAAAATATGTTCACGCTCCTCCGCCTTGCGCAAATCAAATTCTGTTCTTCGACGAATAACAATTTTACGATGCGCCACAAACTGTTCAAGAATCGTTTTGAGTGAAAGCGTTTGCGGTACACCGCCAACAAGAGCGACCAAATTGTAATGAAAAGTCTCTTCCAGTTGGGTGTGTTTATAAAGAGTATTAAGAATTTTTTGAGGTTGGCTGCCGTTTTTAAGATCAATAACAATACGAATGTCCTTTGCCGATTCGTCACGCAATGCTTTAATTCCGTCAATTTTCTTATCGTGAACAAGTTCGGCAATGCGTTCAAGTAAGACAGCTTTATTTACGCGGTATGGAATCTCTGTAATGATAATCTGAAATGCCCCAAGTTTTGTTTCGCTGATTTCGGCAACCCCACGAGTGACTACCCCGCCACGACCGGTAGCGTAAGCGTGATTGATGTCTTTTTGGTTAAAAACTATTCCGCCAGTCGGAAAATCTGGGCCCTTGATAAACTGCAACAAATCTTCCGTAGTGGCATCTTCATTATCTACAAGAAAAGATACGGCATCGGCCACCTCACGAAGATTGTGAGGAGGAATGTTTGTGGCCATACCAACGGCGATACCCAAAGTACCGTTTAAAAGTAAATTCGGAACGGCTGAAGGAAGAACGACTGGCTCTTGTTTGGTGCCGTCGTAATTTGGTCGTGTGTCTACGGTTTCCTTTTCTATATCACGCAGAAGCTCGCTGGTAATTCGTGACATTTTTGCTTCGGTGTATCGGTAAGCGGCAGCGTTGTCTCCGTCTATTGAGCCGAAGTTTCCCTGGCCGATAACAAGCGGATAACGGGTGGAAAAATCCTGCGCAAGCTTTACCATTGCCTCATATACGGATGCGTCGCCATGCGGGTGATAACTTCCGAGCACGTCTCCGACTACAGTTGCCGATTTGCGAAATTTGGCACTTGCTGTCAGTCCCATCTGGTTCATGGAGAAAAGGATCCTGCGATGAACTGGCTTCAATCCATCCCGCACATCAGGAAGCGCTCGGTCAGTAATGACCGACATAGCATAGTCTATAAATGACTCCTTCATTTCGGTGACGATACTGCGGCGAAGCACGCTGACACGCGGAACAATAGGAGAATCTTTTTCTTCTGGAGTTTTTTGTTTAGCCATAGTTTACGGATTCTGAGGAGTCAACTGAATTTGCCCGTTCTGCACCTGGTCTTTGATTTTTGAATACTGATCTTGCAAATTGACATCGGATACGGTTTTTACCGTGTTTCCAAAAAGAGATTGGATTGCTGTATACACTTGCGCTACCGAATTTTGGAGCGTTTGAACTGGAGTGACCTCTTCTGGCACTTGCGCCTGATTGTTTTCGGCTATCACAGTGGAAATGTTTTGCGGAAAAAGCACTGAAATCCATACAAGAAAAATTCCTCCGGTTATTACACTAGTCGCCACAAGGGTGAAACGACGCTTTCGACTTTCAGGACTTCTTCTCAATTGTTCTATATATGTATACATATTATTGTGCGCAATACATTATACCTCTGATAATACAACAACCTCCCCTTCTTTGCCTTCCAAATCCTTTTTTTTGATAGTGAGCTTGTCTACAGGTTTGCTGTCTTCTCCGGTTTCTTTTAGAAACGCTTTTAAGGCACCCTGGTTAAGCTTTTCTCCATAATGAATAGGAACAATGAGTCGCGGTTCAAGTTTAACGGAAAGGTTTTCTGCCTGCGATGCCGTCAAAACTCCGTCACCACCAATAGGGACAAAAAGCACATCAATGTCCTCGAGCTCTTCGGTAGTGGCCGAATCAATGGATTCCACGGAATCCAAGGCCCCCAGAAAACATAGATTCATACCTTCAAGGTTCATAAGATAAATGGTGTTAAGTCTGTCAGCGCCTTTATAGTTGGAGTGTGATTGAAACCCTCGAATAAAAACCCCGCCAATCTCGTACTCGCCAGAACCGGAAATTACAAAAGCCTTCCTGTCACCACGGGAAGCCGAATCGGCGCCGTTCATATCCGGGTCATTGAGTGAAATAAGGACAATATCTGCGCCAAAACGCGTAGCCGGAAATGAGGAGTCCTTTGAAACTGGGTTATAGGAAACCGTGGTGTCGCCAAACTGGATTTTGAGCGACTCAACGCCCTGATACGTGATAATCATGGCTGTATTCTAGCATATTACAAATACTTTTTCCACCCAAAATTTGATTTATTTATGCCCAAAATTATTCGTAAAATCTTCAGTATGGACATTACTATCATTTTTTAGTAGTATATCGCTCTCTTTGTTTTTTAAGCAAAGATGTTTCGTTTAAACATTATTAACCGTCAAATTAACCTTCCGTCGGAGTCATGACCGAAATAGCGAGGCGGAAACATTTACGGGACAAACTTAATGAAAGAACTCAAAGATTCTGTTCAAGTGGATGAAGAAAAGGTGTTGGAGGAAAAAGAAAAAGCGGCAAAAAGAGATACCCCTATGGGGAAACTAATGGAGGACAGCGCTACTCCTCCGTCCGTGGACGATCTCGTCGAAGGCGTCGTAATTGGCATAGACAAAGGTGCTGTTTACATAGATCTGTTCCCTTTTGGGACGGGTATTATCTATGGACGTGAATATCTCAACGCCCGCGATATTATTCGTAAAATAAATATAGGTGACGGTGTTGCAGGTAAAGTTGTATCTCTGGACAACAAGGATGGTTATATCGAAATCTCACTCAAAGAAGCCCGCCAAGCTCTCATATGGAGTGAAGCCGAGGAAGCAATCCGAAGCAGGACTATCTACGATTTGCCAATTCAAGAAGCAAACAAGGGTGGCCTTATTTTGGCATGGCAAGGTATCCAAGGATTTTTGCCCGCCTCTCAGCTAAAGACCGAACATTACCCAAGAGTTTCAGACGGTGATAAAGACAAAATTTTGGAGGAATTGAAAAAACTTGTCGGCACTCGTATCTCGGTTGCTATCATTGCTGCCATTCCAAAAGAAGGCAAACTTATATTCTCCGAGAAAAATCCTGAAAACAAAGACAAAAAACTTATTATTGATAAATATGTTTTGGGTGACGAGATTACCGGGGAGGTGACCGGTATCGTAGACTTCGGCATCTTCATAAAACTTGAGGAAGGACTGGAAGGACTAGTGCACATTTCTGAAATTGACTGGGCGCTCGTAGAAAACCCACGCACGTTATACAAAATTGGAGATAAAGTTAAGGTAAAAGTAATTGATATCAAAGACGGCAAAATTTCTCTTTCAATCAAAGCTCTAAAAGAAAACCCTTGGAGAGAAGCCGAAAAGAAGTATAAAAAAGACGATTTGGTCAAAGGGGTTATCATCAAATTCAACAAACACGGAGCTCTTGCTTCCATTGAAGAGGGAGTAGCCGGGCTCGTGCACATTTCCGAGTTTGGTAGTGAAGAAAAATTACGAAACAAGCTTGAATTGGGTAAGACTTATAATTTCAAAATCACACTTTTTGATCCAAAGGAACAAAAAATGGCGCTCTCCTACACTGAGGCAAACAAATAAAATTCAAAACAAAAAAACGAGGCGAGGCCTCGTTTTTTTGTTTAGTTGAATTTGCTCATGGCCGACTCCCTGCCCTCGGTAATCAAGACAACTAGGGCTTCTTCCACTCTTTTGGTAATTTTTTTGATTAACTCTTCTTCTTTTGAAGAAAACTTTCCGAGAATGTGACGCTCGACCGCGCTTTCGCCCGAAGGCTTTTTCGTCTTGCCAGACGGGGTGGATGGGCTTATGCCGACTCGAATACGTACAAATCCTTCCGTTTTGAGAGCTTTAACTATGGAAAGCACTCCGCGATGACCGCCGGTACCACGATTGAACGAAATTTTGATTTTACCAATCGGCAAATCCAAGTCGTCGTGTACTACCACCAGAGATTCCGCCTTTTTTTTGTTTGTCACCAGACTGGCAACGCTCATTCCAGACTTATTCATATATGTTTCCGGAAAGACAACAATAAATTTATCACTTTTAATTTTCCCTTCCGAGACAAGTGCTTTGTGTTTTTTTGAAAATACCATCTCGCCATTCGTATGTTCTTTGACAAATTTTCCAAGCACAATACGACCCGTGTTGTGACGAGTCTTGACATACCCCTCCCCCGGATTTCCAAGGCCAACGATAATATGCATGCGCAAAGTTTAACAAAAATTATTGCGTCATTCTATCTTTAATTTCAAATAAATTACCAAAACACATATAATCACTTTATGTCAATACATCCAATAAGCTACAATCTTCAGAACAAAATTTCCTTTACACCACTTCAACATGAAAGAAAACGACATTCAAAATTCTCCCACTCCCGAAATATTGCCTGATGCGATTCAAAAAGAAGTTGCCCAAATAAAAAAAGAAACCAAAAAACGCAAAGACAAAAGCTTTTGGAGAGAGCTGGTGGAATTTGCTCTTATTGCTATCCTCATCGTCGTTCCATTCCGCATATTCATCGCTCAACCATACATAGTAAATGGCGCCAGTATGTCCCCTACTTTCGAAACCGACAATTATCTTATCGTGGACCAACTTTCTTACCGTTTCACTACCCCCGCTCGTGGCTCGGTAATAATATTCAAATATCCTTTAAATACATCTTGGTATTTTATCAAGCGAGTTATCGGGCTTCCAGGAGAAACAGTAACAATCAAGGACGGCGTGGTTACAATCACTAAAACAGACGGCACCATGCTGACTCTCAATGAACCGTATATCAAATTTCCTAAAATAGAAAACTATTCAAAAACTCTTGGCAGTGACGAGTACTTTGTCATGGGTGACAACCGACTTGGCTCGGCCGACTCTAGAATTTGGGGACCGTTACCCGCCAAAGACATTGTCGGTCGTCCTATACTGCGTCTATTTCCACTGACGGAAATTGGAGTGCTTCCGGGTGATGAAACGGGAGTAATAACAGGAAAATAAAAAACCGCAAAAACCGAGACTACTCTAAAAAATTTCACTTTTGCGACCTGCGGTTGACCCCACTCTTAAAATCCAAACTATGACGAAAAAACAGTTAACGCAAAAATCAAAACCCAAAAAAAGCAACGAAAAAAGGGGGCGAATTTTGGAAAAACCCTTTGAAATCGGCCTTTATTTTGGCTTTACTCCTATCAAGACTCCTTCCGTGGGTAAAGATGATCTCGCTTGTTTGCGTGCTGTGCACGACCCATATTACGACCCTAAACGTATTCAAGCAGAATCACCGTTTACATTTGATTTGCTGGAAAAAATTTCACTTTTACGCAACATCGAAAATGGAAACATTGAAAACAAATCTTGGCCAATATTGATATCTTACAAAAAACCCCTTGCTGGCACCTTTTCAAAAAAAACTACTGACTTTACTTTTGGTTTGGAAATTTTTGGACTCTCTGGAAGTGTTGCGGAAGCTCTACTTATAAGAACAACACTCTCCATCCTCACCGAAGAGGGTTATGAAAATCTTGCTATCACCATCAACAGTCTTGGTGACAAAGAATCCATATCCGAATTCGGGCGGGTTGTGAATGTGTTTGTGCGAAAAAATATGAATAGTTTCTCGGCCGACATTCGCAAAATGGCCAAGCACGACGTATTTGAAATTTTACGAAATACTGAAGAAAAACATGCCACAGTCCAGGAACAGGCCCCCAAATCAATGAGTTTCCTTTCGGAAGAATCCCGAAATCATTTTAAAGAAGTTTTGGAATATATTGAATCATTTGATATTCAATACGATATTGCCCCAAATCTCATCGGTTCTCCAACATTTTGTTCTCATACCATTTTTGAAATAAGAACCAATGCCGAATCTGGAAACGAGTTACTGGCTCAAGGATATTGGTATTCACGATTATCAAAAAAAATAGGCATGAAACGTGAAATACCGGCGGTTGGTGTCACAATTTCATTAAAAAAGAAAAATCTTCATGCCTCTTTCAAGGGCATACCGAAACCGAAGTTTTATTTGATCCAACTTGGCATGGGTGCCAAAATTTCCACGCTAACAGTTATAGAAAACCTTCGTAAGGCAAAATTATCAGTCGCCCACTCACTAGCCAAGGACAAATTGGGAAGCCAAATGCAGAATGCGGAATATTTGAAGACCCCGTATGTATTAATCATTGGCCAAAAAGAAGCTCTCGAAAAATCGGTAATGGTGCGAAATATGTCCACCCACGCTCAGGAAAGTGTTCCCATAAAAGACATAGTGGTATATTTGAAAAAATTGAAGTAGGAAAATCAAATAAAGATGTAAACAGAATTATCTTTAAAAATGTTACAATTAAACTGTAAGTTTTTTGCAGTTTATTAAATTAAAAATTAACCTATAACTATGAACTCAAGAAGAATGTTGACGTTGTTTGTTGCGCCATTCTTAGTTTTTGGCTTTGCCTTTATACAAAATGCAAGTGCTCAAACCAATCCCACCCCTCCGATTATAATTTATTTTACAGCCACTCCTTCTTCAATTTCCACTGGTGAATCATCCACGCTATCATGGGCCACGTCTTTCGATACCACTAGTTGTTCTTTGGGTGCGCCATTATATCTGGGCAATCAGTCCCCTATAAGCAGTACCGCTGTGACACCATCTCAAACAACCTCATATACACTGACGTGTTCAAATGCCAGCGGATTAAATAAAACCTCAAGCGCCACAGTTAATGTGATTGGTTCAGTTACGCTACCAAACGAAACAACAAACGGTAGCGCCGCAATCACTCAAACAACCGCATCAGTAAATGCAAATCAACCGACAAACGCCTCTCTTATTCAGCAGATAACTGCTCAGATTACCGCTTTGCAAGCTCAGCTTTCCGCATTAATACAATCTGAACAAACAACTTCTACAAATACCCCTCCATCCACTGTTTCTTCCGCATCAAACCCCTATACTCCTCAAGGTTATACAGAGGTATATACTCAACACAACTACAATAAAACATGGCATGTGTACTACTCACCAAGTAGCCGTACTTGGATAATCAAAAAAACTGATGACAAATCCGGTGGAATTGACTGGTCCCATGGCCCAATTACAAACATAAACGACCTCGGGAATAGCGACAACTGCGGTCTAGTTGACGCCGAAAGCGGTAGACCAATTTGTATGTACACAGCCGTTCCGGCTTCAATCCAAGTTTTGACTTCCAACTACTATCTCGCCGCAAGTTCAGTGCCCAAACAAGTTGTTTTCAAAGCTACCCTACCTTCATTGGTTGGAGCAACCTACGATATCGGATATAACCCACAAAACGCATCGTGGTACAGCGAGAAAATCCAAAATGGAAACGACACTTGGATTCATCCAAACCTTAGTTCATACGAACTATTTAACGAATGCGGTTTTCTTATAAAAGACACAAACTTTACTATCCCATCACTTTCATGGGTACCAAATTGTGCATATAGTTCTGTGATAGGAGCTTATAATGTTGTGGCTAGCACAAACACTCCGACTACAGGTACATCCACCAGCGCTGCCCCAACCCTAACCCTGTTGGGTGCCAACCCTGTAATCGTGACTGTCGGAAATGGTTACGTTGATCCTGGAGCTACCGCGTTTGATGCCGTTGATGGAAATATTACCGGAAAGATTACCACCAAAGACACCGTTACCACCGGCTCTGTTGGCACATACACCGTCACGTACTCGGTCACAAACTCTGCTGGTTTAACAACCATCAAGACTAGAGCAGTCAGTGTGGTTTCAAGTTCAAACACAACACCATGTGCAAACAATGAACTCTACAACACGGTGACTGGAGCTCCTTGTTCAGCTTCTTCGAACTCGGCTGCCCCAACCCTAACCCTGTTGGGTGCCAACCCTGTAATCGTGACTGTCGGAAATGGTTACGTTGATCCTGGAGCTACCGCGTTTGATGCCGTTGATGGAAATATTACCGGAAAGATTACCACCAAAGACACCGTTACCACCGGCTCTGTTGGCACATACACCGTCACGTACTCGGTCACAAACTCTGCTGGTTTAACAACCATCAAGACTAGAGCAGTCAGTGTGGTTTCAAGTTCAAACACCGTAAACAATCCGGGAAACATCTCCATTACCATTTCTGCCAACCCGACAACCATTCAAACCGGACAAAGTTCCACAATATCTTGGTCTTCGACAAATGCGACAAGTTGTTTTGGACTGGGAAGTAGTGGTGTTAACGGTTCACTCCTAGTTAAACCTACTCAGACAACCTCATATACACTCACTTGTACCGGAACATCCGGAACAGTGTCACAAGGTGTGACAGTCACAGTAAGTAGTACAAATAATTCCAATCAACCCAGTGGTGGAGGAGGTAGTACTGGAGGTACAAATTACTCAGTATCCTTTGCCCCGAATAGTGACACAGCACAAGTTGCAAGTGTAATTCAAGGATTCCAAAATCTCTTGAATGCTCTGACAGATTATCTTAAAACTCACTAATCAAAACTTCGCTCGCTTTTTCAAATAAAACCACATCTCCTTGTCAGCTCCAAATACCTATGTTAGTATGACGAGTCTATGATAAATGTTGAAGTTCAACGCGAAAATACCGAAAACAGCCTTTCACTATTGCGCCGTTTCACCAAACGAGTTCAAGGGTCTGGTGTTCTTCCTCGCGTCCGCTCAATCCGCTACTCATCGCGACATCTTTCTGAAATAGTAAAAAAGAAAAAAACCCTGAAAAAAATTCGAGCTCGCGCCTATATTCAAGAACAAATTAAACTTGGTAAACTTGTAGAAACCACACGCGCCAATGGTAAGAAGCGCCGGTAAGAAAGGAGGTTTTGATGTCAAAAACACCACCAAAGGCAAGGCGCCCGCCTTGCCTTTTGAGCGCATAAAAAACGCCATTCTGGGAAAATCATACGATCTTTCCCTTGTTTTTGTGGGCAACGCTATTTCAAAAAAACTCAATTATGCATACCGTCAAAAAAATAAACCGACCAACATACTTTCGTTTGGGTTATCAAAAAATGAAGGAGAAATTTTTATAAATCTTGGCTTGGCCAAACGCGAAGCGCCCCAACACAACTTACAATTTGAACCATTTATTAAATATCTGTTCATTCACGGACTTTTGCACTTAAAAGGATTTGAACACGGCAAAACGATGGAGAAACTTGAAAATAGATATCTAAAAAAGAATGAGTTTTGAACAGAAAAAACATTGCTTGAAGCACTTTTCTGCTATGATATGAGGAGATGTCACGAAATATTACCGTCGGCGTTGATATCGGCACGTACCAAATCAAAGTGGTTGTGGCCGAGGAAGGAGATGACAATGAAAAGTCTCACCCCCATATTCTTGGAACCGGTTTTGCCGAGTCTAGGGGTCTTCGACATGGTTATATTGTAAACCCAAATGAAGTGAACAAGGGATTGCAAACGGCAATCGCCCAGGCTTCAAAAATGTCAGGCATCCAAATTAAAAGGGCCTATGTTTCTGTCGGCGGGATAGGACTCTCGAGCATTGTCTCTACAGGAACAGTAATGATTTCACGTGGTGACTCTGAGGTGGCGGAGCTTGATACCGCTAAAGCTATGGATCTTGCGCGCGAGGCCATTCCTTCCGCACTGTCTCAAAATCGCAGAATTATTTATGAAATTCCGGTCAAATACAGGGTGGATGGCAAAGACGTGCTCGGCAATCACCCTCTCGGTCTCAAGGGAATGAAACTTGAAGTCAAAGCTCTTTTTGTTATGTGCCTTGAGAGTCATCTAAAAGATCTCATCGACGCTGTCGAAGATGCCGGCATTGAAGTTATTGATGTTGTGGCATCGCCTATAGCCGCCAGTTTTGTAACACTCACAAAAGCTCAAAAAATTGCTGGTTGCGTATTGGCAAACCTTGGCGCCGAAACACTTTCAATAGTTGTTTTTGAAAACAACATACCGATTTCTCTCGAGGTGTTCCCTCTCGGCGGTACGGACATTACAAATGACATTGCTCTAGGTTTGCGTATTTCTTTGGAAGAAGCGGAAAGTATCAAACTTGGTGGCATAACACGCACTGATTATTCAAAAAAGAAGCTGGACGAAATCATAAACGCCAGACTTTCCGATATGTTTGAGCTCATTGAAGCACATTTGAAAAAAATCGGTCGCAACGGTTTGTTGCCCGCAGGCATTATTATCACAGGAGGCGGATCATCGATGGGGGCACTCATCGACCTTGCCAAAACATCTCTCAAACTTCCATCCCGCGTAGCACACATAAATATGCCCGACAAAGAAAAAGGCAAAATTAAAGAAGCATTTTTTGCTGTTGCCATCGGCCTATGTATTCTCGGTATGAGTGAAATTGAAAGTGAAAATCGCGGTTCTATAATCATCAAAACTCCCAAAAACCTTTTCAAAAAGGTCCGCGACATTGTAAAACCATTTCTGCCATAAGTTGTTTCGCTACAAAAAATATTGCCGTTCGGACCCAAATTAAAACCAATTATTTTTGTTTGAAAATAGAAAATCTACAGCACGAAAATATTACGAGTGTCAACTCCCTTTTCTTTTTTTAAGCCTTTGCTATGATACCTCTACTAAGCGAATCGGGCTTTTGAACCCTATTTTGAGCCCTCTAAACTTATAAAACCTTTACAACTTATTAAATTTATAAACTTTTAACCATGCCTCAAATCAAACCAGACGTTGAATCATTCGCCCGCATCAAGGTTATAGGAGTCGGCGGATCCGGCAAGAACGCGGTCAATCATATGATCAATTCCAAAGTTCGCGGAGTTGACTTTATTGCAGTAAACACTGACGCTCAGGACCTCCATCACTCTCTGGCCAAGAAGAAAATTCACATCGGTAAAAATCTTACCAAGGGTCTCGGAACAGGAATGAACCCTGAGGTAGGCAAACGCGCAGCAGAAGAAACTAAAGAGGAAATCCAAGAAGCTACCAAAGGGGCAGATATGGTCTTCATCGCTTGCGGTATGGGAGGAGGAACAGGTAGTGGCGCCGCTCCGGCTTTAGCGCGTGTAGCCAAGGATTCTGGATGTCTCACTGTGGCCGTGGTCACCAAACCATTCTTCTTTGAAGGAACACAGCGTATGCGTATTGCCGAACAAGGTATAGACGAGCTTCGCCAATCGGTGGATGCCATTATCATTATTCCCAACGACCGTTTGCTTTCCACCATTGATAAAGAAACTACTGCCAAAAATGCTTTTGCGATGTGCGATGATATTCTTCGCCAAGCAGTAGAAGGTATTTCTGATCTCGTCACCACTCCTGGTATCATAAACATCGACTTTGCCGATATTCGGGCAATTATGGAAAATGCCGGCCCGGCACTCATGGGAATCGGCTACGGCACAGGTGAAAAGCGCGCAGAAGACGCAGCTCGTGCTGCTATCAATTCACCACTGTTGGAAGTATCCATAGCCGGCGCCAAAGGAGTACTATTCTCTATCTCCGGAGGTGAAGACCTGACTATGTTTGAAATTCAAGATGCTGCCAAGGTTATTACCGAATCTGTTGACCCAAATGCCAAGATCATCTTCGGAACCGTGCGAGATGATAAACTTAAAAAAGGTGAAATCAAAATCACCGTCATTGCTTCCGGCTTCCCAGAAAACTTGATTAAGAAAAGTCTGTTTTCCATTGGTGGCGACGACGACAAAAAGGGTAAAATTTATAACGCAATGCCCACCTTTGGAGCAAGCAAGGAGGCAAAAACTGAGGAAAAGAAGATTGAAGTTCCTGCTACCTCTGCCCCAGCTGCAAAGACAAAAGATGAGGATGACGACTGGGGAGCAGTACCAGCCTTCCTTCGAAGATCAAAGCTAAAGTAACAAGTGAACTATATGGTAACCAGTATCAAAAAATGCCCGGAAAGGGCATTTTTTGATGAATAAATTTTATGTGTTAGTATACTGACTACTTATTACTAACTACTTACTTCTATTTTATGAATTTATACGATTTGGCAATAATTGGAGGAGGACCAGCCGGAGTAGCTGCTGGAATATATGCGGCGCGCAAACAGCTTCAAACGGTCTTTATCACCGATGTTTGGGGGGGACAAAGTGTTGTCTCAGATAACATTCAAAACTGGATTGGTACAGTTTCCATTCCTGGTCCAAAACTGGCTGATGAGCTAAAAAGGCACTTGAAAGAATATGCCGATACCATTGTAAATATTCGCGAAGGCGAAAGGGTCACGTCCGTGGACAGAGACAATACCGGAGCGTTCATAATAAAAACAAACCTTGGTGAATATAGCGCAAGAACCGTTTTGGTGACAACCGGTAGTTCTCGTCGAAAACTCACAATTAAGGGCGCTGACGAATACGAAAATAAAGGGATTTCATATTGCGCTTCTTGTGACGGGCCTCTTTTTGCCGGCAAAGATGCGGTGGTTGTGGGAGGAGGCAATGCCGGATTTGAAACTGCGGCACAGCTTCTTGCATACTGCCCTACTGTCACATTACTCAACAGAAGTAATGAATTAAAAGCGGACCCCATTACGGTAAAAAAAGTTCTATCAAACCCAAATATGAAGTTGGTAATGAACGCTTACCCCATTGAAATTAGCGGGGATAAATTTGTCACGAAAATTAAATACGAAGACGTTGTTACCAAAGCGGTTACCGAGCTCAAAGTTGGCGGTATTTTCGTGGAAATTGGGCTCGTCCCTTCAACCGATTATATTAAAAATCTTGTGCACCTAAACAAATATGGGCAAATAATCACCGACCCGCGTACCGGCACCACCGAAACCCCGGGTATTTGGGCTGCCGGTGACTGCACCGACACTCTCTATCACCAAAACAACATAGCTGCAGGCGACGGGGTCAGAGCTTTGGAAGATATCTATTTGCATCTACACACAAAGTAACCAGAAACAAAAATCTAATAATCAAAGCTATATGTTTCGGCTTTTCCTTTTGGTTGTTACGCGACAATCACTGGCCCAAACACAATCGTTCTAAAAATATAAAGAAGGAGAAGGATAAAAAATATAAGAAAGAATCCAGCAATGACGTTTCTTGGATGCTGATGACGTATCTCTATGAAAATCATGAGCAAAATAGCGATGAGAATAAAAACGGCCAAACTAATATAAAAGACGGAATAAATTTTTTGAGGTTCTGTTAATAGTTTCGCCAGTGATGATGACACTGGCATGGAGAAGGCGTTTTGCGTACCAAGATGATCGGTGGTAGAAGCGTCGTTATTTTGTATTGCTACAAAAGTGGGAGTGTCCACTAAAATAGTTTGTTTTGAAGGTGGAACGGTGGATTCGCCCAAAACTTTGGTTGTATTGACCGATGGTTCCTTCGTCGCAGATTGATTGGTCGATGCCTTTGCAGTTGGTGTAGATATAAAGTTGTTTATCGATCTAGCAATGGTAACGGCGGGAGAAAGTGGACGGCCAAATTCTTCCACCACAAATATAGTTTGCTGACCTTGATATATGCCTTGTGCGGTAGCGATACCAATTTCTGTAAATTTGCCATTCAAAAGATTTGCTCTATGCTCGGGAGAATTCATCCAAGCTTGATTTACGGCATCCGAGTCAGAAAAGTTGACCGCGAGGTTCTCACCGGCGTAAGCATATTGATATCCGGCATCGGAAAACCAACTCCACCATATTTTGCCACTGGGACTGTCGTGAGAAAAATAGCCATTCGCCGCCATATCATTTGCTTTGTTCTGAGCAATTTCCTGAAGTGTCGGATTAACGGTCAAAGATGAAAGCTGGTTTTGCATCCTGTCCTGGTTGGCAAAATCAACCAACACTCCAGGTAAAACTGCGCCCAAAAAATCTGTATTAAAAAAAATTGCGTTTTGAAAAATACCGATTGCGAAAACTGCTACAGTGAGGGCCAAAACTAGAGCAATACCCCCTTTGCGAAAAAGGTGGGGTTTGTAGTCGTTTTCTGCATTTGGAATCAAGTATTTCTTCATAAATTCAGAAAAAACGGTTTAAAATTGAGATAAAAACGGCATTATTTTCATAAACCCTATGCTAGCTTGAAAACAAAAGATTTCCAAGCCCTAATTTGAATTTATCGGATAGTGTTCAGCTTGAAATTAAGTCAGGGTATTATAGCCCCTTTTCCGCTTCAATGAATTCATCTATTTCGCCGTTCAAAACAGAGTCAATCTTTGATGTTTCAATATTAGTGCGATGGTCTTTAACCATTTTATACGGGTGCATAACGTATGAACGAATCTGATTCCCCCACTCTATTTGGGTGGTTTTTGAAATATACATACCCTTTTCCTTGGCGACACGTTCTTCTTCCATTTTTTTATATAGTTTGCCGGTAAGTATGGCCAATGCTTTTTCTTTGTTTTGCGCCTGACTCCGTTCACTGGTGACATGAGCAGAAAGGTTTGAGGGTATATGCACGACACGGACCGCTGTCTCGCGTTTGTTGACATTTTGGCCACCGGGTCCGCCCGATCTTGAAAGTTCCACTCGTATATCTGTTTCCGGAATGTTTATCTCGCCTGTCTTTTCAAATTTTGGTATTACTTCTACAAGCGAAAATGAAGTATGACGAAGCTGTTTTGCATTGAACGGCGAAATACGCACCAGGCGATGTACCCCTGATTCATTTTTCAACGTCCCGTATGGGCCTTGGCCTCCTTCGGCTTTAGCTTTAGTTGGTCCATTTATCTCAAACGTCACATTGCGATATCCTCCGTGGTCGTTTTGATTCTCGTGAAGTAAGGTAAAACCCCATCCTTTTTTCGTAATGTATTTGAGATACATATTGAAAAGTATGGCTGAAAAATCTTCAGCGTCATCTCCTCCCGCCCCGGAGAAAATCGTCACTATCGCGTCACCTTTGTCATATTTGCCCACACCGGCGGCTGAATCTTTCAAATTTTGTAATTCCTTTATGGTTATCTGGGCACGATCCTTATCTACCCAAAAATCAGGTCGGGACATCTCCTCTTCAAGTAGTTGTATTTTCTTGTTTATTTCCTCCGAACTTGCCATCAAGCGATTATATCAGGAACTTCGGTCACTTTCATACTAATAAAATTGTGCCATACTATGGACAGAATGCTCTTTGTCCCCTTTACACACGAGGTCCAAATGAGGATGTTTCTCTTGATTCAGGCCCTCTTGGTGGGTCAATCTCAGAAAGCGCCAAAAGCGCACTTGCCTTTGGTCAATATTCAGGTGGTAGTGGACCCAGGCCACGGTGGCCTAAACCCAGGGGTGCGATACCATTTTGTCTCTGGCAGAGAAAAGAAAGTTTTCGTGGAAAAAGTATACACCTGTGATGTGTCGGCCAGACTGATCAGGCTCTTGGAAAATCTTGGAGCTCAAGTGGTAAGCACTATCCAAGGTTCATGCTTGGAACATCCGCAGAAGAATCTGCCGTCATCAATCGTTCGCAATCAAAAACCGGATGAATTTTTTACCACCACGGGAAAGGAAGTCCGTGGCGACAGTTCCGGTCTGATGGAAAGAATCCATCTTGCCGAGCAGGCAGTAATATTGCATCCGTCTGAAAAAACAATCTATGTTTCCATTCATTTCGATTCGGCTATTTCCAAGAAATTGCATGGAGCATACATCATCGTTCCTCGCGGAAAAACAAAGGACCCTTTGGCCACAAGTCTGGCCGAGGAATTCAATAGTGCAGGTCTTGGGCAAAATTTCTGCAAAAGACCTACCATCATTGTCACCACCGGCACCTGCGGTATCAAGCACATTCTGATACTCAAAAATTCTCCGGTCAAAAATATGGTCCTATTGGAACTCGGTAATGTCACAAACAGTCTGGACAGGTCTTGGATGCTTAATCCGATTGACCGTCAAAGATACGCGGACATAATCGCGCGTGGAATCCTAAGGTTCAGCAAATAACCCGAACGCCGGAGAACATCCCGGCGTTTTCGCTTGCTATATTTTTTCACTTAAGCCAGTGAGCCACCTCCCGGAATCGGACCGGGGACCCCCACTTTACGAAAGTGGTGCTCTACCAACTGAGCTAAGGTGGCGTGCGCCTATATCAACACTTGAGCCGTTGACCAGGATTGAACTGTTGACCTCGTCATTACCAATGACGTGCTCTACCAACTGAGCTACAACGGCTTAAAATCTAAAAGAATATCCGTTTATCCTATATAATTTCAGCCTATTTTGCAAAATTGACTTGGTAAACCGAGGTGTATAGGATAAGCCAAGAACCTCGTACACACTTAGCGACCGAAGGAGAAGAATATGTCACACACTGTCCCTTTGGGGCGACAATACACCCCGCATTGGATAACGGCGGCAACATCAGTATCTGAGGAATTACTCGTATTGGGTCTCGGCAAACCACTGGTGACTACAAACCAGGATGCACTTTGCGACATTGAACTTTTCTTCAATATGATACTTGAAGAAGTTGCGGCTAATGAGCATCAAGAAAGAAATTCTTTGATGGCCGAAATGACCGGTAAATCCGCCCTCTCTGTTGCCACAAATTTGCTGAACAAAAACCGCAAAGTGCCACTGAACACAGCTCAAGTGAAGCATTGGGCAGAAAGAAATCTTAAACTGATTTCAAAGCTCAAGGAACTGCGAGCTGGTCAGACCGTGGTCGGCGGCAAATTGCCAGGAATCAGAAAACTCCGTTCGTTCCTCAACGTCTTGGTTGAGGAGGGTCTAAAGCAATCAGGAGTTTGAAAGTGATGTGTACGACCAAAACTACCCCTAAAGACCGCCCAGAGGAGCGGTCTTTATTTTATAATTCCGGATATTGCGCGGCCGACCGGAATTTCACTACTCGCCATCGTAAACTCAGGACTGCGTTTTAGAAACCCGCGGTTTCTAACGCTTCGCTGTTTTCCTCCACGGGGAAAGTCCCTTTTCCCCGACCCCCTTCCCCGGTTCAAGTCCGGCACCCGCAGAAAAAGCCACTTCTGTGACCTTTTCTTTTGCGCGGCCGACCGGACTTGAACCGGCAACCTCTCGCGTGACAGGCGAGTGCTCTAACCAGTTGAGCTACGACCGCAATTTCGAATTTTTAATTCTGGTGTCGAGGGTGAGAATCGGTCACAACTCTCGCACTGCTGTGCTCGGTCGCGACCCCGCCTCGCATCGCCAAGGCGATATGCTCCGGCTTTCGATTCTCCCACAGAAGCTTACGCTTCTTTGCTCGTCACAATATTAAAAAATTTAATGATTAAGTTTTTTAATATTGTGTCGAGGGTGAGAATCGAACTCACGACCGCAGCTTTATGAGTGCTGTGCTCTACCGACTGAGCTACCTCGACATACGAAAACTTACGAAAACAAAACGTTACAGTTTAACTACCAAAACAGCTACCTCGACATACGAAAACTAACGAAAACAAAACGTTACAGTTTAACTACCAAAACAGCTACCTCGACATACGAAAACTTACAAAAACAAAACGTTACAGTTTAACTACCAAAACAGCTACCTCGACAATTGTCTCACATCCCATGGGTGACTAGATATTTTTCGTTTCGTGTCTGTCACCCACGAGTGCTTGTTGCGGGTATCAGAATTGCACTGATGCCTACAGGTTATGAGCCTGTCGAGGTACTACTCCTCCAACCCGCTATATATACTACACTTCATTATGATCAGGTACGTACGGCAACCCGCTATATATACTACACTTCATTATGATCAGGTACGTAGACGGCAACCAACTGTGTAGAAAAACATATTATACAGTAGAAATGCGTTTACGCAACACGTTTGACTCACTGCGTACGATTCGTGTGCATGAAAAAACCACTAGATTTTCGGTGGTTTTTTCTTGTAACTAAATAATTTTGAATTCACTGAAAACATCTTTATACAGATCAATGACACGGCGAGCCTCTCTTTCTGTAAGGACAAAGTCTCCGCCCGTGTGGGCCACCATATTGCGAATTTTGTGAGCCTCCCAAGCGGATTCAATGGTTGTAAAATCGCTTTTATCCACCGCTTTCAATTTGTCGGCCATAGTGTCGCCTTTGTATTGCATGGTATCCAAAAGATCGGAAAGCATGATATCAGCTTCCAAAATAGAAAATTTCCAATCATTTGGATTGGCGGAATTTAGATGCTCAAGCACCCTCTCCCAACGCGGATTTTTATCTGCGCCTGCCACTTGGGAATTACCACCGCTTGGTTGTCTCGGGTGAAAAGTGGTATACACGATTTTGTTTAGTGAAGTCAGTCTTACGACATTCCATACTATGCCGAATAAAAACACGACAGAAAGAGTAAAAGAAAGAAAAGAAACTTTGGGTAAAATATTATTTGAAAAATAATCCGATGGACCTGAAAAAAGCAAAGAAATACCGCTTGGTCCGGAGGACTCCAATACAGCCGAAATCTTGCCGACTATCGCAGCGATGATAATTACAACAATAAAAACTTCGAATGGGTCCGTAAACCAACCAGTAGCCGGTTTTGACTCTTTTTTCCCTCCTCCCTTTGCCCCTCCTTTTGGTGGTCCTTTTTTGTCGTCAGCCATACGAAGTTAATAAGTTTAATAAGTTTGGAAGTGAATAAGTTATTCTCCAAAAAAGTTCTTAGAAGCCTTAAACAAAAGATCTTCTCTGTAATGTGGTGCTACCAATTGTACACCAAGTGGTAATTCTACTTCTCCCGTTTTGACTGTCCCCGAAGGGAGAGAAATGGCCGGATTGCCTGAAATATTGGCCGGCACGGTGAAGACATCTTCCAAATACATCTGTAGCGGGTCGTTTGTTTTTTCTCCGAGTAAAAATGCGACCGATGGTGTGGTGGGAGTAAGCACCAAATCGACCTCTTGAAACGCTTTGTCGTAGTCTGCTCGGATGAGGTCCTTTACCGCCGTCGCTTTGTTGTAATAGGCGTCGTAGTATCCGGAAGACAATACATAAGTACCGAGCATAATACGACGTCTTACTTCGCGACCAAAACCTTCGGATTTACTCTTTATATAATCTTGAAGCAAATCATCCCCATCTACATGAAGACCGTAGCGCATACCGTCAAAGCGCGCCAAATTGGATGAAACTTCGGCGGGCATAATGACATAATAGACAGCAAGTGCGTATTTCAAGTTTGGAAGTGAAATATCTTTAATTACAAAACCGTTGTCTTCGAACTTTGCTATCGCTTCTTCAAAATTATCTGTCACTTTCGAATCCAAACCTTCCAATAAGTTTCTTGGCACGCCTATGGTCATTTTTGCCGGGACTTTGTGTTTCGTGTCTGGATAAAATGATGTGCTGTCCATACTGTCTGTCCCCTTTACCACATTGAAAATGATTTCCGCGTCATCTACGCTCTTAGTCAAAGTGCCAAGCTGATCAAGCGAACTGCCCATAGCGATAAGTCCATTACGTGAAATTGCCCCATAGGTAGGTTTAAATCCCACAAGGCCACAAAGGGCAGCCGGCTGACGTACCGAGCCCCCCGTGTCGGTTCCTAGCCCCACGAGAGCCCCATTCATAGCCACAGCCGCCGCAGATCCTCCAGAGGAGCCCCCTGGGACTCTGGTTTCATCCAACGGATTATGGGTAGGACCGTAGGCAGAATTTTCGGTTGAGGAACCCATAGCAAATTCATCCATATTTGTCCTGCCGATAAATACTGTCCCTGCCTCTCGCAAGCGGGCAATAGCCGTGGCATCATATGGAGCCACAAAATTTTCAAGAATCTTTGATGAGGCTCCTGCAATATGACCTTCAATCAAAATGTTGTCTTTGGTAGCTATTGGGATACCGGTAAGAATATTGGCTTTATTTTTTGCAAACAAATCTCCCGCCTTATCTGCCCGAGCAAGCGCGTCGGCGCGAAAAACCTCTCTAAATGCATGTACGGTTCTGTCACGTTTGTCTATGACTTTCAAATATTCTTCTGCCAACTCGCGTGGAGAAAATTCTTTTTTCCTGAAAGCTTCGTTGGCTTTTTTTATTGTGAGATTATTAAGATCAATCATTTTGAAAATTTTCTTTACTTTCAAGTAATCACCGTCTCTCTTTGGCGCTTGCGAGAGAATGGCCTCAGTATAAATACCGCTCTCGTGTGGTTTATCATCTGTGCGAAAAACATTTCTACGCTCCGGTATTTTCTGGCTTGAGATTTCAGATTTGAGATTTGAGATTTGACTGACATAACCAAGGATAGAATCAATTTCTTTGGCAAAAGTGGCTTTTTCCGCGGAAGAAAGCTCCAGTCTTGATAAATCAGCAAGTTTTTGTACTTCTTCAGAAGTAATCATATGAACTATATTAACATTTTTTACTTATTTATGAGTTGATTAGTTTTTTGAAAGCATTTTCGTCCAAGATAACAACTCCAAGTTTTTGCGCCTCATCGTATTTTGAGCCGGGGTTTTCTCCGGCAACAACATAGCTGGTTTTTGATGAAACCGAGCCGGAAACATCACCACCAAGAGCTTTGATTTTGGCTTTGGTTTCATCGCGAGAAAGTGAAGCGAGGGTGCCGGTCAAAACGAAAGTTTTCCCGGCGAGCTTGTTGTTTGTTATGCGTGAATTGTTACTTGTTACTTTGACTTCTTTTAGGAGGTCATCTAAAACTTTTTTGTTATGAGAATCTTTGAACCACATTACAAGTGAACTGGCGACCACTGGGCCGACGCCGTCGATGGCGGAAAGTTTTTCTTGTGAGGCATTACGAATCTTCTCAATGGTGCCAAACTCGCTAGCCAAATCTTCAGCCGTTTCTTCTCCCACTTGGTGTATGGAAAGTCCCACCAAAAGTCTATTGAGATCCACAGTTCTAGCCTTTTCAATTGAAGAAAGAAGATTGTCAGCCGATTTTTCTGCAAATCTGGGAAGGGCGAGCAAATCTCCCCTTTTTAAGGTAAAAATGTCGGCAAACGTGGTCACCAGCCCATTGTCGAGCAAAACATCAAGGTTCTTGGGCCCTAAATGTTCAATATCCAGAGCATGTTTAGATGTAAAATGATAAAAAATCCTTCGATCTTTGGCTGGACAACGTGGGTTTTCACAATATAGCGCGGCACTTTGCTCATCTCCCTTCGTACCTATAGTGTGCTTGGCTAAAGCCGTGTTACATTCCGGACATCTTCTTCGGCATTACAAAAACTTTTTCTTTTCCCGTGCGCAATTCTGTCAACACTTTTACTATATCGGGAATGACATCACCTGCCTTTTGCAGTATGACCGTATCGCCTATACGAACATCAAGCCGTCTGATTTCATCTTCGTTGTGAAGAGTGGCTCGCGAAACGGTAGAACCGTATACAAGAACAGGTCGTAAGTGCGCCACGGGTGTAATAACGCCTGTGCGACCGACCTGAAAAGCGATATCTTCCACTATTGTAGTGACCTGCTCGGCAGGAAATTTTAATGCTATTCCCCACCTCGGGGCCTTACCGGTATAGCCAAGCGCATCCTGATACTGTTTTTCTCGAACTTTGATGACAACGCCATCTATCAAATAATCTTCCTTTTCTCGCTTTTCTCTCCATTCTTTCCAATAAGCAATAATTTCTTCTACATTATTGCAATTTTTGAAGTGTGGATTGACCCGAAATCCCAATTTTTGTAAAAATTTTAGTTCCTCGTCTTGATTGGCTGATGTCGGTACGGAGGCCCGAGAAATATCATATATAAAAGTAGACAATTTACGTTTGGCTACAATACGGGAGTCGAGCTGACGGATGGTCCCGGCTGTAATGTTGCGTTCATTTGCAAACATTGCTTCGCCTTTCTTTTTTTGTTCGCTATTCAGAATGGCAAATTGGTGTTTGGGCATGTAAGCTTCACCCTCGACGATTATATCTATGGCCTGGGTAATACGGAGTGGCACAGACTCAATGGTTCGAACATTTTCTGTAACATCTTCACCAATGGTTCCGTCACCTCTCGTTGCCGCCGCCTTGAGCAAACCTTTTTCATATTCAAAAACTATTTTCAAACCGTCAATTTTTAATTCGCATGTATATATAGGATTAATCTCTCTACCTGTTTCCTGTTTCAAAAATTTTTTTACTCTAGTATCAAAGTCAAGTATGTCTTCCTCATTAAATGCATCATTGAAGGACCATTGCGCAACTTTGTGACGAATTTTTTTGAATTCCTTCAGTGGTTTTCCCCCCACTCTTTCCGTTGGCGAATCTGGTATCTTGAGTTCCGGATATTTTGATTCAAGAAAAATAAGTTCACTTATAAGCGAATCATAGACCTGGTCTGAAATCTCATGTTTATCCTGCTCATGATAGAGCTTCCTATGATAGTCTATCAATTCACGAAGGCTTTTGGCCCTGTTTCGGGCTTCTTTGGGCACTTTTGTCATATACCTATAATACTTAAATTGGGTAAAATTTCCTGAAATTAACAAACTATCCGGGTGACACGTCCTAAACTTTTTTGATTTCCGGTGAGATTGCTGTTTATTGAATATACTCCAAAATAACCGAAAATAAAGATTTAGTAATTTACCTGAATGGCTCTCTCCACTCTATGGGTGTTTGTAGGATCGCAAGTATTGTAACCTTTTGATTGGATTTGAGTAACCACGGGGCCGGAGCCGACATTACCTTTGTAAACTGTCACGATGGCGCAATACGGGTCGGGCAAAAATTTAACAGTAAATGTTGACGTTGCGTTTGTCGGACTCCATGGCCCAAAAGTATTTGGTGTCGGGTTTGTAAGATTATTCGCGTCTACGTTGCATGCAATTTGCACAGGACTACTGCTGGCAAAAGCACTGCCTCCGGTGGTCTTCACGTCCCAATACAGAGCGCATTCTGTCCCCGAATCGGCGGCATACAAAGCGGCTTGTGAATCACGCCCGGCAGAAGAAATACTAATTTGTCTTAATGCAAGACTGACAACGGCAAATGCCACCAAAACAAGAGCGCTTGCAATAGTAATGGCCATGTAAAGCGCAATTCCGCTTTCGTTTGTCCTGTATTTTTTGTTAATTGATGTTTTGCTCATGATTGCCAATTGAAAAGCGATTCGTGAATCCTAAAAGTTTGCAGTGGTTGTGAACCTTTGCTCCAAGTTACTGTCACGGTCATTTCCGCTTCATTGCCGTTGATTACATTGATTTGGATTTGCCGGTTGAAACTTGTGGCAGTCCATGTAGAGTGCAAAGACTGAATTCCATACATACCATAAGTCAATGAACTAGGAGATGTTTGGTCCTGAGCGATATTAGGACAGGTCGTATTTCCTCCACTGCAGTTGATCAATTGGATACCTGAAGACGTGGTGGTATCGATGGTACAAGTTTTTCCTGTGTAGCACGGGTCGGTATTCAAGGCGGCAATTCCGGAAAGCCAGTTCGTCGGGGTCGACATATTTAAAAGACCATTACTATCGCGCATATTTCTAACAGCTTCTACTGCTTCTTGGGCCAAATAATATCCGACCACCTGATTCTTTGACTCGAGCGCACTTGATAGTCCACTTTGTGCAGCGGTAAATGTGGCAACAATCGCAAACATAAGGACAGTGATTGCAACCATTGTCTCTATAAGGGTAAACCCGTCATTGTTTTTCACATCAAAAACATAACGACTCGTAAAACTATTAATATTTTTTTGTATAAGTTGTTTCATTATGGTCCAAGATCAAGCTCGCGTTGTGATACTGTCGTCTGAATGACAAAATTGGTCTGCGTCCCGGCCTTTGTTCCTGCCTGACCATTAACCACCATAAAAATTCGTGGTTGGGCATTGTCGCAATTTACCCCAGGACAATAGGTTTGCGGAAAAGAATTGAAAACGTAAAATTTCAAGCTGTTGATCAGCACTTCCGGCGCGGTAACTCCTGTAAAAGTCACACCACCATCAGTCGACTTAAAGATTTGTGTACCGCTAAGTTTGTAAACGATGTCTTTCGCCGTCCACGGAAATAAAGCTACTGCCGAATAGAGCGGATTTGGGCTTCCACTGCAGTTTTGAGGAGTAGAATACAGCCGAAATTGAGCATCTGAACTCAAATACAGTGATAATGCGAACCAAATTTCATTTCACAAGTCATCAGTATCGAAGATTGTGAAATTTCGAATTGGTCATTACTGGTTCCAGTGAAACAAGCTTTGCGTCCGGCGTCTGGTCTACTTAAGATAGAACCGACTTGATAGTGGCACAATGAGCAAACAATTGATGCTTACGGAGGCTCCACCAGGTAAACCATTTTGACTATTTTTTCTTTTTTTAAAAAAATTTCGCATTTAAATTGTGATCACGAAATAGAAATTTGACCGTAGTATATACGATAATGAGTTGGGTGAGTGAATGCGGAGAAGTGACCGAATACTCTGCCCCAAGATAACCAGTGTGTAAGGATTTATTGCTCCAGTGCTGTCCCAAAACACCATATTAGCCGATGGACTCGGACACAAAAAAGTAATTGCCAACCTTTTTATGGTACAAATTCCCGGGCCTCCGCCTGATGGAAGAACACATAGCTTAGTAATGGTATTGCTACCAGGAAGAGCATTCCAAGCTATACATTCAGATGTGGCGCCGTTGGTGCATGTAGGAGGAGTATTCCACGTATAGGTGCCATCATAGTATCCATCGGCATTTAGATCGGCAAAGAGAAAGTACCCCGCGTTGCTTGGATTTGTGCTACCTATATTGAAATCCACCCCATATGCAGTGTTAAAAGAAAACTGGCTGGCTGAAGGGTTAAATTCCTTGACGCTGATACCGTAAACCTGAGCTTGTCTGATGCGCAGAGAAATATCACTAACCAGATTTGTCAGTGAGATTTGTTCGCTTAAATTATTTTGGTTGAACATAACTACGGCGGTTATGACAACTATGATTGCCACCGAAACCATAAGTTCGAGTATGGTAAATCCTGTACTGGAATTTGCCTTTTTGCCGTATGTCGCAAAAGATTGATAAATCCTAAAATTTTTATCAAAAAAACTTTTAAACATTGAAAAGAAGGGCTATATGAAAAATATCACTTCCGAAAGCAAGAGCCAAAAAAGTTCCGATAATTAGAAATGGTCCGAACGGTACTTTACTCTTCATTGTAAGCTGTTTTTTGCCCGAACTCAATTGATTTCTGCTCACTTTTACGGAATACCTGCTCCACCCGAGCATAGTAAGGGCATAAACTGCGCCAATCCAGAAAGCAAAAGCCATGGCCGAAAGGCCTTCCGCCACACCAAGGTATACACCAATGGAGGTGGCCAGCTTCACGTCACCAAAACCCATTCCCCTGCCCCGAGTGATAAGCCAAACAAGAAAAAGAAAACCGCCGACAATGAGAGCTCCGAAAATATGGTCACGGATTAATGCATTTCCTCCTTGTGTACCTTCAATGCAGGTAATTAAAATTGCCGTTATAAAAAAAATTAGTGAAAAAAAATTGGGAATAATCTGATGACGAATGTCATAAACCGCGATGACGAGGAGAGAAGACCACAGGACAAGAGAAAAAGCAAATAATAATAAATTAGAAATAAGAAATGATGATGAATCCAAGGCTGGAAAAGATTTCAGGAACAAAAAAACAAATAAAAGTCCTGAGATTAGCTCTACCAGAGGATATTGTATGGAAATACGAGCTTTACAATGCAAGCATTTACCCTTCAAAAAAAGAAAACTGAGAATGGGAACTAGTTCATACCACTTTAGTTCGTTACCACAGGAAAAACATCCTGAGCGACCGAGAACCGTCTTACCACTGTTAAAACGCAATATGACCACATTGAGAAAACTTCCGATAATAGTACCGAGGATGAAAACGAATATGAGAACTGACGTGATTGGCATGGACTCATTATACCCTGTTTGTTTTAGACATCCGATGTCCAAAACTCGTTATGGACAGGCTGTCACATTGCCTGGTGAACTTGCGTAATATTTGATGGCGTTGTTTGCATCGGTGCAAATGTAGTTGTTGGCGCCTATAGCTTGTGGAAGTTTTGCCGACAGAGCCCATGCTGAGCTAGAATTTGAACAAATTGCCGTATTTCCTGTATTACTCTGAATTTGAGATATGATGGTTTGAACTTTTGGATCATTAAACACGGTGTTAGCGGTGGTACATGAGCCACTGGCGTTTGCCGTGCCATAATTTCCACCATTTGTGTAATAAAGACTGGTTTGAGTGCGGAGTTGTATAAATGAAGACTGAACAGCAGCATTATTTCCTTTGCCCCGTGCCAAGTTTAGACTTGCCAAAACCACCGCAGACAAAATACCTATGATAGCAATAACCACCAACAGTTCGATGAGAGTGAAACCTTCCCTGCTTTCTTCATTAAAGAAATCGTGCGGGGTGGCTCTTTTAGGGATTTTCATATGATTAAAATAAAAAAAATAAATGATTTACAAAAACCAGACACTAACTTAATCATAACACACGAAAACAGACTAATTACAAGTATAAAAAGTTGCGTTGTATGAAGAACTTGACCCCTCGGGCACAGAGGCGCCAGTATAATCTACACACCAAAATCCGCTACTTTTTAGCGGGGCCAATACTACCCAAGAATTAGCGCTTGATTTGCATATTGCCGTGTTACCGCCGTTGGCCTGCGCAATGGCAATAAGGGCACTTGTAATAGTAGGGTCTCTGAACATTGAATTGTTGGTGGTACATAGAACGCCCCAGCACCATATGAAGCATTCGTATCAAAGTAAATCGCCGCCTGTGACCTGATAGTTATCAAATTTTCCTTGATGGAAGCGTCAGAGGCGTTCACCCTGCTCTGATCAAGACTTGCCAAGATAACCGCAGAAAAAATACCGATAATTGCTATGACAATCAGTAGCTCCATAAGTGTGAACCCTCTTTTTGAGTCAATTTTTTTATGCATAAATACTACGCCTAATTATACATAATAATTGTTTAATCTTTAAACTTCTTTTACAAAAAAACCGCCACAAGGCGGTTTTTTTGTATCAAAAAACTTAAAATTATTGACACGTGTACGATGAAGCGGCGAGATTGGTAGTTCCGGTTTTTTCTTCAACTGATTTGCCAGTATTATCAATACACCACATGTCCGGAGTACCAGAAACACTTGCCTTTAGTGGTGCTTCTGCTGCCCAAGCATTTTGTGAATCATGGCAAGTTGTGGTCTGCCAGTTTCCTGCAGTTGATGCCAAAGTGACTGGTGTTGCTGTAAAACCACCTGATTGCGCGGCGGCAACAAGGTTGGTAATTACACCTCTAACTCCATTTGCTCCCGTTGTAGAACTACAAACATTGAGATAGCTCTGACCATTGGAATCATAGTAAAGCTCAGCTTGAGCTCTTGCGCTGTCCAAGTTTGATTTGGTAGCGGCATCAGCTCCTTTGGCGCGAGCGGTGTTTAGACTGGCCAAAACGATGGACGAAAGAATACCGATGATGGCGATAACCACCAATAGTTCTATGAGGGTGAAACCTCTTTCTAGTCTTTTCATTACTTTAAAAATTAACTATTAATACTCTGTTAATGACCCACCCATTTGCATTTTTTAGGGGGGAGCCGTTTTGTTTAAAAACGAGTACCCTTATTATAGTCTAAAAAAGACCATTGCAACAGAACGCTGTGGACAGCCGAAACGGTCTAGCTGGCAGACGCCATATTGTATATTGGCAAAAGCACTGAAGCCATGAGAATACCTACTCCTACTCCCAAAACGACAATCATTACCGGCTCAATCAGACTGACGATAGTATCTATAGCATTTGTCACCTCTCGTTGATAAAACTTGGCCAAAGTGTTCAATATGTTGCCGAGTTCTCCTGTCTCTTCCCCCACCTTTATCATTTGGACCATAATACCGGGAATTTCTGGGTATTGGGAAAATGCGCTTGAAAGCGAACTGCCTCCTTTTACCGCTACCATACTTTCATTTAAAATTCTTTTATAGACATCGCTGTCGACCACGGATGATGTCACCTCTATAGCTTTGAGCATAGGAATACCAGACACAATCATAGTGTGCAAATTGTCGGCAATCATAGAAAGATAGAGCTTTCTATATAGTTCACCGACATAAGGAATATCTATTTTAAAGTTGTCAAAGGCGTAAGAACCTTGCGGAGTGCGAACAAAGCGAATAAAAAAGTATGCTCCGATGATTATTGCCACTAAAAGAAAAATTCCATAATTTACAAAAAATCCGCTAATGCCGATTATAATTTTGGTATAAATAGGCAAATCTTGGCCAGAATCCAGCAAAATTGCCGAAATTTTTGGAACGATAAAAGTAAACATCAAAACCATAACACCGATAAATATGGTAATGACAAAAGCAGGATAGATGAGAGCGTTGCGGGCCTTGGCCACTACCTCATAAGTGCGATCAAGATAATCCGCAAGGTAGCTAAATGTTTCATTCAATTTTCCGGTCTCTTCTCCGGATTTAATCATGTTTACATAAAAATCTGAAAATATTTTAGGATGCTCTGAAAGAGCTTTGGAGATAGAACTTCCTCCTTGGAGATCGTCGGCCACTTGGGTCAGGGCTTTGCGAAGGGTGGGGTTGTCTGTCTCCCCTGCGATTAGTTTGAAAACACGTAAAGCCGAGACCTGAGCGTCAAATAGAGTAGCTAGTTGGCGAGACAGGATGACGATGTCTTTGTTGGAAACTCTTTTGGTTATAAAAAGATTATGAGCGAGCCCTTTGTTTTCCGCTGGATTAATAGCGGAAATAATGAGACCTCTTTTTTGAATGGAACTTATGGCAATGTCTATGGACACTGCCTCAATCGTGCCTTCCTTCTTTTCTCCATTTTGATCAAGGGCTTTATAATTGAATAACATAGAATCTTAGAAATTAAATCATCTTTTCCAATGTTGCCGGATTGGTAGAGAACATATAAGCGTTTTCTACCGAAATCTCACCTTTCTGCACCAGAGTGGCAAGGGAGCGGTTGAGATCAATCATTCCGTCTCCCGAACTGGTCTCAATGACAGCATTGATTTCGTGCGTTCTGCTGTCACGGATAAGATTGGCAACTGCGTTGTTGTTGAACAAAAGTTCGTACGCCGGTATAAGCCCGCCAGAAACCCGCGGAATAAGTCTTTGCGAAAAAATACCCGCCAGAGAACCGGCAAGCTGAACGCGAATTTGTGACTGCTGGTCCGAAGGAAAAGAGTCAATAATACGGTCTATGGTCTGAGCGGCTGTATTTGTGTGCAATGTTGAAAAAACGAGATGGCCTGTTTCTGCGGCCGTAACAGCTGTCGCTATAGTTTCTGGGTCACGCATTTCACCAATCATCACCACGTCTGCGTCCTGTCGAAAGACACTCCAGAGACCGGAATGAAAATCTGGCGTGTCAAAACCCACTTCACGTTGGTCGATAATGGCTTTTTTGGTCTCAAAAAGATATTCAATCGGGTCCTCTATTGTGACGATATGTTCTAGTCTTTCAAGATTAATCATTTCTATGAGGGTGGCGAGAGTCGTCGACTTACCCTGACCCGCTGGTCCTACCGTCAAGAAAAAACCTTGTTGTTTTTTTGTGAAAGTTTCCAATATTGGAGGAAGGTTCAATTCTTCCAATGTGCGAATGCGTGTGGGAATTAAACGCATTGCCACAGAAATTTTCCCGAAATGCAGAAAAGCGTTGCAACGAAAACGAGTGCTGTCGTGAGAAAAAGAAAAGTCAACTTGTTTTGACTTGGCAAATTCTTCTTTCATTTTTGGTTTGAAAAGAATATCAAGTATTCCTTCCATATCTTCGTGTGTCAAAACTTTTTCCTTCAATAGAGGAATGAGAAAACTGGAAACACGAATAAATGGGGTGCGGCCTTCAGACAGATGGATGTCCGAACCGTTTTCATTGACAACGATCTCAATAAATGAATTCAAAAGTTGTGTGCGATCTGCCATATTAGCTCTTTTTATTATTTAAAATACTAATTACTTCTGTAACAACCTCCGAAGGGATGGAGGTGGCCTTCACAATGTAACCGGCCACACTCAAACTCTTGGCTTTTTCAATTTTTGCGGGATCGGTTTCATTGGTCAACATAATGACAGCCGATTGCGGGCAAAGGTTTTCTTTGCGTATGGTTTCCAAAAGCTCCAGACCGTCCATGACCGGCATAATGATGTCCAAAATCAGCGCGTCTGGAGATTCTCCCGCGCGCAGTTTGGTCAAGGCATCGTTCCCTCCCACGGCAGTGGAGACCGTATGCCCGGAAGTTTTAAACTTCATAGCATACATATCCAGTAAGAATTTGTCGTCGTCAACCAAAAGTAGTTTGTATTTTTTGTCGTCTTGCATAATGGCGTTGCTTAAAAGTATATCATATACAAAAGGCTTTTTTGCCGCTAACCGTGTTCACAAATTTGTATTAACGTTTTCTATAATGTCCCGACCTCTTCAAAGGGAATCATCCTCTTAAACGCTTTGAATATAGCGTCTTCTTTCATGCTAAACATACCCTTCTCCCGAGCGGCCTTTGCCAGTTCAACTTCGGTACCGCTTCTTAGAATGATTTGTTCAATTTCGTCATCCATCTCCAACATTTCCATAACAGCGTATCGTCCACGGGTACCATTGGGACACTCCTCGGTCGGAGAAATTTCAAACAACTCTTTCCCGATTTGGATATTTTTGCGATATTTTTCCGGCAAATCGGCAAATTGCTTTTCCAACATGACTTTAATACTGCCGTCTACAGCAATCGGCTTACCCGCACCGGGACACAGCGCTCTTACCAGACGCTGTGCGATAGTCAGTACAAGTGTCGGAGCAATGAGATACGGATCCACACCCATATCCATTAGTCTGGGTATCACTCCGATTGCATTGTTGGTGTGAATAGTGGAAAACACTAGGTGACCGGTAAGAGCCGCCTGAATTGCCAACTGGGCGGTTTCTTTGTCACGAATTTCTCCGACCATGATAATGTCTGGGTCTTGACGAAGTGTGGTGCGAAGTCCAGTGGCAAAAGTGTATCCGATTTCTGGTCTCACCTGTGATTGACTCACTCCTTCAATGTTGTATTCGATAGGGTCTTCAAGCGACAAAACATTTTTGTGATCACGATCGACCTCATTCAACATAGAGTAGAGCGACGTGGATTTTCCGGAACCAGTAGGACCGGAAATAAGAATGAGACCATAAGGACGTTTGAGTGCCCTCCTGATAGTAGCAACATTTTCATCTGTTAAACCCAAATCATCAATTTTTTTGAGTCCTTTTTCTTGGTCGAGGATACGCATAACCACCTTTTCTCCAAAATATGTCGGAAAAGTGGAAACACGAAAATCAATCGTTCTATCCCCCAGCTTGGCGCTGAATCGTCCGTCTTGGGGCTTCCTTTTTTCATCCAAACGCATATTGCAAAGTATCTTGATGCGAGCTACCACTGCCGAATGAATCTTGGTCGGCAACACCAGAGAGGTGTTCATCACTCCATCTACTCGAAAGCGAACACGGACATTTTCACGCATTCGTTCTATGTGTATATCCGAAGCGTTGCCGTCGGTGGCGTAACGCAAAATAGTGGCTACAATCTTTGTAACAGGAGCGTCTTCTATGATTCTTGTGCCTCCCTTGCCTTCTTTTATTTCTTGGATATCAGAAGCATTGATTTCATTGTCAATAACGGAATTTTCTTCTTCCGTGCTTTCACTTTCGCCTTCTTTATTTTTTTTGACCGGGTGTTTTGTGTCAAGCTCGGTTTCCAACTCGGATAGGGCCTTGGTAACTTCGCCCGACAAACCTTTGTATGAAGAAATTACCGATTCAAAATCGACCTGACTGATAAGAAAAATCTTAAAGGGCATTCCAATCTTCGATGATATAAAATTGAGCGCGTCTCGCGCTTCTATGTTGTCAGGGTCTACAATTCCGACCTCGAGCACCCCATCTCGAACACCGATTGGTACAAACCCGTAGTGAAGCGCCGACTCTTCAGGAATATATTCCAATATTTTTCCAGGTATTTCCTTGTTTTTTAGCGAGCGGGTAGGAATATCCAAAAATTCACTCTTTGATTTGAGAATTTCTTCCGGATCAATACCGCGACGTATCAGGACTTGCTCGACAGTCAGATTGTCATTTTCAGCCTCATCCAAAATAACAGAGATATCTCCTTTATCAATAATTTTCTTTTCCGCCAAAACATCAAGTATGCTCATTATTTAAAATTTAATTTGGACACATCAATTATAGCTCAAAAAATATCAGACAAACTAGCATACAACCATAAAAATGCTTCCGGGTGTTGGCTTAATTTCTAAAAACCAAACAGAAAATTATTTACCTTTGGCGGGGACGGGGGTGGATATCACCTGACCGGCAAATGGATCAAAAGGATTTGAACGACCTTCTGGAAGATTGGGCAGGGTCACTGTGTAGTCGGTCAGGTTTATAAACGCCGGATCATGAAAGATTGAGTCATCCAAGGTAACATTTTGAAGTTTGTTCAATAGATCAATCAGATCTTGACCTACCACTTGAGTCGCGACCGGATTGCCAAACTGATCCAAAGTGACAGCAGGAGCGGGGGAACGAAAAAAGAAGTAATAGATTGCAATCAATAAAACCGCGACTGTCACGACAATCGTAATAATTTTTTTTATTGGAATGTTACTTTCTGATTGCATACGATTTATTTTAGCGAGTACGTGTCTAGAGATACATTGTAATTATACATATTTGCCGATAGTCCTCCCTGGGGAACGTCAAAACTAACGGATTTGATATCGACCATTTGAAGACTTTTTTCCATATCTTTTAGAAATAACACAAGATTGGGATAGGTCGCAGAAAAACCAAAATTGATGGTGGTGGTATTGTATGGCGTCGTAGATGCTTCGTTTGTATTAATTGACTGAGAATTATCCAACAGGGCTTGGGTAACGTTGATTGAATGCAAAGTTATGCCATATTTGCCGGCAACGCTGTCTAGGTCGGTGATAAGTTTTACCGTGTCCACAGAGTCCGGAAGAATACGATTTAGACGATTTATTTCATCTTGAGAAAAGGAATTATATTTGGTCAATAGTTGGTCACGGCGCGCGCCAAGTTCGCTTGCTTTGCTCAGTGCGTCCTGATATTGGTGTTCTGTCCCAATCAGCGTCTGCACATTCATAAAGCTCGGATTAATATAAAGATAAAACAATCCGATTGATAACACTATTAGAATAATTGGTAATAAGTTTCTCATAAATTTATTGGGTGGGTGTAGTAGAAGAAGTCTTCACAGTCGTGGTTGCTGTAGTTGATGTAGTTGCAGGACTTGCTGGACTTGAGTTGTTCGCAGGCGGTGCTGTAACGGTGCCCGCGTTGGCGGCGTCAAACTGTTCCTTGTAAGAAACGGCTTTAGGATTCAATTGACTTTGAAAATCAAAAACGACATTTCCCTTGTCATCAAGATCGAGGTTTGAAAACGTTGGATTGATGAAATTGTTGTTGTTGTTAAAAATATTTTCCTGGACAGCGACAGTGGAATATGTGGGGGCCTGACCTTTCATCGAAACCGTCAAAACTCCTTGAGCGTTTTCTGAGTAAGAAAAACTGGTAAATCGGAGGTTTTGAAGAGTCAGTGATTGCAACAAGGCAAAGAAATCTGAAAGAGCAACGTGTTTATTCAAAAGATCGTTCGCAGAAATAATACGTTCATCAGAACGTGACAATTCGGTGATGACATTTGGCTGTAAAGCGACTCGGGTAGAAGAAAGATTGGCGCTCATTTGTGAGACCTGCCCTTCCAAGTATTTTTGGTACAAAAAAACCACAACCAAAGAAATAATGGCTACAACAAAAATTAAATTTGCCGCAAACGAAAACAAACTTGATGAGCGGGGAAAGGCGCCTCCCGGCACCATTGTTTTCTTTGGAATGAACGAGGATGTATTTTGGGGATCCATTTTGGTTGCTAACAAGACACCAATTCCCGTTTATTATACAACAAACTAAAATAATATAGCCAATCTAATCCACACCGAGGCCGTCGAGGCCGAAGGTGCTGAGCACAACAGTGCGAAGCGCACGTTACAAACACTTGGACATCCGATGTCCAAGTGGAAATCAGATAATGCATTAATCCAATTCCTGAAGCTTCCTAAGTGCCACACCTACAGCCACTGCAAACTCGGGACCGGTTTCACGCAAAATATCTTCTAGAAATGCCGGGGCTTCCGTCTTGGCAAAAGGATTCCCAGCCACCACCGGGGTTTGGAAACTTTCTTTCGCCAAATCTGCAAGACCTTTGAGCGACGAACCGCCTCCTACCATCATTATTCTACCGATAGTTTTTTTGTATTTTCGCTCATAATTGAGCACTACTTGGTTGGCTTCGGAAAAAATGTAATCCAGCGATAGCCTGGTTAAATTTCTGATATCGACACTTGAATTTGGAAGCGCCCCCGATGTGCGCTTAATCACTTCGGCTTGCGCCATAGGAATACCCAACGATTTTGAAACTGTCTGCGTGATATCCTGCGAACCACGATTGATAGTGTGTGACAAGCGGACAATCCCCCTCTCCACAATATAAAGTTTGCTCGATGCTGCTCCGATATCAAAAATCATCACCGGCGCTTGGTCGTCCTCTAGAATTGCGCGCATCGTGCTAAAAATCTCAATTTCAAAAAAACTGGATTGCAAATTTGTCTTACGAATAATTTCTTGGTAACGC
Source organism: uncultured bacterium (assembly GCA_963789635.1). GTDB lineage: Bacteria > Patescibacteriota > Minisyncoccia > Phycocordibacterales > Zambryskibacteraceae > JBGTNQ01. The sequence goes on along the minus strand of CAWBLF010000003.1, from coordinate 26,361 downwards.
GCCAGGGTTTCGTTGTGTATGGCCACAAGCAAAACATCCGTTTTTTTGATTTTGGTCGGTTCTTTTTCTTTTGAGGTATCGTTCACTTCTTCTTTTGCATCGTCTTCATTTTCTTCTTTTGGAATTACTGTCCAATCAAGTGTCACTTCTGAAATGGGAACCGGAATATACTTTCTGGCTTCAAGCGGAATCATAACCGAAAGTTGCTGATAACTGACTAGTGGCATCTCCATAAGAGCCATAAGACTGGATGAAAATGGAATAGCCATACCGGCAGAATTGGTAGTAAGATTTACCTCCTTTTCTGCCATCAAATCGGTCAATGCTTCTACGAGTTTGTCCGTTGAAAGAGAGGTCGCTTGGCCAATCTCCATTCCTCCATATGGACCCAAAGAAAGTTCGCCGTATGTTTCAAGTACAGCTTTGTCGTTTTTCTTGCGTAACTGCACAACTTTGATTGCCGACGAACCTATATCAATTCCAAGTACGCTTGAAGATTTTTTGCCGAAAGAAAATAATTTTTTAAGGGGATTAGCCATTATTTTGTTTCAATTATAGCATAAGAAAAACTGAAATTAAGTTCAAAATATTTGATATTATGCTTATATGCTCTCATTTATCTCACAGGTTTTAGATATTATTTTCCCCAAAAAATATGAGGTGACAAAGCTCGAAACACTGGCAAATTCCGGACAGCTTGGTGACATTACCCCGTCTTTTGACACCCCAAAACCGTGGATGCGGGCGTTGTTTCACTACAAAGACAAGATGGCCCGCGCTTTAGTTTTGGAAATCAAATACTCACGCAATAAAATTCTTCTTGACGCCGTAGCTACCCTTTTTTATGAAGACATTATTTCTCTAGCTGAAGACTATGGCGCTTTCGACACGACACGTTGGACATTGATATCAATACCGACGGGAAGCGCTCACGCAAAAGAAAAGGGATTCAATCAGGCGGATGACATGGCTCGCGCAATAATAAAATTGGGGGTAGATACTAACTTAGAGTATATTGAAAATGGTCTAAGAAAAATCAAAGAAACCGAAGCTCAGGTAAAAGTGAGTAACCGTCATGCCAGACTAAACAATCTTCATAATTCTTTTACAGCATCGGAAGAAGTCGCCGGAAAGAATATTATAATTATCGACGACGTTATCACGACAGGTGCCACCATGATAGAAGCGAGGCGCGCCCTCAAAGAAGCTGGTGCCAAAAAAATCATTGCTCTCGCTATAGCCCACTAATATTCAATTTGCCACTTACCACCCTTGCTCCAGACAAAACGCACCGGTTTGGCAATAATTTTTTTGTCCTTCAATTTTACATAGTCGTCTTCTTTAAGAACCACCAATTCGGGCTTGTCTGTGATATCTACCGTAAGGGGTTCATCACTTAAATTATCGTCTTCGCCAACTTCATAGAAAGCATACCCCGTTCTAACTTCCCCTTCCGTCCCCTCAGGCACTTCTTCCTCGGTGCGCAATTTATCAAAGACCACTCTGGCTTCGATGCCAAGGTTTTCATTATTAGATATTTTTTCCGCTCCTCTTTCCGGCGGGGGTGTATACATTTGTTCGTATCCCATATGTGGATATTCTAACAGATTTTGTTAGATAAAATTGTGCATAATTACCAACTAGTTACCAATTCGTATATATATTATAATCAACCCTCATGGAACAAGAACAAAACAAAGACAGGGGCTTTTCAACCATACAACCGGGCCGAAAAATCACGGTAGACGGCATAACGTACGAGCGTTTCCCGATAAAAATGTCACGACTGATTGAATTTGGAGAAGATCTTAATAGCGTTTTAAAAAAATTTGTTTTGCCACATTATAAGACCGGCGACTGGGTAGCACTTTCAGAAAAACTTATCTCCGTTTCGCAAAACAGAGTGCGACATATTTCCACCGTAAAAGTGACTTGGCTTGCGAAACTCATAACAAAGGGTGTAAAAAAACACAAAAACATGACGGCGTGGTCCAAACCCGAAAAGGTTCAGGTGGCAATAGAAGAAGCCGGAATTTATCGCATCATACCTGCAATGATACTGGGCGGTCTCGGCAAGCTTGTCGGTATGCGGGGCATATTTTGGATTGTCGCCGGTAGCAGAGTTTCAGAAATTGATGGATTCATACCAGAGGATATGTATCCTTACACAGAATGGGCTGTGCTTCCCCCCCCTGACCCGCAAAGTGATTGCAATAAAGTCGAAAAACAACTGGGAATGCCGACAGTAACTGCCGACGCAAATTTCATCAATGTAAAAATCTTGGGGGTGAGCAGTGGCGTGGGACTGGACAAAAAGACCGTCAGAAAAATTCTTCTTGATAACCCGCTCGGCCAGGGCAACAAAATGACTCCGTTCGTACTAGTCAGAAAAGTAAATTAATGTCTATACAATGAAAATCAGAAGTATTGTAAAAAAATATACTCCTTGGACAGCTTTGTATGTCTACAGAAAAATATATTATCTTCCAAAAGATGCTCCGGCCATCATCGGCTTTTTGTTTCACCAAACAAAGTCATCAACCTCTTTTTCAAAACGGCTCAAGCTGGTGTGTATGTTCTATTTGATTTCATACAAAGTTGACTGCCCCCATACCGAACACGAGTTATTCACCATTGCCAGAAAAATTCTTAACCTCGGCAAAGATGTGGAAGGCGTCATTGTAGAAGCCGGATCTTACTACGGCGGAAGCACCGCCAAGCTTAGTCTGGTTGCCCATCTTTGTGAACGTAAATTGGAAGTTTTTGATTCATTTGAAGGTATGCCTGAAAACAGTGAAACTCACGGCAAAAGTATTTTCAAAAGAGAGCATCATTTCCCGAAAGGAAGCCATGCTGTTTCTCTAGAGACTGTAAAACGAAATGTTTTGGCATACGGAGATATCAGCCGATGCCAATTTCACAAAGGTTGGTTCAAAGACACGTTGCCCCAACTCAATCAAAAGGTTGCTGTGGCTTGCATAAACGCCGACTTGGTGCAGTCTACCAAAGACTGTTTGAAATATCTGTCTCCACATATGGAAAAAGGTGGAATAATTTTCTCGCAGGACGGACACTTCCCTTGGATTATCGATGTGCTCAAAGACGACTCATACTGGCAAAATGTACTGGGTATCAAAAAGCCAAATATGGAGGGACTCGGCACTTCCAAGCTCGTGGCAATTTCGTTTTAAATAACACAATTCTCATTTGACGGACGTCCGACGTCCGTCAAATGAACTTTTATTTTTTGATAACGTTGTAAATGCTGGGGAGTTCCAACCCAAGCACCCACGCTGAAAAACCATTCAATTTATTTTCGGTAATTAGATTGACTTTATTCTTCACACTTCTGGCATTCTCATACCAAATTGTGTATTTGGTTCTGCCAACTTTATAGGTCAGATAAGGTTCTTCCTGGGTGATGCTGTAGTTCACTGTCACTCTGCGCTTTTTGAAAACGTTATCTATCCCCTCATTACCACCGATACCGACAAGCTTCCCAGTGTTGTCATTCCATTGCCAATAGTAGAGAGGAATGCCGAGTGATAATTTTCCCGATGGAATATATTTGAGACTGTAATCAAGAACCAGTCTAAGCCAAGGGAATTCAACCACAGGGCCTTTGGAATCGGGGTCGTCATAAGACATAATGCTGACAAAATCGGTACTGGAAGCGAGAGAGGCATAATCATAGACGCCGATCAAATTGGTCCAAAGATTGTTTGGATAATCTACCGGATTATCGGAGAATCTGGCTATGACGGACACGCTCAAAGCCAGATTATTTTTTTTCATTTCATCACCTGCCTTTTTTATAAATGCTGAAAATTTGTCTCGGTAAGTAACATCCATCTGTTCAAAATCAATCTGCCAACCATAATAACCGTTTAATTTTGCTTCGTTCACAAGCGAAGCAATAGCAATATCTTGCGCTCCAGGATTGTCAAGAATTCCTTGATATGAGGCTTGGCTAAAAGCGCCGTTTGTCACCAACGGCATTATTTTTATATTACTGATATGGGCAAATGCCAGAATATCCGGGTCGATAGAACCACTCAATTTACCATTAGCGTCCAGAGCATACGATTGTGGGGCAAAAATATCTATTGAATCGTAGTGTTTAAAAAAAGATTGGCGCGCCAGAGAGTTGTCTCGAAAATAAAAAAGTCTATTGTATGACGGTTTTATGACGCCAATCGCATCTGCCCTGGCAGGGAAAAAACCGCTCATAGACATAATTACCGCAAAATAAAAAAAGATTTTAAGTGAGTGCCTCGCTTTCATCTTTGTATTCTAACATCCTATTTTAATTTACCGAGCCCCCTCATAAATTACCAAACACCTCAACTTTTGTTGAGGTGTTTGGTAATTGCGGAGGGTGTGAGATTCGAACTCACGGTCCCAATTAAAGGACGACAGTTTAGTAAACTGTTGGTTTAAACCACTCACCCAACCCTCCAACCAGACAACTTTAACCCATTTTATTGATAATAAAAAGTTACCATAGAAAAGGTAAAATAATTATGATAGTGTGACAAGCACTTGGAGACGTGTCAGAGTGTTGATTTGCGAGGATACGTAGCAAATCAAAGACGGAGTGCGACGGCACGAGTCCGGGTCGGGAGATTTTTCAATAGGAAAATACTCCTGACCTAACGTACCTTCTGTTAAAAACAATGCAGTAGAGTAACAGAATACATATTGGAGACGTGTCAGAGTGGTCTAACGTACCTCTTTGCTAAAGAGGCAGGGGCTTTAAAACCCCTCGACGGTTCGAATCCGTCCGTCTCCGCCAGTAAATGAATGATAAATCTTGAAACAAAAATTTCTGATGTAACTAGAGTTTTGCCAGCTCAAGCCAAAGCTCTAAAAAACTTACATATTGAAACCGTGGCGGATATGCTCTATCACTTCCCCATCCGATACGGCGACACGGCATCAAAAATGAATATCGGTTCATTGTCAAAAGGAAGTAGTGCTGTGATCTTTGGCAAAATTTCCGGACTCAAAACCAGCAAGGCTTTTCGCAAAAAAATCCCAATGGCTGAAGGGGTGATTGAAGACGAAACAGGTAGGATGAAAATTATTTGGTTTCATCAGGCCTACTTGGCAAAAATGATTGGAGAGGGCTCGCTCGTACGGGCCGAAGGCAAAGTAAGTGAAAGAAAAGGAGAGCTTTATATGAGTAACCCAAAAATAGAAACCGTCACCAAGATTCCACTGGCAGTTGGTGATTCACTTTGGAATGAGGGGGTACCTGACCACACGCTTTATCCTGTTTACCCGGAGAGTCGTGGCATCACTTCCAACTGGATGTATCACACCGTACAAAGAATTTTCTTATCTGGTCTATTGGACACCATCAATGACCCAATACCGGAAAATATTCTAAAAACCTACAAGCTTCCCAATCTAAAAACTTCACTCATCTGGATTCACACACCGCACAAGACCGACGACGCGCTTTCGGCTAGAAAAAGGTTTGCATTTGAGGAAATATTTTTTATTCAACTGGAAAAACAACAAAACCGTGCTCGTTGGCAACACGAAAAGGGGTTTATTATCGAACCAAATCAAAGTACGTTGTCAGACTTTGTCAATCGATTGCCATTTCCTCTCACAAAAGCTCAAGAAAAAACTCTTGAACACGTTCTTTATGATTTCAAAAAAGGTCACCCGATGTCCCGTTTGCTCGAAGGTGATGTGGGAAGTGGCAAGACAGCGGTAGCCGCCACAAGCACATTTGTGGTTACCACCACACGGCCAAATGGTCAAGACTTTGGCAATCTTCAGACCGCCTATATGGTGCCTACGGAAATATTAGCCCAACAACATTTTGAATCGTTTATAAAATTCTTTGTGGGAACGGGAATCTCTATAGGTCTAATCACGGGTAGTGGTTGTAAAAAATTTCCATCAAAAGTAAATCCGAACGGCTACACTACTATTTCACGCGCCCAGCTTCTCAAATGGGTAGCCAGTGGAGAGATACCCATTCTTATCGGAACGCATACCCTTATCCAAAAATCTGTAAAGTTCAAACATCTGGCCTATGTCATTATTGATGAACAACACCGATTTGGAGTAAGCCAGCGCGCGGCGCTGGCTCGCGGAACTAGCGCGGAACAAACGCCGAACGTCGCAGAAGAAAAAACCAGTCCAGAACTTTTGTACAAAGATTTATCGTATATGGTTAGACAAGCAATATTTGAAGTAAAAAAACAACTCGGTTCTGGTCATAAGGAAGTTGTCTACCAAAAAGCACTAGCGGAGGAATTTACAAAACGAAATATTTCATATAATCGCGAGAAACAAATTCCAATTTTTTATAACAAAAAGAAAGTTGGTGTATATATTCCAGATTTTGTAATTGATGAAAAAATAATTGTTGAACTGAAAGCACTTTCTTTTGTTGGAACTACGGAAAAAAAGCAGCTTTGGAATTATTTAAAAGGTTCAGATTATCGTCTAGCACTACTAGCAAATTTCGGCCCGTCAGAACTTACTATTCAAAGGATTATCTACGATAAAGCACGTGGTTCCGCGTATGTTCAGCATAGTTCCGCGTCCGTTCCGCATCTATTGTCTATGACCGCCACGCCAATACCGAGGACTCTCGCTTTGACACTTTATGGTGATCTGGATCTAAGCTTGCTCGATGAAATGCCACCGGGAAGAAAGAAAATCATTACAGAAATTGTCCTGCCAAAACAAAGAAAAGATATCTACGAAAAAGTGCGACACGAAATACAATCTGGCCGTCAAGCATATGTCATTTGCCCGCGCATCAATGAGCCGGATCCAACAAAAGAAAATTCTATCCTTGCCAAGTCTGTGACGGAGGAGACCAAACGGCTCAAAAAAGAAGTTTTTCCGGAATTTGAAATTGCCATTCTTCACGGAAAAATGACTCCGGCAGAAAAAGAAAAAGTGATGAACGATTTCAATACCCATAAGATTGATATTCTGGTAGCAACATCGGTGGTTGAAGTGGGAGTCAATGTGCCAAACGCCACCGTCATAATCATTGAAGGAGGCGAAAGGTTCGGTCTAGCCCAACTTCACCAACTGCGCGGGCGTGTCCAAAGAAGCACATACCAACCGTATTGTTTTGTGTTCACAGAATCTTCGAATGAAAAAACCTCGGAACGGCTAAACGCGCTGAAAAAAGCCGCCAATGGTTTTGAACTGGCCGAGTTTGACTTGCAACAACGTGGCGCCGGCGAATTGTACGGTGGCAAACAATGGGGTATCTCGGATTTGGCAATGGAAGCCATACGCAACATTAAGATGGTGGAAGCGGCACGGACAGAAGCGACAAGAATTATTGCCGAAAACCCGTCTCTCTCAAACTTCCCTCTCCTCACAGATCACCTAAGAAAAACCGAAAACAAAATCCATTTTGAATAACTTAATCTTATGACGGCGTCGGATGTCCGTCAGAAGACCTTCGTCAGAATATATTGGTCCGCCCTCTTGGATTCGAACCAAGGACCGCAGAGGTATATGGAAACGTTTTTGGTGCGAGTACTAGGATTCGAACCTAGGACCACCGAGGTATAAGCTCGGCGCTCTACCAACTGAGCTATACTCGCACCAAAAACACTTTCATATAATTACGTCGCTCGGTTGAAATATGTAAGCATAGCTTACAATTTCTCCTCTCGCTAGTAATTATAAGCTCTGTGCTCTAACCAACTGAGCTAAGGGCGGAATGTGAGGAAACCCCTAAAACTATAGCATAATAGCCCTTTTTAGAGCTAATTTATACCTATCGACAAGCAAATGATTTTACCTGTGGAGAACTGCCACAATACGTTTATTTTTTGATACAATAGAAGCAGGCAATTATTTATTAGTAATATTATAGAACATTATGAAATTACACATGGTAGCTTGGATTCTCCTAATCATCGGAGGTCTAAACTGGCTTTTGATCGGAGTAATCGGTCAGGGCATCGGAGATTGGATAGGAGCAGATAGCATCATTACAAAAGTTATTTACATCGTTGTCGGTCTCTCTGCGTTGTATGAACTTTTCACGCACAAGGCAAACTGCAAAATTTGCAACGCAAAAAATAGCCCAACACCGGGAAACGCATAGTTTCATTTTAGCTAGCAAAACAAAAAACGACCTTTCTGGGTCGTTTTTGTTTTTTATTCAAAACTTCTAGATTTTTTATATTCCTTCACTCGTCTTACAAATTCTTCCACATCATCCTTATGAATTGCCAGAGAATGATAGTCGTATGCGTGACCATCAAAACGCAATCCTTCTCCTAAATTTGGATAACCAGGAATTTCACCGTCCACATAACGACTCGCATATTGAGATTGCTGTTGCAGTATATCTCGTGCTACAACTCCGAAATGAACAAATCCTTCCCTTTCCAAACGAGCTTCCCTTTCTTCATGGCTCTCATATTTTTTTATTCCCTCTTCTGACATTTTGTTTTCTTAATTTTTTACCCTGTATTTACTTATTCAAATTATACAACTTCTCTACCCCGTTATCACCAAGTCTTCAGTAGGATGAGGTGACCTCTTCACAGCAATGCCATTCGCTACAAGTATTGATTCAAACTCGTCACGTTCAATTGTTTCTACTTCTATCAAACGTTTGGATATAGCCTCAAGCACTTTTCGATGATCAGTCAGCACCCTCTCCGCTCGACTAAGCGCCGTATTCATAATTTTAGAAACTTCTTCGTCAATTTTTGCGCCAACTTTTTCGGAATAATCTTTGTCGTCAATGCCTTTTCCAAAAAGAGTTCTCCCACTCTGGCCCTCCAGAGCAATAGGACCGATATCATCAGCCATCCCGTACTTTGTTACCATATCACGGGCAAGAGCGGTGGAAACCTGCAGGTCGTTGGAAGGACCGGTGGTGATATCGCCAAAAATCATTTTTTCCGCCACGTAGCCACCGAGTGACATAGCGATATCGTCAAGAAATTCCTTCTTGGACTGAAGCTTGCGGTCTTCCAAAGGAAGATTGAGTGTATAACCTGCCGCCCGACCACGGGAAATGATAGAAATTTTGTGCACCGGGTCTGAATGTTCCAATACCGAAGACACTAGCGCGTGTCCAGCTTCATGGTAAGCGGTAATTTCTTTTTCTTTTTTGGAAAGCAAATGACTTTTGCGCTCGGGACCGAGCATTACTTTCTCAATAGAACGCACAAGGTCGTATTGAGAAACTTTCTGCCGATTTTCGCGTGCCGCCAGTATCGCCCCTTCGTTCATCAGCGAATATAAATCTGCACCAGAAAAACCAGGGGTACGCTCTGCAATCACTCGTAGGTTCACGTCTTCTGCAAAAGGCTTCTTGCGTGAATGGATTTGCAAAATTTCTTCCCGGTCATTGCGGTCCGGCAAATCAATAGTCACTCGACGATCAAATCGTCCCGGGCGAAGAAGCGCCGGGTCTAGAACATCCGGTCTGTTGGTCGCCGCCATGACAATCACTTTTTCATTGGGCTCAAAGCCGTCCATTTCCACAAGAATCTGGTTCAACGTTTGTTCACGTTCGTCATTGCCTCCGCCAGCTCCCACCCCGCGAACTCTTCCAACTGCGTCAATTTCATCTACAAAAATAATGGCTGGCGCCGCGCGCTTGGCCAGTTGGAAAAGATCACGCACCCGCGAGGCTCCGACACCGACAAACATTTCCACAAACTCCGAACCCGAAATAGAGAAGAATGCGACAGATGCTTCCCCCGCTACGGCGCGAGCAAGCAAAGTCTTGCCGGTGCCGGGTGCGCCCATAAGGAGCACGCCTTTAGGTATGACTGCACCAATTTCCAAAAACTTTTTCGGACTTTTTAAAAAATCTACAATTTCAGAAAGTTCCTGCTTGGCTTCTTTGGCTCCAGCGACATCTTTGAATGTCACCCTTTGTTTTTTATCATCAGGAGCCGTGATTCTAGCCTTGGATTGACCGAAGGTAAATGCTTGCATGCCTGCGCCTTTGACTTGTCTTGAAAGAAACCAAACAAAAAATAAAACAAAAAGAATAGATATGATGGTTGGCCCGAAATTGAGAAGCCAAAATCCGATTCCCCGATCGTTGCCGACATTGATACTGACTTTCGCCAATTCCGCCGGAGTCACGCCATAATCGACAAGAGTTTGGGTGAGCGCCACACCCGCTTCTTTCTGCGACTGCTTATCTGCCCCGTTTGTATAGACAACATCCAAATTATCTCCTGTCACTGTGACCGTCTTCACTCCGCCGGAAATAATATCACCGGCCAATTGGGAGATTGGAATTGTCTGGACAGTGCTTTGGTTGCCGAGAATGAGCGAATAAATGCTGGAAAGAATCAAAAAAATAAGAATGGTGGAAATAATATTCCGAACCAAAGAACCTGAGCCGTTGGGCCTTTTGTTCCAATTTCCCGGGAAAAGACCGTTGGGTTGCTTTTTAGGGCTTTGTTTATTGGGTTTTGTGGGCATATATCACCAAAAAGTACTGAAAGTATAGTGGATTTTGGAAAATTTGCAAAACATAGCCGCTCGTTTTCACGGGCGGCTAGGCAGTGCTACTGAATCCTACAGAATTTTTAAAACATAAACAGATACCAAAAACCAGATGAAGATGGGAAATACTACGGCAAACAATTCAATTGTGTGACGGGTACTTGTCAAAAGTACCGAACCTTGTTCAGACGGCACTGAAAACAACAAGAGCAGTCGCAACCGTAAGAATCCAAGAATGAAAACGGTTAGGATGGCGAACAGTACCGCCCAGAATACCCCCACGATCTCGTTAATCCGAAAAGCTAAAAAGATTGCTTCAGAAATGAAACCAATCAGTCCCGCGATAGTCACGCAATCCAATTCAAATTGAGCCTCTTTGGTAAGTTTTGGGTCAGAAGAAACCTTACAGAGCGAGGTGGCCATATAGATTCTCCCTGATTGTTGTTATGAAGAACTTTCAACGTCTTTCCAAATGGATTATACACCGAACTATCAACACTGTAAAAAGTATTAGAAAACACAACTGGAAGTGGCACCACTGAGTACAGCGGTATCCTACAAAAATATAGTCACTATGTTCCTTATTTTTGTGGAAGTGCGCGGAATGAGTCACGGATAATTTTTTGCTAAAAATTTCCGCGACCCCGTCTCGCGCCGTCGCGCTCCGGCCGTTCGATTCCTAGAATAGCTTCCACCAGCAAAATGAAAACCGCTCTTTCGAGCGGCATCATTTTGCTGGTGGAAGTGCGCGGAATCGAACCGCGGTGCAATAAGGTATTTGAAATATTTCTACAAGAGTTAGTTTATTTCACCTGTCGAAGACAGATTTGAGCGTAATGAGTAGGAAGTAAACAAAACCTCATTATGCCGAGCTTCTACAGTTCAGAACACACCGAAGCGGTTGTGTTCTAGAGTCCGTCATTATTCCACCAACATCTTGCTTACAGACTTTGTAAGAGTTGACGTCGTTTAGGCCGAAGCGTAAGCGAAAGCAAAATCGTTAGCTCCAAAATATGGAGAAACGTTTGCTCGTGCGACTGTGCTGTTTGCAGTTAGTCTTTGTGGCGGATTTTAGAGTCACCACAGCTCTCTCCTGCATATTCCAAATGAATCCTACTGTCTAGGCCGATCACTCCCTAAATCATTTTGAGTACAAAATGATCGGGCGAACATCTGCTACTGCAGATGTTTTAGCCCCAGATCACCCTGTCACATAATGGTAGGGCAAACAAAATTTGTGTATTACAAATTAGTTACGCCCTACTCTGTGTAAATATTCTTTGAGAATTTTCTTTTTCTCTCTCGCCGACCATAAACTTTTCAGGAATCGCTCACGTTGGAAGGCCTGACCTTTGTCATCAAACTTTTCCATGTGAATCAATTCTAGCGGTCGGCGACGCTGAGTCGCAGGCACCAGTCCATTGTTGTGAGTTGCCAATCTTTTTCAACATCAGATGTGCAACCAACATACAACTTCTTGTCCCTGCTACTCAGCAATATGTAAACAGAGTAGGGCATACATGTTATTCATATTTCAAAGTGCGTCTTGTCTCTCGGTCTGTCTCGCGTTTCTTTATAGTCTGACGTTTATCAAACCTTTTCTTACCGCGGGCGATACCGAGCTCTACTTTCAATTTTCTACCTTTATTATACACCGAAATAGGCACGATTGTCAATCCTTTTTGATGCTCCACCCCTTCCAATTCTTTGAGCTCTTTCTTGGTCAGTAATAGTCGGCGGTTGCGAGTCGGATTGTAACTTTCCGGTGTATTGGCGCTTTGAAATGGCGGAATTTGCATACCTATCAGGTACGCTTCCTTGCCTCGGATGGTGACATGCGAACCCTCAAGGTTGCCCTGCCCTTTCCTCAAGCTTTTTACTTCAAGGCCGATAAGCTCGATACCGGCTTCGAGCTTTTCTGTAATTTCATAATTAAAATGCGCCTTTTTGTTTTGGATAAGACTCATACAAACATGATAGCAGAATTCAAAAAAACCGGCTTAGGCCGGTCTTTTCTTGTCTCGTTTTTTAGACTTAATCAAAAAGTCAGTGGTCTTTTGGACGTTTGATAGAGCTTTGGCTCTTTTCCATCCGGATTTTTCTTTGGGCATGCAGGTATTATACCATAGCCTCAAAATTCCATATTTCTAGCCATTACACACGTTTTACGCTCAACGATTTACTCTCCACGATTTTTGGGTTGACAAATTATATGAGATATGATAGTATTGTAGAGTACAAAGAAGCTCGAAGAAGTAGTCGATTTTGTCGTCTTTTTGTAATTTAATCTTAAACAATCATTCAATGACCGGTACTATTAAGACCCTCAAAGAACAAGGATTCGGTTTCATCACCGCAGAAGGTCTTGCAAAAGATCTTTTCTTCCACAAGAATGGCCTCGTCGGCGTACAGTTTGACGAGCTACGCGAAGGTGACGCTGTCTCTTTCGAAACTGAAGAAGGTCCAAAAGGTATGAGTGCAGTGAACGTGCAACGCGCGTAATTCCCGATTTCGTTTACGAAATTGAGAACCCCGGTTCGATTTATCGGATCAGGACATTGTCTCCCTTTTCAAAACCACCCCCGCGACTGCGGGGGTGGTTTTGTTTTTAAGCTCACAAAAGACCGCCGATATTTTGAGCAGTTGGTTTTAGATTTAAAAATCGTATACTACTTATATGGAAATACCCCAAAACCCATCTCCTTCAGATAAAGTCGACCCTGCTCAGACACCGAGAGACAAAACGGAAATGACCAAGAGAGAGGAAATCATTTTGTCATTGATTATCACAGCCTGCATAGTCGTGATTGTTTCAGGTATAGTTTGGGCGACGCATCAAGGCTCCAGCCAGACAAAAACAGGGGCACCGCAAACACAACAACAAATGTTGCAGTATGAGCAATCGGGCATGCCTATCGGAGGGCCGGCCGTCCTTGATCAGGAATGGACAAGATTTGGCGATAGTGGAGGGCGCTTTACTATAGACACCCCAGACATCGCCCGTGTCATTGCGGACAAAGCTAGCATGAGCGCGGTCAGCTATTTGCCGACGTGCAACCCCGATACCGGCATCGTTTGCATTTATCTTCCTGATACCACATTTCCAAAAACCAATTTCAACGGCGCCGGCGTTTCGGTCAACGTAACCTCCGACAACACTACATCGTGTCTGGAAATGAAAAACGGTGAAATGGCCAGCACCTCGGAAAAAATTATAGGCAGTATTCCTTTCGTCTCATACACCGCAAGTGATGCGGCAATGAGTCATCAAAGCACCGGCAATGACTATCGCGCTTTTTATAACGGAACCTGTTATGAAATCACAACCCGCATCAATACATCCACTTTTGAGGTGTACACGGATGGATCGATAAGTCGTTACACCGATCAGGAACGAACCACAACGGGATTGATTTTGGAAAAAATCGTATCCAGTTTTAGGTTTCTAAAATAAATTTAAATCTGACACAAATGCGCTACATCACACCGTTTTTTATTGACGCTTAGTGATATAATTTTAGTCTATTAATGAACAAAACTATGATATACCTGGCTATTTTCGTTGGTGCGCTTTTGGCTACCGCTTTCGGTTTCATATGGCATATGCCATTCGCCTTCGGTAAACAATGGATGGAACTTTCTGGAATAACACCGGAAAAAATGGGCCGAGCCAACGCTCGCTATATGGCAAAGATATACGGCGCAAACCTCCTGACAGCTCTGGTATCGGTATTTGTCATATACCGTTTTTTTGATCTACTGCAGATAAATTCTGTAATCGGGGCGTGCGAATTTATATTGTGGGTGTGGCTCGGGTTTATTGTCCCAATCGAGCTCGGTCAAACATTATTGACTGGCAAATCGTGGAAACTTTTTATCATCAACTCCTTTCAATATTTTGGGTCATATCTTTTGGCCGCTGTCCTTCTCATACTGATGATTGGTTAAAAAAATGGACACACCCACACGTTGGCATTTCTATCTGAAAACCGAGGAGGCGTGGGCCTCCATGAAAACGGCTTGCTTGAATGCCAAAACCTCCATAGATGTGGAGCAATATATTTTGGAACGCGACGAAATCGGTCAAGAATTCTTGGAATTGCTTATATCCAAGCGCAAACAAGGCATTCACGTCCGAATATTGTGCGACATGGCCGGAAGTTATGGATTGTTTGCCTCCAATTTGCCAAGTACCTTGAAGGATATCGGCATTGAAATCCGTTTTTTTAATGTCATCAAGCCGTGGAGACTTTTAAATTTCTTTTCATGGTTTTTGCGTGATCACCGCAAACTGATGGTGGTAGACGGGGCCACCGGCTTCATAGGCGGAGTGGGATTTCGCAAGGACATGCAGTTTTGGCGCGACACCCACTTGCAGATAACTGGCCCGATAGTCGGTGAAATGCGTTTCGCCTTTGAGGAAATGTGGGAGACGGCAGGCGCTGAAAATTTCTTCCGTCGAATGAATAGAACTCGAAAATTCATAAAAGGTTTCAATTTTGTCACAAACTCTCCCTATATTCGCAAACGTTTTATGTACCGAATTTTTATAGAAGCAATTCAAAACGCCCAAAAATATATTTGCATTACCACGCCATATTTCATACCTGACCGAAGGTTGCGCCGAGTCCTGAGGCTGGCGGCGAGACGCGGTGTGGAAGTAAAAATTCTCATTCCAGAGTCATCAAACTACAAAAGTGTGGATTTGGCCTCACGGACTTGCTTTGAAAAACTACTTTCATCCGGTGTCAAAATATTTTTGTATACCAACGAAATGATACACGCCAAAACAGCGGTCATAGATGACGAATGGGCCACCGTGGGCAGTTTCAACCTTGATTCTTTGAGTTTTTTTTATAATTACGAGGCAAATATTGTCAGTACCAAAAAAGATTTTGCTATGGAAGTCAAAAAATATTTTGATGTAGATTTGGACTATGCAAAAAGGGCTGAATTGGCCGAATGGCAAGCGCGTCCTCTGCACCAAAAATTTCGTGAAACTATAATGTTACCGTTACGAAGATTTCTTTAACCAAAAGTGAAAGTGTAGGCCTGAAGTCCGGGGGTTTCGATAATAAACTGTAGTGTATGCGTTCCGGTTGAGCTATCTTGAATTATGTTATAAAGCCGATTGTCTTTTATGTGAACCACTGTCTTTCCGTCTGTGGTTGTCACAACATCGCTCCCTTTCTCGACACCAAGAGGTTTCCCGTCACGAAGAATTTCCACAGTTGTATCGGTATTCGCGCCGGCAACAAAAAATACATTGGTGGCGGTGTATTGATATTCTATTTGTGCATTTGCCGATTTATTTTGCGCATACTGGTCAAAGAAATTCCAATCACCAGAAAGATAGAACGTATCCGGATTAATTGTTTGTGGAATCACCAGTCCGGCTTGTAGACCAGCCAGACTCTGCATGCCATTGCCAAAAAATTCGTTTCTAGCTGAACCAAAATATGTTTCTGGGCTCATCGGTCCACTTGGAGTTTGGCTCACGTCTGTGGTCAAAGGTTGTGCTATCCCTGTCGTAGGAAGACCAAGTACCACTGCACGTTCTACAAGAGCTTTTTGAATCTCTTGTTCAGTTTCTTGGTAATTACCTTCCCCAATCTGGTCGTGGACCACATAGCCATCTATATCTATAAGATATTCGTGTGGCCAATACTGGTTGTCGTACGCTTTCCATGTGCCGTAATTACTGTCAAGAACGACGGGGTACTCAATGCCGAAACGAGTCACTGCCTTCGTAACGTTGTTAATATCTTTTTCAAAATCAAACTCCGGGCTGTGCACTCCGATAATCTCAAGTCCATATTTTGCATATTTGCTATACCAGCTGTTTAGATACGGAATAGTGCGCTGACAATTGATACAGCTGTAAGTCCAGAAGTCTATGAGAATTACTTTCTTGCCAACCAAACTTGAAATGGTAACAGGCTTTCCGCCTGTATTTATAAATCCCGTTGGATCGGTAATCTCTTTTGCCAAGCTAAACTGTTGTGCCTTTTGTGCGGGAGTAAGAAACGTGTAACCGGTCGTTGTGGTTGTAGTCGATGAAACCGCCACATCTGTCGAGCTCGTAGCTGATCGCGCTGGCACCACGGAGACAGCGTCTACCCCACCGGAGCCAATGCGTGACTGGCGAGAACTTAGAAATATTATGGCGCTTACAATGATGATAACGACGAGCGCAAGAGTCAGTCTGCGTGTAGAGGTATTCATGTTATCTAAGCAAAATATTATTTATAAAATCAAAATTAGCGATGAGCGGTAAACTTTGTGTAAACACCAAAACTCCAAGAGCAAGAAGGACGATACCAAACACAATATTTACAATTTTTAATGCTTTCGTGTGTGAATCAATGAAGCGACTGGCTTGTGCGGTAAAGTAACCGACAATCAAGAACGGTACGCCAAGCCCCAGAGCATAGACGAGAAGAAGGACAAAGGCTGACCCCGGTTGTGTAGCCGCAATTCCGAGTATTACACCGAGGGCCGGGCCGACACACGGCGTCCATCCTGCCACAAATGCTAGACCAAAAAGAAACGACGTTATATAACGGGAAGAAAATTTTCTTTTAACTCCAAACTTGTATTCCTTTTCTAGGAATGGAATCTTGATAAGCCCGACAAGAAAAAGACCAAAAACAATTATGAGTAGCCCGCCAATGCGCGAAAGCCATGTCTGCACGTCGTATGCCACGTGAGTAAGTACGGTATTTAGAAGAACACCTAGAATGGCAAAAACAAAAGAGAAACCAAAAACAAAAAAAACGCTGTTGAGAAAAATGACTTTACGCTTGGTTTCATCGTTTGGTGCGGCGCCTGCAAGATATGCCAAAAAACCGGGAATAATAGGCAACACACAAGGAGAGAGGAATGAGACAAGACCTGCGACAAACGCAGCAATGAGTGAGATACTTGTTCCGAACATAAAATATATTAAACTTTTAAGTTACTAATTATATCAGAGGGCCATTGAAAAATTGCTGTATTAACGATATAATTGGCAGGTTAATTAATTAAACACACAAATATTGAGTAACGTACGCATCAACCACCAAATCAAAGCGCCAGAACTTCGTATTATCGGCCCTGAAGGAGAAAACTTCGGCGTTATGACGCTCTCCGTGGCTCTGGCCAAAGCTCACGAGCTTGATAGTGACCTTATTGAAATCTCCCCCACCGCCACTCCGCCTATCGGAAAAATTATGGACTATGGCAAGTATCAATACGCCGAAAATAAAAAGCAAAAAGTCGCCAAGGCCAAAACTCATTCCGTAGAAGTTAAAAATATTCAAATCAAAGTGGGCACCGGAGAACACGATCTTGCTCTAAAAGCCAAAAAAGCTTCCGAGTGGCTTAGCGAGGGACATCGTGTAAAACTCGATTTATTCTTGCCTGGACGAACCAAATATATGGACAGAAAATTCCTCGAGGAACGAATGGAGCGGGTCTTCAAACTTTTTACCGTGGAATACAAAATAGCCTCTCCCCCACAAAAGAGTCTCAAAGGACTGACTGTTATTGTTGAAAGAGTTAAATAAGCTGGAAAGTTTAGAAGTTATATAAGTTAAATAAGTTTTGAACCGGAAGACTAACTTGGAAGCCGAGCCTACAAGTGAGGCTATAAAGTTGCAAAAAATCCTCAAATCTGTAAGATATAAGCCCTACGTTAAATATTTTGAATATGGCCATAAAGACCAACAAATCCTAT
This sequence comes from uncultured bacterium, assembly GCA_963789635.1. GTDB lineage: Bacteria > Patescibacteriota > Minisyncoccia > Phycocordibacterales > Zambryskibacteraceae > JBGTNQ01. The sequence goes on along the minus strand of CAWBLF010000003.1, from coordinate 8,159 downwards.
AGCAAGCGCCTCAAAGTCACCAAAAGTGGCAAGATTTTGTCTCGCAAGGCAGGTCAAAACCACTTCAACGCCAAGGAGAGTCGAAGCAAACAACTCGCCAAGAAACGCGGACAAAAATTCATCATAACCAATAAATCCGCCAGTCGTTATCTAGTAAATATTTAAAATAATTCCATGACTAGAGTTAAAAAGGGGGTTAATGCACTCAAATACCGTCGAAACTTGCTTAAAGCCACCAAGGGTTATAGGCATGGACGTTCGGCCATGAGCAAAAACGGTATAAGAACCCTTGGTAGTGTTTTAAGCAAGAATTTTCGAGCATATTGAGATTGCATTAACCCCCTTTTAACTCTAGTCATGGAATTATTTTAAATATTTACTAGATAACGACTGGCGGATTTATTGGTTATGATGAATTTTTGTCCGCGTTTCTTGGCGAGTTGTTTGCTTGCCTTTTGGCGTTGAAGTGGTTTTGACCTGCCTTGCGACGAAAATATTTGCCACTTTTTGGTGACTTTGAGGCGCTTGCTATAGGATTTGTTGGTCTTTATGGCCATATTCAAAATATTTAACGTAGGGCTTATATCTTACAGATTTGAGGATTTTTTGCAACTTTATAGCCTGGCTTGCTAGCTGGGACGAAGTTAGTCTTCCGGTTCAAAACTTATTTAACTTATATAACTTCTAAACTTTCCAGCTTATTTAACTCTTTCAACAATAACAAGTCAGTCCTTTGAGAACTCTTCTGTGGGGGGAGAGGCTATTTTGTCCCACAGGTAAAAAGTTTGAAGACCCGCTCCATTCGTTCCTCGAGGAATTTTCTGTCCATATATTTGGTTCGTCCAGGCAAGAATAAATCGAGTTTACACGATGTCCCTCGCTAAGCCACTCGGAAGCTTTTTTGGCTTTTGAGCCATCGTGTTTCTCCGGTCCGCTTTGATTTGAATATTTTTAACTTCTACGGAGAATGAGTTTTGGCCTTGGCGACTTTTTGCTTTTTATTTTCGGCATATTGATCCCCATAGTCCATAATTTTTCGATAGGCGGAGTGGCGGTGGGGGGAGATTTCAATAAGGTCACTATCAAGCTCGTGAGCTTTGGCCAGAGCCACGGAGAGCGTCGTGATAACGCGAAGTTTCCTCCTTCGGGCCGATAATACGAGAAGTTCTGGCGCTTTGATTCGGTGGTTGATGCGTACGTTACTCAAGATATTTGTGTGTTTGATTAATTGACCTCCCAATTATATCGTTAATACAGCAATTTTCAATGGCCCTCTGATATAATTAGTAACTTAAAAGTTTGATCTGTTTTTTTATGTTCGGACATTCTATTTCACTCATTGCTGCGTTTGTCGCAGGTCTTGTCTCATTCCTCTTCTTCCTTGTGTGTTGCCTATTATTGCCCGGTTTTTTGGCATATCTTGCAGGCGCCGCACCAAACGATGAAACAAGCGTAAAGTCATTTTTCTCAACAGCGTTTTTTTTTGTTTTTGGTTTCTCTTTTGTTTTTGCCATTCTAGGTGTTCTTCTAAATACCGTACTTACTCACGTGGCATACGACGTGCAGACATGGCTTTCGCGCATTAGCAGGCTACTCATAATTGTTTTTGGTCTTTTTCTTGTCGGGCTTATCAAGATTCCATTCCTAGAAAAGGAATACAAGTTTGGAGTTAAAAGAAAATTTTCTTCCCGTTATAACGTCGTTTCTTTTTGGTCTAGCATTTGTCGGCGGGATGGACGCCGTGTGCTCGCCCGGCCCTCGGTGTAATACTCGGAATTGCACTACACCGAACCCAGTAGCCTTTGTCCTTCTTCTCGGTCTATCTACTGGGGCTTGGCGTACCGTTCTTGATTGTCAGTTATTCTACCGCACAGAGCCAGTCGCTTCATTAATTCACGCACCGAAAGCATTAAAAATTGTAAATATTGTGTTTGGTATCGTCCTTCTTGCTCTTGGAGTTTTGGTGTTTACACAAAGTTTACCACTCATCGCTAATTTTGATTTTATAAATAATATTTTGCTTAGATAACATGAATACCTCTACACGCAGACTGACTCTTGCGCTCGTCGTTATCATCATTGTAAGCGCCATAATATTTCTAAGTTCTCGCCAGTCACGCATTGGCTCCGGTGGGGTAGACGCTGTCTCCGTGGTGCCAGCGCGATCAGCTACGAGCTCGACAGATGTGGCGGTTTCATCAACTACAACCACAACGACCGGTTACACGTGTTTTACTCCGCAGCAAAAGGCACGAGCGTTTTAGCTCACAACCAATCCAACGGGATTTATAAATACAGGCGGAAAGCCTGTTACCATTTCAAGTTTGGTTGGCAAGAAAGTAATTCTCATAGACTTCTGGACTTACAGCTGTCGATTGTACGCGCGCTATTTCGTATCTAAACAGCTCGTATAGCAAATATGCAAAATATGGACTTGAGATTATCGGAGTGCGGCCAATTAATTGAAAAAGATATTAACAACGTTACGAAGGCAGTGACTCGTTTGCGCATCGTACCCCATCATTCTTGACAGTAATTACGGCACATGGAAAGCGTACGACAACCAGTATTGGCCACACGAATATCTTATAGATATAGATGGCTATGTGGTCCACGACCAGAGTGGGAAGGTAATTACCAAGAAACTGAACAAGAGATTCAAAAAGGCTCTTGTAGAACGTGCAGTGGTACTTGGTCTTCCTACGACAGGGATAGCACAACCTTTGACCACAGACGTGAGCCAAACTCCAAGTGGACCGATGAGCCCAGACGTATTTTGGTTCAGCTAGAAACGAATTTTTTGGCAATGGCATGCAGAGTCTGGCTGGTCTACAAGCCGGAACTGGTAATTCCACAAACAATTAATCCGGATACGTTCTATCTTTCTGGTGATTGGAATTTTTTGACCAGTATGCGCAAAATAAATCGCGAAATGCACAAATAGAATATCAATACACCGCCACCAATGTATTTTTTGTTGCCGGAGCGAATACCGATACAACTGTGGAAATTCTTCGTGACGTCTTGGTGTCGAGAAAGGGAGCGATGTTGTGACAACCACAGACGGAAGGCATGTTAGTAAAAGACGATGCACTTTATAACATAATTCAAGATAGCTCAACCGGAACGCATACACTACAGTTTATTATCGAAACCCCCGGACTTCAGGCCTACACTTTCACTTTCAGTTGAGGGATACCGTAAGCGTAACATTATAGTTTCACGAAAATTAGGACACGCTCATTCGGCCAATATGAGCCCTTTTTTTGCATAGTCCGAATCTACATCAAAATATTTTTTTTCAGCTTCCATAGCAAAATCTTTTTTGGTACTGACAATATTTTCCTCGTAATTATGAGAAAAACTCGAAGAAGTTTGAACTGCCCAGCGGTAGCCATTCGTCATTGTATGACCGGCTGTTTTGGCGTGTATCATTTCGTTGGTATACAAAAAATATTTTGACACCGAATGAAAGTAGTTTTTAGAAGCAAGTCCGTGAGGCCAAATCCACACTTTTGTAATAACTTCTGTCAAATGAGAATTTTTACTTCCACACCGCGTCTCGGCCTCAGGACTCGGCGCAACCTTCGGTCAGGTATGAAATATGGCGTGGTAATGCAAATATATTTTTGGGCGTTTTGAATTGCTTCTATAAAAATTCGGTACATAAAACGTTTCGAATATAGGAGAAGTTTGTGACAAAATTGAAACCTTTTATGAATTTTCGAGTTCTATTATTCGACGGAAATTTTCAGCGCCTCTCCCACATTTCCTCAAAGGCGAAACGCATTTCACCGACTATCGGGCCAGTTATCTGCAAGTGGGTGTCGCGCCAAAACTGCATGTCCTTGCGAAATCCCACTCCGCCTATGAAGCCGGTGGCCCCGTCTACCACCATCAGTTTGCGGTGATCACGCAAAAACCATGAAAAGAAATTTAAAAGTCTCCACAGCTGATAAGCATAAAAAAACGGATTTCAATGCCGATATCCTTCAAGGTACTTGGCAAATTGGAGGCAAACAATCCATAACTTCCGGCCATGTCGCACAATATTCGGACGTGAATGCCTTGTTTGCGCTTGGATATAAGCAATTCCAAGAATTCTTGACCGATTTCGTCGCGTTCCAAAATATATTGCTCCACATCTATGGAGGTTTTGGCATTCAAGCAAGCCAGTTTTCATGGAGGCCCACGCCTCCTCGGTTTTCAGATCAAAATGCCAACATGTGGGTGTGTCCTTTTTTTAACAAGTCATGAGTATGAGAAGGACAGCGGCCAAAAGATATGACCCAAAATATTGAAAGGAGTTGATGATAAAAAGTTTCCACCTGCCAGTCAATAATGTTTGACCGAGCTCAATTGGGACAATAAACCCGAGCCACACCCACAATATAAATTCGCACGCCCCGATTACAGAATTTATCTGCAGTAGATCAAAAAAACGGTATATGACAAATACCGATACCAGAGCTGTCAGGAGTTTTGCGCCGTATATCTTTGCCACATAAGCAAGCGTTGGCTGCACCCAGCATGTTATTCAGAAAGTTCCATCCATTGTTTACGAAGGCGAATGGCATATGCCATATGAAACCGAAAGCGGTAGCCAAAAGCGCACCAACGAAAATAGCCAGGTATATCATAGTTTTGTTCATTAATAGACTAAAATTATATCACTAAGCGTCAATAAAAAACGGTGTGATGTAGCGCATTTGTGCTAGATTAAATTTATTTTAGAAACCTAAAACTGGATACGATTTTTTCCAAAATCAATCCCGTTGTGGTTCGTTCCTGATCGGTGTAACGACTTATCAAGAAAATCCATCGTGTACACCTCAAAAGTGGATGTATTGATGCGGGACGTGATTTCATAACAGGTTCCCGTTATAAAAAGCGCGATAGTCATTGCCGGTGCTTTGATGACTCATTGCACAAGATCACTTCGCATGCTGAACGAAAGGAATCTCCCTATAATTTTTTCCAGGTGCTGGCCATTTCACCGTTTTTCATTTTCCAGACACGATGTAGTGTTGTCAGAAGAGAGGTTCACCGAAACGCCGCGCCGTTGAAATTGGTTTTTGGAAATGTGGTATCAGGAAGATAAATGGCCCAAAAAGAAAAATCCGGATGGAAAAGAGCCAAAGCTCTATCAAACGTCCAAAAGACCACTGACTTTTTGATTAAGTCTAAAAAACGAGACAAGAAAGACCGGCCTAAGCCGGTTTTTTTGAATTCTGCTATCATGTTTGTATGAGTCTTATCCAAAACAAAAAGGCGCATTTTAATTATGAAATTACAGAAAAGCTCGAAGCCGGTATCGAGCTTATCGGCCTTGAAGTAAAAAGCTTGAGGAAAGGGCAGGGCAACCTTGAGGGTTCGCATGTCACCATCCGAGGCAAGGAAGCGTACCTGATAGGTATGCAAATTCCGCCATTTCAAAGCGCCAATACACCGGAAAGTTACAATCCGACTCGCAACCGCCGACTATTACTACTAAGAAAGAGCTCAAAGAATTGGAAGGGGTGGAGCATCAAAAAGGATTGACAATCGTGCCTATTTCGGTGTATAATAAAGGTAGAAAATTGAAAGTAGAGCTCGGTATCGCCCGCGGTAAGAAAAGGTTTGATAAACGTCAGACTATAAAGAAACGCGAGACAGACCGAGAGACAAGACGCACTTTGAAATATGAATAACATGTATGCCCTACTCTGTTTACATATTGCTGAGTAGCAGGGACAAGAAGTTGTATGTTGGTTGCACATCTGATGTTGAAAAAGATTGGCAACTCACAACAATGGACTGGTGCGACTCAGCGTCGCCGACCGCTAGAATTGCAACCCAACGGTCTTTTCCCGGGAAATTGGAACAAAAGGCCCAACGGCTCAGGTTCTTTGGTTCGGAATATTATTTCCACCATTCTTATTTTTTTGATTCTTTCCAGCATTTATTCGCTCATTCTCGGCAACCAAAGCACTGTCCAGACAATTCCAATCTCCCAATTGGCCGGTGATATTATTTCCGGCGGAGTGAAGACGGTCACAGTGACAGGAGATAATTTGGATGTTGTCTATACAAACGGGGCAGATAAGCAGTCGCAGAAAGAAGCGGGTGTGGCGCTCACCCAAACTCTTGTCGATTATGGCGTGACTCCGGCGGAATTGGCGAAAGTCAGTATCAATGTCGGCAACGATCGGGGAATCGGATTTTGGCTTCTCAATTTCGGGCCAACCATCATATCTATTCTTTTTGTTTTATTTTTTGTTTGGTTTCTTTCAAGACAAGTCAAAGGCGCAGGCATGCAAGCATTTACCTTCGGTCAATCCAAGGCTAGAATCACGGCTCCTGATGATAAAAAACAAAGGGTGACATTGAAAGATGTCGCTGGAGCCAAAGAAGCCAAGCAGGAACTTTCTGAAATTGTAGATTTTTTAAAAAGTCCGAAAAAGTTTTTGGAAAATTGGTGCAGTCATACCTAAAGGCGTGCTCCTTATGGGCGCACCCGGCACCGGCAGACTCTCTTTGCTCTGCTCGCGCCGTAGCGGGGGAAGCATCTGTCGCATTCTTCTCTATTTCGCGTTCGGAGTTTGTGGTAATGTTTGTCGGTGTCGGAGCCTCGCGGGTGCGTGATCTTTTCCAACTGGCCAAGCGCGCGGCGCCAGCCATTATTTTTGTAGATGAAATTGACGCAGTTGGAAGAGTTCGCGGGGTGGGAGCTGGCGGAGGCAATGACGAACGTGAACAAACGTTGAACCAGATTCTTGTGGAAATGGACGGCTTTGAGCCCAATGAAAAAGTGATTGTCATGGCGGCGACCAACAGACCGGATGTTCTAGACCCGGCGCTTCTTCGCCCGGGACGATTTGATCGTCGAGCTGACGATCGATTTGCCGGACCGCAATGACCGGGAAGAAATTTTGCAAATCCATTCACGCAAGAAACCTTTGCAGAAGACGTGAACCTACGAGTGATTGCAGAGCGTACCCCTGGTTTTTCTGGTGCAGATTTATATTCGCTGATGAACGAAGGGGCGATACTGGCGGCACGCGAAATTGGCACAAAGTTTCTCAATACGACCTTGTGCGTTGATCAACAAAAAAAGTAATGCTCTGTACCGAGCGCAAAAGTCATTTGCTTTCCAAAAAGAAAAAGAAATTACCGCTTACCATGAAGCTGGACACGCGCTAGTGTCTTCGGTATTGGAACATTCAGACCCGGTGCACAAAAATTCATCATTTCCCGTGGTCGGGCGGCAGGTTATACACTCAATCTTCCTTTGGAAGACCGCAAGCTTCAGTCCAAGAAGGAATTCTCAGACGATATCGCTATGTCACTCGGTGGCTACGTGGCGGGAAAAATTATTTTTGGCGATGACCGTTCTTCTACGACCTGCAGGTTTCCACCGCTCTTGCCCGTGATATGGTAACAAAGTACGGATGGCTGATGATATCGGTCTGATTGCTCTGGAGGGCCAGAGTGGGAGAACTCTTTTTGGAAAAGGCATTGACGACAAAGATTATTCCGAAAAAGTTGGCGTAAAATTGACGAAGAAGTTTCTAAAATTATGAATACGGTGCTTAGTCGAGCGGAGAGGGTGCTGACTGATCATCGAAAAGTGGAAATTCCTGGTTATCCAAATTTAGGAGAAGGATTGCGTTTTGATGGTCACGCATACGACTATCATTCTCTGGCAATTCATAAGGATGATGTGGAAGAATTTGTAAGACGAGTGAAGGAATATAAAAAATCTAGAAGTTTTGAATAAAAAACAAAAACGACCCAGAAAGGTCGTTTTTTGTTTTGCTAGCTAAAATGAAACTATGCGTTTCCCGTGTTGGGCTATTTTTTGCGTTGCAAATTTTGCAGTTTGCCTTGTGCGTGAAAAGTTCATACAACGCAAGTAAATAACTTTTGTAATGATGCTATCTGCTCCTATCCAATCTCCGATGCCCTGACCGATTACTCCGATCAAAAGCCAGTTTAGACCTCCGATGATTAGGAGAATCCAAGCTACCATGTGTAATTTCATAATGTTCTATAATATTACTAATAAATAATTGCCTGCTTCTATTGTATCAAAAAATAAACGTATTGTGGCAGTTCTCCACAGGTAAAATCATTTGCTTGTCGATAGGTATAAATTAGCTCTAAAAAGGGCTATTATG
>CAWBLF010000002.1:0-30712 GCA_963789635.1 uncultured bacterium | reverse complement strand
AGGGAGAGTAGGTTGCCGGCGTGATCGACTTTCATATCGAGCGGGGCGGTGTTCCGCCGTATCTGCAGCTCGTCCAGCAGGTGAAGCAGGCGTTGCGGCTCGGGTGGCTCGAGCCGGGCGACAAGTTGCCGACGGTGCACGAGGTCGCGGCGAGCGCGGCCGTGAACCCGAACACCGTGCTGAAGGCCTACAAGGAGCTGGAGCGGGAGGGGCTGGCGACGGGACGGCCGGGTCAGGGCACCTACATCGTGAAGAGCCTGACCCAACTCAAGCCGGCTGCGTATTCGACGTTGCAGCGCCGGTTGGCGTCCTGGATCAGCTGCGGCGCGTGCGGCTGGTCTCGACGACGACGGCATCGGTGATCTGTTCGCGGCGACCGTGCGCGACGTCGGCTCGGCAGAGATCGCGTGACCGCCGCGGTCAGCACCCATGAACTGGGTTGTCGGTTCGGCGAGCTGTGGGCGCTTCGCGACTGCACGTTCGAGCTTCCCGCGGGACGAGTCGCCGCCGTCGTCGGCCCGAACGGCGCCGGGAAGACGACACTGCTCAACCTGCTCGTCGGGCTGCTGCCACCGTCGAGCGGTGCGGCGAAGGTCTTCGGCGAGATCCCCGACGACACCGAGAGCTTCTTGGCGCGGGTTGGGTTCGTCGCGCAAGACGCGCCGCTGTATCGCGACTTCTCGGCGGCGGACCACTTACGCATGGGAAAGCATCTCAACCCGACCTGGCACGACGACGTGGCTCGCGACCGATTGCTCGCGGCCGAGGTCCCGCTCGACCGTCCGGCATCAACGCTTTCCGGCGGTCAGCGCGCACAACTCGCGCTCGCGCTCGCGATCGGCAAGGAACCGGACCTGCTCATCCTCGACGAGCCGCTCGCGAGCTTGGACCCGATCGCCCGACGGGACTTCATGCAGTCCCTGATGTCGACCAGCGCGACCGGTACCACCGTCATGTTGTCGTCGCACCTCATCAGCGACCTGGCACACGTGTGCGACTTCTTGATCGTGATCGTCGGCGGACGGTTGCGACTCGTCGGCGACATCGACGATCTCCTCGCACAGCACCGCTGGATCGTCGCGTCGACCGACGATGCCGCTCGCCTCCCAGCCGGCGTTGACGTCGTGATCGCCTACGAACAGGAACGAGTCTCACGGCTCCTGGTCCGCACGGCCGACCCGTTACTCAACCCCGCGCTCGTCACGAAGCCCGTCGATCTCGAAGACCTCGTTCTCGCCTACCTCGAAACCAAGACGCCCGGCGTTACGCCCGTGATGACGGCCGAACATGACGTGGATGACCTGGCGTCAACATCGCGCCGCCGCCGCCATCGGCGCGGTCATCCTCGCCGCGATCGCAGCCGCGCTGGTCTGGCTCGGCGTCACCGCACGATCCAAGGTCCGGCACTACGGCCTCACGACCTGCCTCCACAACGGAACCGATTGCACGACCGCGATCGCGCACCTGCAACGCCAATACCACTGGCTCCCGCCCGTCGCCGCGAGCCTCTTCGCGCTCCCGCTCCTCGCCGGCATGTTCTGGGGCGCGCCCCTCATCGCCCGCGAGATCGAAACCGGCACCTACCGGCTGGTCTGGACCCAATCCATCAGCCGACTGCGCTGGATCTCCACAAAGCTCGCGCTCGTACTCGGAGTGACCGCGACCGCCACCGTCGCGGTCAGCCTGCTCGCCGTATGGGCGTTCCAACCGCTCATCCCCGTACTCGGCAACCGGTTCCGCGGCGGCTGGTTCGACGTACAAGGCATCGTCCCCGCCGCGTACATGCTCTTCGCGCTCGCGCTCGGCGCCTGCATGGGTGCCATCTGGCGCAAGACCATCCCGGCGATGGCGACAACCATCGTCGGCTTCGCCGCCGTACGCATACCAATCCACAACCTCCGACGCCACCTCATATCCCCGAACACCAAGACGATCGCCGTCACCATCGGCAACACGATCGTGAACGGCCCGCTGGCCAGAGGGCGACAACCACTCAATCGCCATGGCCAGCAGGACTCGGTCCCGGCGATTGGATCCTCAGCCAAACCCCCACCGGCATGCCGACGTCCGGACCTCCGACCAAAGGACCCCCGGCCAGCATCTACCACTACATACCCGCCGGACGGTTCTGGACCCTCCAGAGCATCGAAGCCGCGATCTTCCTCGTCCTCACCGCCGCACTCATCGCCATCTGCCTCACCGTCGTCGTTCGCAGCCGCCCCCACGCCTGCGCAGGATTTTGTGCTTTTGTGGAAGGCGGAGGTATATCGAGCAGAACACTGCGAGATACCGAGCCTGGGTCGAGAAATTTTACGAGCGACGGCGAGAAAAATATTCGTGACCACCATTCTTAGATAGTTTAATGAGGTGAATAAGTCCTTGATATAGCCTTGTCAGTTACTGATATACTAGATGCATGGCAACAGACTACACACACGCGCGTTCGGCGCCGGTTATCGTTATCTTTGTTAAATACAGAGACAAATTTTTATTAGGAAAGCGAAGCGAGAAGATGTTGACCTATCAGGGTCTTTGGTCGTGCCTTGCGGGTTTCGTAGATGATGACAAAAGCATTGAGGACAAAGTGAGGTTTGAAATTAATGAAGAGATAGGTCTGCCAATATCGGATATAAAATCAATTAAAAAAGGGGACACCTATCTTTTCGTAGACAATAATTTGGACAGGGAATGGATTCGACACCTTTATCTCGTCGAAATCGGTAATGCCAATATTAAGCTGTCTTGGGAACATTCCGAGATGGTGTGGGTCACTCCCGAAGAATCAAAAAATTATGACACAACCCCGGGCTTTTATGATGATTTGCAGAAAGTATTGGCACTTAAATAGTTTCTATCTGTAATAAAAACAAATGGCGAGACATATATCTCGCCATTGGGTGCCCAAGACCAACCTTAGCTTCTCTCGTTTCTTTCTTCGTTTTCGCGCTCCCACTTGGCGTACCAACCTTCACGTTCGGGTGGGTTTTTACCGGTCAACACTTGGTACTGGTTTTTTCTCGCCCATCTGTCGAATAGCAGGTCGCTTATTTCCCCCTTCGCCTTAGCCTGCGCTTTTTGGTTGGCAAGGAAGTGTTTAGCGCACACCATATCTATTGCTTTGTCGGGGTCGATATCCTTCTGTTGTTGCCGTAAGGCTATCACTTCATCCGCCAGCGCCTCGTAATCACTTTCCGGCATGTTGTCACCCTCTATGTTGTTTTGTGGCATGCCTTCAATCATGGATTCTATTCAAAAAATATCACAAAGAAATACTCAAGTAAAGCTAGCCTAGCAACTGCTCCATGACCGCTTTGACATCTTCACCATCCGCTTTGCCTTTCAATTCTTTCATGACCACTCCCATCAGTTTACCAGCTCCGGTTTTATCACTTACACCCAGTTCAGTCTTTTTGGCCATAACCACTTTTTTTATCTCATCACGGCTCATCATTTGAGGTAAATAGGTCGCAAGAATATCAAGCTCGGCCTGCTCACTTTTAACCAAGTCCATTCTTCCGCCGGCGGTAAATTGTTCAATAGAGTCCTTTCTCTGCTTTACGGAGCGTCGGATGACGTCCATTGCTTCATCGTCTGTGAGCTCTTCGCTTGGCTTGCGCTTCTTTGCCACGACTTCGTTGGTAAAGGCGGCTAGAAGACCCCGTAGGGTGTTGAGTCTCACTGTATCTCTTGCCAGCATAGCTTCCTTTACCTCATCCTTTATTTTTTGATTTAATGACATATGAACCATTATACAGGTTTTATTATCCTGTATCCAGATTCAGAGTTTTTTGCGATTTCTGCTATAATGACAAAATCAGACGATGAGCTCACCACTAATTATTTTTCTTTTGGTTATTCTTTTGTTAAACGCTGTTATTTTGTGGCGACTTTTCAATAACCAGAAGGGAAGTGATAATTCAAAGATTTCAGGCGACGGACTCCTGCTGATTCAAAGCAGAGTAGAGGCGCTCACGAAAACAATCGACGACAAACTCTCAGAAAATTCCGAGCGTCTTCACAGCACACTGCAACACCAGTCCACCGAATCGGTAAAAATTATCCGAGATATTACCGAAAAACTGACTCGTCTGGATGAAACAAACAAACAAGTCATATCTTTTACCGACCAGCTTCAATCACTGCAGGATATTTTGAAGAACCCCAAACAAAGAGGAATACTAGGTGAGTATTATCTGGAAACTCTATTAAAAAATGTATTGCCTCCGGGCAGTTTCCAAATGCAGTATCCATTTAAGGACGGCACCATTGTTGATGCGGTTGTTTTTGTCAAAGAAAAAATCATACCCATTGACTCAAAGTTTTCTCTGGAAAACTACAACCGCCTAGTAGAAGAGAAGGACCCTCTAGAAAAAGATCGTTTAGAAAAAGCGTTTCGTGCGGATCTCAAGAATCGTATTGATGAAACTTCAAAATATGTAAAGCCCTCGGAAGGCACAATGGATTTTGCATTTATGTTTATACCTCACGAGGCTATTTATTATGACCTTCTCATCTCGCAAGTAGGCGCAGTCAAAGTAAATACCAGAGATTTGATTGAATACGCCTTCAAAGAACGTCGCGTCATCATCGTTTCTCCGACCTCATTCCTGGCTTATTTACAGACGGTTTTACAAGGTTTGAAAGCCTTGCAAATCGAAGAAACCGCGCAAGATATCATCAAAAGGGTGGAAGATTTGGGCAAACACCTTTTGAGTTATGAAGAATATCACTCCAAGCTTGGCAACGCTCTCAGCACTACCGTCAATCATTTCAATGCGTCACGAAAAGAGTTTGCAAAAATAGACAAAGATGTCATGCGTATTACCGGAGAGACTTTTGAGCTTGAGCCTTTGGTGATAGACAAGCCAGCTGTGGATAACGACTAGATTTTTAGCCATATATATTGATATACTCAAAAAAGATTCCCCCAACCACATGGAGGAAGTTCATGATCCAAAATGGTTTCGTGTCCCCTACGCCACGTGCTACTTCTGCTCGTGGTGTCCACCCTGACACCATGACCACTAGCCCGTAGCGGGAGGTGATCGAGGCTTCCGATGCCCGTACTAGCAAGTATGGGCATCTCTCTTTATGTAGCCCTTGTCTTTTAATGAGATTCTGTATAGAATGGTCCGTATTATGCCGAATACAGTTACAACCGCCAAAGTGAAAAAAGTCTCCAAACCGCTAAAATCCGGTTCTTTTGCCGTTATCGCCACTGGGGGAAAGCAATACAAAGTCTCGGAAGGAGACTCACTACGTGTTGAAAAGTTGATCGGTAATTACAAGGAGGGAGACAGCGTTTCCTTTGATAAGGTTTTGCTCGTAGACGACGGGGCAGTCAAGGTAGGTACCCCTCTGGTAGCAGGAGCGAAAGTCGAAGCCAAACTTGAGAAAATCGGACGCGCCCAGAAAGTGGTTGTCATTAAATACAAGCAAAAAAGTCGTTATTTCAAAAAGAACGGTCATCGCCAACCCTTCTTCCAGATGAAGATTACTTCTATTAAGTAATTGAATTAGAGGTCCAACCTTAATTATTGAACCCGAGGTTTAACCTTAAGAATCTGTACCCAAGGTTAAACCTCGGGTACTTTATGGTTTAAGCTCTATTTTTCAATGCGTTTTTGATTGTGTCTGAGTCGGAATATTCAAGTTCCGAACCGGTAGAAAGACCCCTGCCAAGCTGTGAAATTTTGAATTTATTTTTTTCCGAAAGTTGTCTGATTTTTTCAATTATAAATCCCGCGGTGTGCTCACCTTCGGTGGTGGCGCTCATAGCCAGTATAACTTCTTTTAGATCGTCCGAACGTTTGTCAATTATTGAAATAAGTTCGTTAATGCGAATATGTTTTTCCGGTTCTTTTTCAAGAATGGGCAAGGTTCCTCCCAACACAAAATACATACCGTCGTAGGAATGTGTTTTTTCTATGTTTTCCAAATCTCTTTCGTGTGAAATTACAAGAAGTTTGGATAAATCTCGATTTTTGTCGTTACAAATGGCGCACAAATTGCTTTCGGATTTATTTTTGGGAAAATAGCGGAAACAGGAAGCACAAGTAGAGCTTTCGGACTTGAGATTTTCAAGCTCGCGGACCAATTCCTTTATATAGCTATTTTGTTCCGCGATAAGAAAATAGGCAAACCTTTCGGCCTGTCTAGGCCCGATGCCAGGGAAGCGTCTGAAAAGTTCAATAAGTCTATTGAATGAATTCATATTTAACAGTATACAGTAACACGCAGGCAGTCTTAAAATGCGATAAGTGCACTTTTTGGTTTACCGCCGAGCTTCAGTTAATCCTAAAAACTTGAAAATTCCTTTTCTGCTCCGCCAAAATTGCTCTTGTCTATAGATTGAAATGTGGCCTTTTTCTCATTGAAAAAAAGATTGACTTGTCCTGTTTCGCCGTTTCGATGCTTTTCAATCAAAATCTCGGCTATGTTTGTGCGTTCAGAAGCTTCTTTGTATTTATCTTCACGGTGAATAAACATCACCACGTCGGCATCCTGCTCGATAGATCCAGAATCTCGCAAATCGGAAAGGCGTGGTTTGCCACCACGGCTTTCTACGGCTCTTGATAGCTGTGAAAGAGCAAGCACGGGCACATCGAGCTCGCGGGCCAAATGCTTCAGTGAGCGTGATATTTCTGTCACCTGTTGCACTAGGTTATCGCCACTTCTTGCGGAAGCCGGCACCATTAGTTGGAGGTAGTCCACAATGATTAGGCCCAACCCCTTTTCGCTTTTTAGTCTGCGGGCGACCGAACGCATTTTCAGAATTGTGTTACTGGACTGATCATCGATATATATCGGCGCTTGAGAAAGTTTGTCCAAAGATTCTCTGATGGATGCAAAATCTTCTTCTTTGGAAAGTTTACCTGTGCGTAATTTCCAGGCATCCACGTTTGATTGGGCAGCCAACATTCGGTCTACCAATTGTTGGGAAGTCATTTCCAACGAAAAAATCCCCACCGGTACTCCATGATAAACTGCTGCCTGTCTTGCTATATCAAGCGCCAATGTAGTTTTTCCGATAGAAGGGCGAGCTGCCAAAATGATGAGATCGGCCTTCTGAAATCCGGCCAATTTGTGATCAATGTCCACGAAGCCGGTGGGTATACCTCGCAACTCTCCGGTATTGTTGTGTAGAAATTCCAGTCTCTCCCACGCTTTTATAAGCTCATCTTTCATTGTGACAAATTTGTGCGAGCTTCCTCCGGTGGTGATGTCGTATACTTGCTTCTCGGCCAAGTCCAGTGTCTCCTCAAGCTCCGCAGATTCGTCATATCCGAGATGCGAAATATATTCCGATGCGTCAATCAACCGGCGCATAATATGTTTCTTTTCCACGATTTCCGCGTAGTGCTTGATATTTGCCGAAGAGGGAACAGTGTTTACAAGCTCGGTCAGATACGACGCTCCTCCTACTTGGTCAATTTGATTTTTTTCTTTCAGTCTGGATGACAGAGATAAGAGATCAATCGGCGTGCGCTTGGAAAACAAGTCAAGCATAGCTTCAAAGATGACAGCGTGCCGATTGGCATAAAATGATTTTGGCGTAATTATGTCCACGACTTCGTATATTGAGTCGGGGCGCAACATTATAGAACCGAGGAGAGCCATCTCGGCTTCAATATTTTGAGGAGGAACACGCACTTTTTCATGAATGATATTGTCTGCCATGTTGTAGATTTTTAGTAAGCGAAGCGACCATAAAAATCACCATCCTGAGACTCGATCCGCTGTGTAGAGTCGGAAGGAAGGAAAATTTAATTTGCTTCGAATCTCCCCAATACTACCATGCCGACTCTAGTCTTTGAAAAGTAAGAAATATGAATAAACTGTGAGTAGATTGGGGACTAGACTTTCTGTATGGCAGAGATCTCAGGACCTTCTGGTTTATCTTCAATCAAATAGCCCTCACCCTTGAGCGTATTCCTAATTTTATCCGAAGTCGCGAAATCCTTGTTTTTTCTGGCATTTTCTCTCTCTTTAATCAATTTCTGAATATCATCCGGTAGCTTGTCAATCGTGAATATAGACTGGGCAATTTCTGCATGCTCCAAATCAAGCCCCAAAACTCTGTCCATATCAAGTAGAGTCATTTTTTTGTCTGCTTGAGCCAGATTTTCGTCTTTCAGGATTTCCCACACCAGCGCCAACGCTTTTGGGGTGTCCAAATCATCTTCCATAAACGATTTAAATTTATCCAAATAATTTTCATCTACCACACCGCCACCGGGCAATTCCTGATATTGTTTTACAAGTTTTTCAAATGCGGTCTCGGCGCTTTTGAGCGCTTCCCAAGAAAAATTTACTTGTGTCGAATACCGCGCCTGCAAAAGCCAGTAACGATAAGCAACGGGATTAATTTTCTTTTCAATCAAGGTTTGAAGGGTGATGAAATTACCCTCTGACTTTGCCATTTTGTCTTCGCCGATATTTACAAATCCATTGTGAAGCCAGTAGTGGGCGAGCGGTTTCCCGGTCGCCGATTCGGACTGAGCAATCTCATTGTTGTGATGGACCGGAATATGGTCAATACCACCAGTATGAATGTCAAAAGTTTCGCCGAGATACTTCATAGACATCGCCGAACATTCTATGTGCCATCCCGGAAAACCTTTTCCTATGGAAGCCTCGTAACCAAGCTCAGAGTTAAATTTCCACAACGCAAAGTCGCGTGAGTTTTTCTTTTCTGGATTTGTCACAATACGGGCGCGATCTTCTTTTTGGTCCGAGAGACCGCCGAGTTTCCCGTATTGACTGTCTTTTTTGGTATCAAAATATATGCCATCGCTGGTTTTGTATGCAAAACCTTTGTCCAAAAGTGTTTTGACCAACGCCACATCCTCTTTTATATGGTCACTTGCAAAAGGGAATTGTCCGGGCAATTCGATATTCAATTTTGAAATGTCATTCTTGAACGCCTTAAAATAAAAATCGGCAATTTTTCTCATAGCTTTGGTGTTCATCGGTTTGCCCTCGCGCTTCAGGGCTTTGGTCATTTTGTCTTCTCCTTCGTCTCCATCACCAGAGAGGTGCCCCACATCGGTGACGTTGATAACCTGACTTACCGTAAGGCCGAGATATTCCAAAGTTCGACGCAAAGTGTCGGCAAATACATACGAACGGAAATTACCGATATGGGCGTAGTCATATACAGTCGGCCCGCAGTTGTACATGCCGACCCTGCCTTTTTGTAATCGGTTTAAACTCCTCGAGTTTGCCCGTCAGTGTGTTATGAAGTCGTAGCATATTGATACTTTGCTAAACCCATCGTTTGTGGATAAAAAACAAAAGCATAGCCAACGAGAATGCGCACATGATTCCAATGATAATCCAAAAAGCGTTTGGGTCGTTTACTATGGGCAAGTCTGGACTACTCATACCAAAGACGCCGGCGATTATGGTCATAGGAAAGGCAACCGAGGCAAATATGGTAAGCGTCTTCATTATTTCGTTTTGTTTGGTGGACACCAATGAGTTGTTCGTCTCCCGCAATTCAGACATTGATTCTGTGGCGTTGCGTAAATTGCTTTCCAGTCTCTCGTATTCACTGATAGTTTTTGATACATGCATTGAAAAACTATTGTCAAACAACTCTTTGCCAAAAGTGTGAAAATCTTTCAAAATTTCACGATGAAAACCCGTAGCTTTTCTGAAGTTGAGCAGGGTTCGACTGACATCGGAAAGAGCAAAGACCATTTCGCGCTCCTTTCCGGAAAAAATATCCAGTTCAATTTTGCTAATCCAACCTCCTATGTAATCGAGCTCGTCAAAAAGGGATTGGTAGATTTCATTGATGATTCCAAAAAAAAGCTCTCCAGAAGACCCGTGGTCAAAAGTGTTTCGGTGAAGAATGGTGTCTACTTCCAATTGTTTTTGAAATTTTTCTATCGGGTCCACCGTGTCATACCTTACTGTCATAAGAAACTTGTCCCCGATGACAAAGTCGACTTCCTGATAGTGCTCTCCGCTATGGCTATGTTTAAAAACAGGGAAGTGGAGGGTCAAAAAAATGTGTTTTTCGTGAATTTCGACTTTGGATTTGACAGAAGGGTTTAGCAAATCATTGATTGTAAAAGGATTTATAGAAAATTCGTCTATGATGCTACGCATTTCTTTGTCGGTGGGCTGATTGAGATCCAGCCAAACAATGTTTTTATATTTTAGTCGGTTAATCATGGCAATTATTATAACACGAGTTAAACGGGTCATCTACAAATTTGATATTCATATTTTTTTGCCTTTTGTTTCTACATAGTGGTATCATATATATCTATTTTTCATGAACCAATATAACAAGAACACAGCGCGCTTGCTCGTCGGAATTGTGGTAATCGGAGCTGTTTTTTTTATTGGAATGAAATACGGCGAATCACAAAACAACTTGGCCTTTGAACCCCAAGGACTTTCAAACGTAGACAGTGGAAAGCCAAGCGACGTGGATTTTTCCGCCTTCTGGAAGGCTTGGAATATTTTGAGCGACAAATTTGTCGCTGCCAGTAGCACTATCGCCACCACCACAGATCAGCAAAAGGTGTATGGGGCTATTTCAGGCCTTGCGTCCTCGTTTAACGACCCATATACAGTGTTCTTTCCGCCTGTTCAAAACGAAATATTCCAAAGCGATGTGAGGGGCAATTTTGAAGGAGTCGGTATGGAAGTGGCCGTTCAAGATGGTGTCCTCACTGTCATAGCTCCGATAAAAGGCACTCCGGCCGACCGTGGAGGGGTGAAGAGTGGCGACAAAATCGTTGATATTAACGGCAAGACTACGGCAAATCTTACCGCCGATGAATCCATCGCCCTCATTCGCGGTAATGCGGGGACTTCCGTGGACCTTACCTTGGCTAGAGCGGGAGTAAAAGATCCTATCAATGTCACTTTGGTGCGCGAAACTATAGATATCCCTACGATAAAAAGTCAGCTTCTTCCAAACGGCATTTTTGAAATAGATTTATACAGTTTTTCTGCCACTTCGCCGGATTTATTCAGGCAGGCATTAAGACAATTTGTAGAATCTGGTAGTTCAAAACTTTTGATTGATTTGCGTGGCAACCCGGGCGGATATCTTGAAGCCGCCATAGATATGGCCAGTTGGTTTTTGCCTCCGGGCAAAGTAGTCGTCAGTGAAGACTTTGGAGGCGAGCAGGACCCTATAGTTTACAGAAGCCGAGGATACGATATTTTCAATAACAATCTGAAACTTGTGATTTTGGTTGACGGTGGATCAGCGTCGGCATCCGAAATATTGGCCGGAGCTCTCCAGGAGCAAGGAGTTGCCACGCTAGTGGGTGAAAAGACTTTTGGAAAAGGTTCGGTTCAGGAGCTCGTGGATATTACTCCAGACACATCTCTCAAGGTCACCATTGCCAGATGGTTGACTCCGAATGGTCATTCTATAGCTGAGCAAGGCATTACCCCCGATGTCGTCGTTCCTTTCACAAAAGAGGATGCGGCGGCGGGTGTAGACCCTCAGAAGGACAAAGCCATATCTATACTGCTTGGTCAATAGCACAGACGTCAGACCTAGAGTGTCAGTAGACAAAACAAATAAAATTGCTAGAATGCACTTTTAGCAAAAAATGCCGTCAAACAATCAATATTTAATCCAATGAAAATAATCCTTTTGCAAAACGTCCCGAAAATGGGTAAAAAATACGATGTCAAAAACGTCGCAGACGGATACGCCTTGAATTTTCTCATTCCCAGAGGTTTTGCCAAAGTAGCTACTGACTCTACTCTAAAACAAATAGATGTTCTCAAAGCGAAAGAGGAAGCTATGCGCAAGGTGCACAACGACCTCCTTTTGAAAAACCTGGAAGATTTGGAGAGCATTAGGATTGAAGTTTCAGAACCGGCAAACGACAAAGGTCATTTGTTCGCGGGTATTCATCCTTCGGAACTGGCAGTAATCATCAGAGAAAAGACTCAATTGGATATTCCTCCGGAAAACATCGTGTTGGACAAGCCAATCAAAGAAACAGGGGAGCACAAAATCACTGTAAAAATTGAAGACAAAAAAACAAGCTTTACGCTCGTAGTAACGCCAAAATAGACTCAATAATCCCAAACAAAAATTCCGCATTAATGCGGAATTTTTGTTTAGCTGACGTTGATGATCTTTTTGGTTATGGTCTTGTTGTCGAAATGCCTTTTGCGTCTGGAACCCATAGAAACGATACCTTCATTTAGAGCAAAAAGCGTATGGTCGCGTCCCATACCTACATTTTTACCCGGAAGAATATCGGTGCCACGCTGACGAACCAGTATCGAGCCCACTCTCGCACTAGAACCCGGGGTAATCTTGATACCCAAATATTTTGGGTTGGAATCTCTTCCGTTTTTTGTTGAACCTCCTGCTTTTTTGTGTGCCATATGTTTAAGCTTATAGTGCTAGCTTTTAGCCGATTGCTTCAGTAAAATGCTAATACACGAGCCATGAGTATAAAAGATATTGAAGATAAAAGCAAGTCACTGGAAGACGCCTATACCGAGGAGGAGTTTGATATTGTCGGCAAAGGTGAAAAGACCACTTTTGCGGGCTATGCTAAGCATATTCTCATCATTTCCATCATTGTTCTTTCCGTCGGGGTTGCTTTCGGCATAGGGCGTATTTCACAGCAAGAAAACACCATAATACCGCCAGAAATAAAGTCTTCTGACGTGGTTTTGCCATTTGTCATCAAGGATCAAAATACTTCAAGTCAAATCACAGAGGATGTCAAACCGACCCAATCGGTTGTCGACTCTAGCGGGCAACAATCATTGACCACAATTACCGACAACACCGTGGTGGCTTCCAAAAATGGAACCAAATATTATTTTCCTTGGTGTGGTAGCGCCAAAAGAATTTTGGATTCAAACAAAGTTTATTACTCTTCGGCGGTTGAGGCCCGAAAAGCCGGTTTGACTCCGTCAAACACTTGCAAAGGCTTGCCCTAATTTTCGAATACAAAATCTTGATTTATCGCCGATTTTGATATAGAATTGGGCTAATAATCCCCAATATTTTTGATCTAATGGTTCATTTTTTAAAAAAACCAATTGTTTATATTCCTCTCATTGCACTCATATTGATTGTCGGTTTTGTGTATATAAAATCATCAAAGAAAACCGCTAATTTTCAATTTTCTCCAGCCGAAATAGGCAATGTCCTGGAAACAGTCAGTGTCACAGGGACTGTTTCTCCGGTAGGCAAGGCGGACCTTTCCTTTGAAAAAGCCGGTGTGATTTCAAGTATCAACGTCGCCGTCGGGGATGCTGTCAAACTTGGCGACCCCATAGCCTCCATAGACAGCGCTTCGGATGCCGCCGCCCTCTCTTCCGCGCAAGCCACCCTCGCGGATATGTCGCGTCCGCTGACTTCGCAAGAATATGCTGTTGCCGAGACCGCTGTAGTCAATGCCAAAAGAGATGCTTTAAACTCAGCGCAAGACAGCTTTGCAAAAGCACAAAGCGCGGTGGTAAACTACGCGGACACATTTTTCACCAATCCTCAAAGCGCCAATCCCACGATTAGCATACGAACCCCCTCCGACCAAAGCAGGATAAATATAAACAACGAACGAGTAGCGGTATCCGAGGCGCTTACAAATTGGTCAACAGAGCTGTCTACCGCATCAACGACTGATGCGAAGGTACTCATATCTAACGCTCAAAACAACATTGTCGTCATTAAAGCTTTTATAAACGACCTTTCAAATATTGTAAATTCTTTGAATCCCGGTAACGCAGGTCTTTCGCAAGCCGTGATTGATAATGACGTCACTACAATAAATACCAGTCTTTCTATCGTCAATACCGCAAGTGATTCCATAACCCAAGCGGAAACGGAATTGGCCACGGCCGTATCAAATTACAATCTAAAAGTTTCCGGCAACTCCGCAGACTCAATAGCGGCAGAAGCGGCCAAAGTGCAACAAGCCCAAGCGTCACTCGCCGAAGACACCATTATTTCTCCTTTGGACGGCATTGTCACAGCAGTCATACCGAGCGTCGGCGAATTTGCTTCAGTGGGCACGACAGCATTCAGCGTTCAGAGCAAAGATGGTTACAAGATCGAAGCATTTGTTCCCGAGGCAGATATTGCAAAAGTCTCCATAGGAGACACCGGCTCTACCACGCTAGATGCTTACGGTTCAAATACCTATTTTGATGTAGTTGTTACCGCAATAGACCCGGCGGAAACTGTCATTGAGGGTGTACCCACCTACAAGGTGACATTGTTGTTTGCCAAGCCAGACTCACGCATCCGCTCCGGAATGACAGCCAATCTGGACATTTTTACTCACGAGCGTTACAACGTTTTGGAAATCCCATATCGCGCCATTTCCATAACAGCTACATCAACAACAGTAAATTTGGTAAATCCTGATGGGGTGACGTATACAAGCATACCTGTTGTTACCGGACTGAAGGGTTCAGACGGCTCCATCGAAGTTGTTTCCGGATTGAAGGTCGGCGACAAAGTCGTGACTTACATAAAGAGTTAATGAATATTATTGAAGTAAAAAATTTAAAGAAATCTTATGGGGATGGAGAATCGGAGACACTTGCTTTAGACGGAGTTACTCTCAATGTTCGACAAAGCGAGTTTTTGGCCATTATGGGACCGTCCGGTTCCGGCAAATCAACCCTTCTGCATCTCCTTGGACTTCTGGATATACCCACTTCCGGCGCTTACAAATTTGACGGGAAAGATATTTCATCTTACACGAGCAACGAGCTGGCCCTACTTAGAAATAGCAAACTTGGTTTTGTTTTCCAATCGTTCAATCTCTTGGCCAGAACTTCCGTGCTTGAAAATGTAAAACTACCTCTGGTTTATTCAGAAATAAAAGAATCCGAGTGGAACAATATCGCAAAGAGAGCCGTAGAAGCTGTCGGTTTGGGACATAGAATGTATCACGACCAATCCGAGCTTTCCGGCGGTGAACGTCAGAGAGTGGCTATCGCCAGAGCGCTGGTGACAAACCCCGATGTAATATTTGCCGATGAACCGACCGGTAATCTTGATTCGAAATCGGGAAAAAATGTCATGTCAATAATCCAACATCTAAACGAAAGGGAAGGGAAGACAATCGTCCTGATAACGCACGAAACAGCCACAGCAGAGCACGCCGAGCGTATAATTCGGCTTATGGACGGAAAGATCGAAAGTGATACGCCTGTGAAAAACCGCCTCAGCGCTGAAGACGAATACGTAAAATAAAATGACATACAAACATTTATTAAAAACAGCTTTGACTGGTCTTTCCACCAATCGCTCACGTTCTTTTTTGACGATTCTTGGCATAGTCATCGGTATTACAGCCATTATGCTCGTGGTTTCATTGGGCGCGGGTGCGCAAAATTTGATTCTAGGTGAAGTGCAAGGTCTCGGCACAAATACTATTGCAGTTATTCCCGGACGAGAACCCACAGGACCATCGGATACTGCCCAACTTTTTAGTGACTCCTTGAAAAATAAAGATCTCACCGCTCTTGAAAACAAGGGCAATGTGCCCGGTCTCAAAAGTATTATGCCGGTGGTTTTTGGAGCGGAGACGGCGTCGTTCAACTCAAATACCTATAATATCTCCATTTTTGGAGCAACAGACCTCATAGCTCAAGTTTTTGACCTGATACCGAGCGAGGGACAATTCTTTGACGCCAATGACGTCCAATCGCTCTCTGACGGCGTGGTCATCGGTTCCGATGTAGTTACCCATCTTTTTGAGCAATCAAGACCCTCTCAATCAAAACATAAAAATTAGCGGACGCAATTTTAAAGTAATCGCGGTCTTGCCGGCCACTGGTGGCGGATCACTTTTTAATTTTGACAGTATGATTATTATGCCTTACACCACCGCTCAGAACTATCTATTGGGCATAAAATATTTCAACAGACTTATCATCGAGGCAGCCGACGGGCAAAATGTGGATATAGTGGCGTCCGATGTGCGCAAAACATTGGAGGAGTCTCACAATATTACCGATCCGACGCAAGACGATTTCACCGTGCAGACTCAGGCAGACCTGGCCAACCGTCTTTCAACAATTACAAACGCCCTGACATATTTTTTGGTAGCGGTAGCGTCTATCGCGCTTTTTGTCGGAGGTGTGGGCATTATGAACATTATGTTAGTGGCGGTAACGGAGCGGACGCGCGAAATCGGTTTACGCAAAGCGATCGGTGCCACAGATAGAGACATCCTTTCTCAATTTCTTCTGGAAGCGGTGCTCCTTACGGGCATCGGCGGTATCGTGGGAATCATTTTGGGTTCTTCGCTCGCTTATATTATTTCTTATGGGTTGTCTCATTTCCTCAGTATCAATTGGGGATTTGTCTTTCCTTTGAACGGGGCAATCTTGGGTTTCGGTGTATCTGCCCTTATTGGCCTCATTTTTGGAGGATATCCAGCTCGCCAAGCATCAAAAAAGAGTCCCATTGAAGCTCTGCGGTACGAGTAACATCAGTTTGACTTTTTTGTGATTTCGTGTAGTATGTAATTGTAAGTTATTTGAAATATTCTCATTTTGATTTTGGAACCTCTTTTCTTCACTAGCTACTAACTTCTCCGATCTAGCGTCTAGTAAAGAGAGGGGTAGCCTGATTAGGGCAAGAGCGGGGCCGTCATCCCGTTTCCAGACTTCTCTCAACCAACATCGGTATGAAAATACTAAGCGTTGTGGGACTGGGCTTGCTCATAATTATGCTTCAGTTCCTTGTTCCGCGAATATTTGCGGGAATGCAGGACACCCTCTTGGCTTTCTTCAACACTTTACAGACTGCGATGTCGGTCGGTAACGGTACTATGAAAGCAGGAGTTCTCACGCCGTACGTGCGGTAGGGGACTCAAACCGCTTTATCCTTCGGGATGAGCGGTTTGTTGTTTATATATGGACATAATACCATATTTATGTCATACCGAGATGCCCTAATTAACCCTTACTTATAGCCATATTATACATATTTTTACACTTGAAATTCTTGACTTCAGAGTCCAAAATTGCTAGTATTAAGTCAATCCAGTAAGCACTGGATTTTGCTTTTCTAGCCAATATAGTCGTGTATGGAAAAGCGAGCAGATCATTTACAGACTTATCTTTTCAACTTTTTGCAAAGCAAACCTGAAAAGATATTACAGAATTACCAATAATCTTTAGTTTATTCTAAATTTAGCCACTATTGGTTTATTGGCAGTTATTTCTGGGTTCAACACTGTGGGCACTCCGGTTCTGGCAGATATTGCCACTACTACACCGGTAGCTACCACTACCACTGTAGAGACTACTAAAGTGCTTACGGTGAAAGACTCAGTCGAAAATTATTTTTCCGACATCCCAATCATGGTGGACATAGCTTATTGTGAATCGCGCTATCGTCAAACTGAACCGGATGGAAGTGTCTTCCATGGAACTATCAATCCTTCGGATATTGGTGTGATGCAAATCAACGAAAAGTATCACGCAAAGGAAGCAAAAGAACTGGGGTATAACATTTATACTCTGGAAGGAAATATGGCCTTCGCCCGCTATCTTTATAGCAAAGAGGGCGCTCGTCCTTGGCTTTCTTCGTCCGCCTGTTGGGCTCAGTATAAAAATATTGCTAAAAGCTAATATCGCAAGATAAAAGCATTAAACCAAATCAAAAACCGCTCGTTTCGAGCGGTTTTTGGTTTGCTCATTTGGTCAACACTCGGTGTTGACCAAGGGGTCCCATTTTTTATGAAAGGCCAGAGCGCCTAGGACAAACAGAGTTGTAGAGCTGACAGCCGAGAATAGGCAATACATGCACCAGGCGTGGATTATAAAGGCCTGAGCGTAGAGAAACCACATAGTCATGACGAATCCAACAGCCGTAACCAGATGCAACACCTTAAGAGACCACGTCTTTTTCAAATCAACATAAGCAAGACCGAGCGCCAAAACCGTCAGATAATAAAGTGTTCCCAGCAGTGAGACCGGAATGCCGAAAATTTTTGAATAAACGCTCGTGGTTACCGTGTCGCAACCCTGAACGATAAAACATGGTGGAATGGCGTTCAGAAAATGTTCTGCCGTGAGGTAAGTGGCATCACAAAAGCCGAGAAAAGCTATTGTGATGATGCTTATTGTGAGCCAACGAGGAATCCTGGGCATCATTGGATTTATTGAGTTGAAGTCGTGGTGGCTCCGGTAGAAGATGCTATAGCGGCGGTAATGATGGCTTTGAAGTCGTTGTAGCTTTGGGGATTATCAATTTTGACACCGTTTACGTAGAAACTTGGGGTGGAATCGATGCCAATGCTATTTCCATAATCAATATCACGATTGACTCGCGCCTTCACCGCATCTGAGTTGATATCGGTATGGAACTTTGTCATGTCTAGGCCGATTTGCTGTGCGTAGACGTCAAATGGAGCGGTACCGGAGGTCACTGACCAGGTGTCCTGAGTCGGATAGAGAGCGCTATACATTTCCCAAAACTTGCCTTGGAGTGCCGCAGCTTCGGCTACGTGGGCCGCGTTTAAAGCTTGCATGTGAATAGTAGTGAGAGGGAAGTTTCTGAATACAAGACGAAGATCGTTTGGAAAATCTTTCATAAGTTGCTCTACGAGAGGGTAGTAAGCTCCGCACGCCGGACATTGGAAGTCTCCAAATTCCATAAGAGTAACCTTGGCGTTGGCTGGTCCTCGGACATGATCATCCGGTAATATTTGGAAATTTACAGTGTTTTGCGCCGTGCTATTTGCATTAGGGACATGGACATTTCTGGAGGCCAAAGCCATAGCTGTGAACGCTCCGATAAGAATCACAACAAACCCGATTGCCCAAATATTTTTTTTGATGAATGACATATTGTTTGTGGTTAGAAACCATATTGTAGCCCCTTTTAGCGAAAAAACAAGGAATCTCCCACTTTTAATCAAACGTGACTTATCCACAGTTTTGGCTTGCGTGGTGAACCACAGTTCACTTATAATATGGTAAATGAGTTTGCAAGTCGTATAAGCTAAATAATTTAAAAATATGAGTGGCCAAAAATTAATCAGAACTGTGTCAGAGGAATTGAGTTATATTAACGAACGAATTGATATGAAGATCATAAAAGGTTTGCCTTACAAAAAGGAAGCTCGCCGACACAAACTTCTTATGTCGATGCTAAAGAGCGCGCAGAGCCAACACCAAACGCATTCATCATTTAGTTTTCTATCTTATCGTTAATACCAAAATATCATGCAAGAAAAAAAGCAGGAGCAAAAGAAAAGGATTTTGTCTTTTTACAAAAGGAACAAACGCATGCCAGGTTATCAAGAAATCATGGCAATGTTCGGTTTCAAATCAAAAAACTCTGTTCACAAGCTCATATTGTGGCTCGTTGAGCAAGGCGTGATTTCCAAGGACTCTCAGGGCAGAATCATTCCAAACCGCCTTGTGGGTGATATTCCGCTTTTGGGGTTGGTAGAGGCTGGCATTCCGTCAGTCGCCGAGGCAGATGAGCTTAACACCATGAGCATTGAAGATTTTTTGGTTGATGATAAAGACAAGTCTTATTTGCTAGAGGTCAAAGGGGATTCGATGATAGACGCTCATATAGAAGAAGGTGACTACGTGCTCGTAGAACGCAAAAATGAGCCTCGTATTGGGGACATTGTCATAGCCGAAGTAGACGGTGGTTGGACTATGAAATATTATCGCAAAGACAAAAAAGGCCGAGAGTACCTAGAACCGGCCAACAAAAACTATGACAACATCTATCCTGAAGAAAGTTTTCGTGTTGCTGCAATCGTAAAAGCTGTTATTAGGAAATACTAAAATGAAGGAAAATAAATGTTGGCGTTTGAAAACGGAACCGAATTCATATTCCTCAACAAATTTGAACAAAATAAGATTACTTCCTGGACTGGTGTGCGCAATTATCAGGCACGCAACTTCATTCGTGAAATGAAGAAAGTGGAAACATTTCTTTTCTATCATTCGGATCTGAGCCAAGCGTTGTAGAAATTGGAGCTAACATAAAGTAACCCATACCCAGATCCGACCCAATTTGACCCAAAGGCCTATTACTATGACCAAAAGCAACCAACACTACGCCAATCTGGTACACAGTAAATGTGTAGTTTAAGAGAAATTTAAAAATCCAATTTCATTATCTGAAATAAAAAATAATCCTATTTTAAAAAATATGCCGGTGACAAAGATAGGAGCAGACTATTGTCCAACCAGCGCTACAAAAACACATTAATTTTTTTATTAAAAAAGACTAAGTCTCTGTTTACATTTCGTAGGGAAGGGCCTTTCGTAAATAACATAGCGTCGCACAATATATCTATAACGACACTGTATACCTGCGGACCTTCAAAGGCAACCCTTGTACAGAGCTTTCACGTGATTATCCGTACTATTTCTCCAATAGGCCTACCCACTTTTCAAATGTGAAATGCATCACCAGAAACATTGGGACGTAAACTGGAGCCAAAGCGAAAAAAAGAATTTTTTTATGCATA
The DNA here is from genome assembly GCA_963789635.1 of uncultured bacterium. Lineage (GTDB taxonomy): Bacteria > Patescibacteriota > Minisyncoccia > Phycocordibacterales > Zambryskibacteraceae > JBGTNQ01. The sequence continues at coordinate 10,235 of CAWBLF010000002.1, read as the reverse complement.
TTTTATGTTGACTATTTATTGAGTAGGAGTAGCGCTATTTTTGTCTACCCAGCTTGTCATCGCGTGATATATGGTCCAAGCAATGTTCTTGATGATATCAAAAACAAATGTGACTGGCGCTATAAGAAACTTATCCCAGACCAGTATGACAAAGCGGACAAGGTATCCCAAGACTCCATTTGACTGTTGTAATGATCTCAAATAGCTTATCACATCAATTTTGAAGACGACTTGTGTAAGCACCAAGGCTACGATTATCATAATGATTAGTCCAATGAACCCTTGTTTTGTCGTTTTCATTACCAATAAGATTAATTGAGCTAAGACAAATACGCAAGCCACTTTCGTGACAAATTTAAATAAAAGATGAAGACTAGCCAAAATTAGATTTTTGTGGCATTGTGAAGTCGCATCAAAGTTTCTTCTTTCCCCAATATCTCAGAAAGGATAAATGGGTCGGGGGACTTCTCTTTGCCCGACAGGGCTACTCTCATCGGCCAAAGCACTGCGCCTCTCCCCTCTTTTGTGGCGTAATCCCAAACAGCTTGTTTTACCGATTCGGCATTAAAATCATTTTCTAGGACTTGATTGATAAGTTCTTGAATTTGCTCTAGGTGACTGTAAACGTCCATATAATTTTTCTCACTATCACCTCGCATCCGCGCTTTGCTCATTTTTTCCAGATTTCCATAACAGTAATTCTTTTGGAAAATGCGGTTTTTCAAACACATAATCCAGCTCTCCGGAATCGGCGAGGTCGGTGATTTCACCCCAATACGAAACGCGTTCAAATATGGTTTTCCACAATCGATTTAGTTTTTCGTCACCAAGTTGCCAACCTTTTTGTTTGAATTTCTCGGATAATTGAAATCTTTCACTGATATTTCTTTTTATCACATCCGTAGGCAGGAGTTTCATATGTTCTTTGTTCATCCACTTGAGTTTCTCGTCGTTGAAGATTGCTCCGCTTTTCTGCACCTTTTCCATATCAAAGGCGTCGATGAGCTCGGTCAATGTAAAAATTTCTTGTTCGGTTCCCGGGTTCCAACTCAAGAGCGCAAAAAAGTTCAACAGCGCTTCAGGCAAATATCCCTGCTTTCTGTAGAAATCAATCCAAACGCTTTCACCGTGCTTACGCTTTGACAATTTTTTCCTGTCGCTATCCAAAATCAGGGGCAAATGCGCGTAAACCGGTCGTTTTGCTCCGATGGCTTCTTGGATAAGGATTTGACGTGGGGTATTGGAAATATGGTCTTCTCCTCTTATGACATGCGTTACGCCCATTTCATGGTCGTCTATCACCACCGCCAGATGATACAATGGTTCATCAATACTTTTTGCAATAACAAAATCTTTGAGCTCGGTAGTGTCGAATGATACTGTCCCGCGAATCATATCTTCAAACTGAACAATTCTGTTTGGATTCTTGAAGCGGATGACTTCCTCTCTGGTTTCGGCATCTTTTGGATTTTCTTTGGAAACATAGGCCGTGCCGGCATGAAGCATCTCATTTATATATTTGTTGTAAATTTCCAATCGTTCGGTCTGCTTGTAAAACGCATCATAGGTAAGACCAAGCCAATCCATGCCGGACAATATATCGTCTTCGTATTCCTTTTTACTCCTCTCAAAATCCGTATCTTCGCTACGTAGGATAAAAGTGCCACCATGTTTGCGAGCAAACAGAAAATTAAAAAGAGCAGTACGCGCTGTCCCTATGTGGAAAAAACCTGTTGGAGAAGGGGCAATGCGGACAACGGGCTTTTTTGTTGCGCTTAATTTCATTAGATTGCTTTACTTCTGATATTCTTTCTTATCAATGGATTTCATGACGAAGAGCAATCTTCATTATCTCCTCAGCGATAAGACGGGCGGCATCAAGCTTTATAAAGTTTTTTGATGCCTCTTTCATCTTTTGCACCAACTCCGGGTTTTGAAGTATTCTGTCTATCTCCGCATTTAAAATATTACCCGTAAGATTTGTCTCTTCTATCACTTGAGCTGATCCGGTTCGAGCGTAAGCAAAGGCATTTTTGACTTGATGATTGCCATTTGACTCCCTGATGGGAATTATTATGGATGGCACCCCCCAATTGGCAATTTCAAAAATAGTGGAACCGGCTCGGGAGATCACCAAGTTTGCGGCTCCAGCCGCGGAACGCAAAGTGAGCGCATCCATATAATCATAAGAATGATAGCGATCCTTGTCTGGATTCCGAAAAAGAACAGCTTCTGATATTTTTTTGACTTCATCCAAATTGTTCTTGCCGGTTTGGTGCAACACTTGGTATTTCTTTACCAGTTGCGGCAGGGCTTCCATTATTACACTGTTTATAATTTGCGAACCCTGTGAACCTCCAAGTATCAGAATAACCGGCAAATTTGGATCAAGTTTAAGATATGCGCGAGCGTTGGTCGTCAGTGGAATAACAATGTCTTTACGAATCGGATTTCCGGTAAACGCCACTTTGCCCTTTGGAAATCGATCGGCTGCTTCTGCGTAAGATATAGCGATTCTTTCGGCAAACTTCGAAGCCCACATGTTTGTCTTACCTGGCACACTGTCGGATTCGTGAATAATAACCGGAATACGAAATATCCTACCCGCAAAAAGAGCCGGGAAGCTTGCGTACCCGCCCTTGCCAAAGATAACATCGGGGTATATCAGAAAAACTTCCCAAAGCGACCTCAATATCCCCCACCCTGTGACAAAAATATCAAAAAAATTTAAAACAGAAAAATACCTACGCATCTTACCAGCGTAATTTTTTTTGTAAATAATTTTTTCGTTATACAAAACTCCGGCGTTATAAGGTGACGGCGACATGTAGTAAAGCTCCATATCGACAATTTTATTTTCACGAGCCAACGCACGAAGCTCTTCCGCTATCGCTATAATCGGATAAAAATGCCCTCCCGTGCCACCTCCAGTAAATAAAATTTTCATTTAATAATCTAAAAAGTTATGTTTTTTTCTGATACCTTGAGACGTTTAGTATTATACCGACTTGAGCAAGTGTTATAAGTAGCGCTGTTCCACCATGACTTATGAATGGCAAAGGATTTCCACTGAGCGGCAAGACGCCAAGCATAGCACCGATATTTACGAATGATTGCTCGACTATGAGTATAACAATTCCGACAACCAACAGTCTACCGAATGTATCCTCGGTGTTTTTGGCAATTTTGAGACCTCTAAAAGCAAAAAATACATACAGCGACACCAAAACAACTGTGCCAACAAAACCAAACTCTTCACCCGCTACGGCAAATATCGAGTCCCCTATGGCCTCCGGCAAAAAATTAAATTTTTGAACGCTCTGGCCAAAACCTCTTCCGGTAAGACCGCCGGAACCGATAGCAATGAGTGATTGTTGAATTTGATATCCGGATGTTAGACCATTTTCACTGGGATGAAAGAAAGTAACAATGCGATCCATAACATAAGGTCTTACCATAGCGACTAGTCCCAAGCCGATAAGAGCGGCTACAAACAAAATGGCGACGTGGCGCCATCTACCGCCAGCGGTTATAAACATAGCCAAACCGGTAGTAAGTATCAAAAAAAATGTATCCGTGTCGGGTTGCTTGAGCATAATTGCACCGACAATAATCAACATAACGACAAACGGCAACAAACCATATTTTATTGTCGCAACTTTGGCTTTGATGCTGGAAAGCCAAGCCGCAAAATATAAAATAAATGCGGTCTTGAGAAATTCGGCGGGTTGGAATGAAAAGCTTCCAAGAGCAAGCCAGCGTCTTGCTCCTCCATGCTCAAGGCCAATTTTTGGTAAAAAAACCATAGCCGTCAAAATCAGTGAACCGGCAAACAAATAAAATGCATATTTACGCCAATTTTTATACTGAATTCTGCTGGCAATCAGCATGGCGATAGTTCCACCAAACAAACCATAGAAAGTTTGTGAAAAGGCCACACTAGAATAGGTGTTGCCACTAGTGGCAAGCAAGCCTAACGACGCCGAACTAAATATTAAAAAACCGACAATAATGAGAATTACTGTGCTTATAAAAAATTGCTTATCGACTGTTTGTGTTTTTTTCATTCAGCCTGAAGAACTACCACGTCACTCTTGTAATGACTGTATATTATAGCAGAGAGCTATCAAATTTTGTTGGGATTATCCAACCAGGGCAAGGATGACTCCAAGCATCGCAAAAACCACACCGATAATCCAAAAGCGCATAGTCACTTTATATGACGGCCAACCGAGAGCCTCAAAATGATGGTGAATGGGCGCGACAATAAAAACTTTTTTTCCGTTACGATATTTTTTTGAAAGGAGTTGGATGATTGATGATAGCGAACTTATGAGAAGCGGAAAAGCGATAATAGGAAGCACAAGCACTCCATATCCCCCTCCCAGTTTATCTGTGCTAAAGGCTACCACAGTAAGCGTTATTGTAAGGCCCATTACGCCCGTCTCGGACATATAAAAGCGAGCCGGCGGGATATTGAACCACAAGAAAGCCAGAGTGGCGCCGACAATCACAAGGCATAGCGAAGCCAAATTAATTTGTTGCTCGTAAAAAGCTATCCCGGCATAGGCGGTAAACATTGTGGCAAAAATCCCTCCGGAAAGTCCGTCAATACCATCGATAACGCCTCCCGAATATGTCGCCAGCATAACCACCGAAAATAGAGGAATAAACATTAGACCGAGGTTTAAAGAGCCGTTGCCCGGCAAACCTATGCTCGATATTCCTAATTTTTCATAAAACCAAGTTCCGCACAGCAATCCAATGATGGCCACAATGGTGACTCTCTTTTTTGCTGATAGACCACCGGCAATATGCCCTCCCCCGCCTTTCACCACCAAATAATCGTCTACCAGTCCGACTATTGACCCTGCCACCAAAGTAAAAAGTGGAAGCCACGTTTGATTTCTGCTTATAAAATCAAGTTTTGCTGACAAGTCGCTCGGTAAGAAATATGAAATTACCCACATAAGTAACGCTGTCAGAAGCGCAGATGCCCAGATGACGATTCCACCCATACGCGGGGTCTTTCTTCCTTCGTCGTTGTGCAACTTTTGAGTAATCTCCGCCGTTCTTCCATCCGTGGCAACGGGAACACTTTTCTTTTTCCACATCTCATGTTTATAGAGATAGTCCGATACTGTAGGGGTGATGAGAATACCGATTATGAATGAGATGACAGCCGGATAGAATACTTTGACAATATTTATAATCATATTTTTATTTTATCATAGTTGGATTGCGATTTAATTGCCTTCGGCAATATAGGCATTGGTTTTTTGGACCAATGTGCTCATATCCGAAAACCTACCATCATAGGTAGAACCGAGCACCACCACGGCAATCGGTCTGCCGATGCCCGCGTCAAAAATAATACCGAGATTTCCCCCCGCTAAGTCTGTATACCCAGTTTTTGAAACTAAAAGGCCCGGAATTGTATTTACGTCCTTATCTGTGTTTATTGCCATATGCAATTTGTTGCTATTAGATGTAAATGAAAGTTGATCATAACGCGTAGCGTCTGTAATTTCCGGATGATTCTTAAGCGCGTATGCGAATAATGTGGCGACGTCGCGCGCGCTACCATATCCTCCGCTTTGGGTAGTAGAAACATCCAAGCCATTGGTATTATAAAAACGAGAAGAGTTCATTCCTATTTCTTTTGCCTTGGCGTTCATAAGGTTTACAAATTCATCCATAGTTATATTGCTTGGGTTTTGATTGGTAACGAAAGCTCCGGCAGCTCCTGCTATAGCTGCTGCTCCATCATTTGATGAAACGACCAAACTAAAATTAATCAAATCGCTCAATTTCCATTTTTCGTCTCTATACAAACCACTATCGCCCTCTTGAGCCAAAAAAGCTTCTTTGACAGTCACAATCGTATTCTTGGGTAATATTTCTACTGCTGTAACAACTGTTAATATTTTTGTTATAGAAGCAAGCGGTAAAACTTCATCTGGATTCTTTGAATAAAGTATTTTTTGAGCAGCAATATCATAAACTATGGCGCCTTTGGCCAATATACTCGTGTTATCGAAAGGGTCACTCTTTATCTTTGCAATATTATTTGTGTCGTGAGCAATTCTGGTTTGATTCATAGACAAAGAAACCAAAGCAAACAGAGACAACACTAAAACAAGCATCAACGCCAAGTTTATCAATCGTCTATTATCAATTGTGTTTTGATTTGACTTCGGTAGCGGTATCATTGGTTTTCGGTCGGTTCATCGGCTGACTTTTTCAAAAAATTTTTAAGTTCGTTTTCCATGGACTCAAATTCGGGCAACATAGAGGTTTTTGAAATCCCCATATGCGACAAAAGGTCGATAGTTGGTGTGTATATGAACCCTCTTTCTCCCTCTCTTTCTTCCCTGTTGATTAACCCCCTGATTAGAAGATTTCTCAAAATAAAGCCCGAATTCACCCCACGGATGTAGTCTATCTCACGCTTGCTCGCAAAGCCTTTATATAGCACTATAGCAAGCGTTTCAAGCCCTGCCCGGCCAATATCCCTAGAAAGCTCATCTTTTGCAATTTGCTCAATAACAGGGCTCAAATCCGGCGCGGTCCCAAGCATAACACCCTGCTGAGCCTGTACCAAGCATAGTCCCCTATCGGTAAGCTTCTCACTTAGAGTTTTGATAGCCGATTCCACCTCGCTTTTTGACTTTCCCGTGTATCTGACCAAATCGTCAATCGAGGTCACTTCACCGCGAAAAAATAGAATCGCTTCAATTTTTTTGTCATCTGAAATTTCCATAGTGCTTTGAACTCTAACAAATTTAGTGATAATTTGGAACCTCAAAATTTTGAGTTTCCATAGAGATATCCTCGGAAAAATTTTCTTGATGAACGTTTATGAGTCCTTGCTTTACTAATTCAAGCATAGCCAAGAAACTCACAATAATAGCCACTTTATCGGCTTTATTGGCTTTGTGACTTGCTCCTTTTGATTTTGCTTCTCCTTGCGTCTTGGCGAACTCACTAAAATTCATTTTGAGATTTGATTTTACTCTTTCAGTCAGACGGTCAATCATTTCTTCCAAACTTACAATTTTTTTGACGACCACTTTCGGGAGAAATTCGATCTTGGGTAATGAGTTAATCACCCTTTTCATAGATTCAAGAATATTGAGTGTTTGCAACTCATCGGTTGGAGAAAATACCGGGGTAATGTTTTTCTCTCTGTTTTTTGAAAAAATTATTTCTTTTCCAAAAATCTTTTCCAACTGTTTTGAAACATCCCGTACTTTTTGATACATCTTTAGCCTACCTTCCAAATCCTCAATGCTTCCTTCCTCATCCTCGGTCAAATCGAGCGATGGCAAAAGAGATTTTGATTTTATAAGAAGAAGTGTGGATGCAATGAGAATAAAATGCGCGGTCATCCCCATCGGAAACTCCGTTTGTTTGTGAATGTGTTCTATATAATCATCTGCTACTTGGGCCAGTGAAATGTCATTGATAAACAGTTTGCGTTTTTCTATAAGAGAAAGCAGAAGCTCAAGTGGCCCTTCAAACGTCTCAGTTTTGATTTTAAAATCAATTTCATCCATTACTAAAATCCATCACTATTTAACCTCTCATCAATCCGATTCATATCACGTGGAAATATTGAAGCCTCACGAATATTTTTCAACTCCAAAATTTGCATGGTTATTCGCTCAGCCCCAAGCGCAAAACCGCCTTCAGGAGGCACACCATATTTAAAGGCTTGAAGAAACATGGTAATTTTATTTGGATCCATATTCCAAGTCTTCACTTGCTCCAGAAGTTGATTATAATCATTAACCCTTCTACCTCCTGAAAGCCACTCCACCCCGCGACAAATAAGATCCATACCTTCATTAAACTCTGGTTCTTTTGGGTTTGGATAAACATAAAAAGGTTTCTTGCGTGATGGGTAACCATAAATAAATACAAAATCCGAACCAGTTTCCTTTTTTACTATTTCACAAATCTCCCTTTCGTCTTGAGGATTGGTATCCTTTTCTCCTCGAACATCTCTCCCGTATGTCTCAAATATTTTTTGTTGAACCTCGCGAAGCGAGAGAGTGTTGGTGTTTTTTCAATCATTACAGGAAGTGTCGCGCCAAGAATTTTTAGATGTTCACTGTTTTTTGTTTCAACTTGCTTGAGCATATGTCTCACGGTTTCTTCGGCCATATCGCGAACGTCGGTCCATGAATCAATAAAACCCATTTCAGCGTCCAGCGAAACCACTTCTGTAAGGTGTCTTGTGGTCGAAGAGGGCTCTGCCCGAAATACTTTGTTTACGGAAAAACAACGTTCAAAAGCCGACATCACGATTTGTTTGTAAAGCTGAGGTGATTGGGTCAAAAAAGCTTTTTTGCCAAAATAGTCAATTTGAAAAACTTCCGCCCCCCCTCAGCGGTAGCTGGTGTAATTGCTGGAGCTTGAAATTCAAAGAAACTATTCTGTTTCATAAATTCTCTGAAAGAATCAATGATTGTTTCTTGAACTTTAAAAATTGCTTGGATTTTGGGCTGTCTTAGTACGAGTGCCCGATTGTCTAGCTCTGTAGTAATATCTAGGTTGTAACCGTTGAGTGAGATGTCAAATGGTAATGGTTCAGATTTTGCAAGGACTTCAATATTTACGGCTTCAATTTCAATATTTCCGTTTTGAATTCCTTCACTGATATTTTTTTCCGGTCTTTTATTTACCAGACCTTGAATCTTGAGAACCCATTCTGACCTAAATTCTTTTGCAACTTCAATAACCTGGACACGACTTGGTAACGCAACACACTGGACGGAACCTGACATATCACGCATATCAAAAAAGACCATTTTACCCTGGTCGCGTCTTATATTTACCCATCCAGAAATGGTTACCTCTTTACCAATATGTTCGTTGAGATCTTTTATTAGTGTTCTTTTCATGACAATTTTGTACCAACCTTTTCTCGTATTTCTTCCATTTTTTCTTCGGCCTCAATTCTGGCTTTTTTACCACCTTCAGTCAAAATTTCTTTGACCAAACCCGGATTATCCTCAAACTTCTTTCTTTTATCGCGAAGTGGTGACACATACTTGATAATATTTTTAATCAAAATTTCTTTTGATTCTTTGTAACCAATGCCTCCTGATTCGTATCGGTCTTTGAGCTCTTCAAATTCTGGTCCTTCGGTGAATAATTTGTGAAGTGCGAAGACATTATCTTTTTCTGTATCCTTTGCCTCATCTACTCCCTTTGAATCTGTGGCAATGGACATTACAGCTTTTTTATTTCTTCGTCCGAAGCAAAAAGCTCAATCGTATTTTTGTAGCTTTTACTCATTTTTCGTCCGTCTGTGCCAACTATAGTTTGAACATTTTCCATTATCAGAGGTTTTGGCACCTTGAAAGTTTCTCCGAAAATGCGATTAAACTTTTCTGCCGTGTCCCGAGCAATTTCTACATGTTGCTTTTGGTCCAGACCAACCGGTACAATATCGGGGTCGTGTCTGAGAATATCGGCAGCCATCAACATAGGATAGTTGTATACTCCCACATTGATTTCCCTGTTCTTGGCCGAAGCGTCCTTGAATGCGTGGGCACGCATAAGATACGGCATTGTGGTAATACACTCAAAAACCCAAGCCAACTCGGCCACTTGTGGTGCATCCGATTGTTTGTATATCGTGGTCTTCTTTGGGTCCAAACCAATTGCCAGATAATCAGTGGCCACACTCAAAATGTTACTGCTCATTTCCTTGGGATTCTGAATACTGGTCAAAGCGTGAAGGTCAGCAATAAATACATAACTTTTGTATTCATTCTGCAAATCAACAAACTGCTTCATTGCGCCGAAATAGTTGGCGATATGCGGTTTGCCTGTCGGTTGGACCCCGGAAAGCATTATTTTCTCCTCGTTTGTCATATGCAAGATAATACCAATTTTGTGGTTTATTTCAAAGTATCGTTCAGCCTTAAATATATTCAATCATTCTTGTTTTCTCAAGAATTAGAGAATGTTTCAGGAAATCAACAAAAATTTTACCGTAAGGCGACAAAGAATGTTCAACCGAATTTCCTGCGTATTTTTTATTTAATAAACCTGAATGAACCAATTTAACAGTATTGCCCCGATACCGTTTTTATGTTTGCGTTCAGGTTATCAGCAATGTCGTCTAGGGTTAGCACTCCTTTACTTTTCAATAAAAGCAAAATATCAATGCGATAATGATTAGCAACACCTTTTAGATGTCTTTCCATCTGTCTTGAATT
>CAWBLF010000001.1:0-123957 GCA_963789635.1 uncultured bacterium | reverse complement strand
ATAGTTGCCACAACCACTACCGTTTTACTTTTTAATAAATTTCTCAAGTATTGCATACGAATCATCGTGCCAAATCTTTGTCTTGAAACCTACTTCTTCATCTCCAACGCCAAACGAAAACTCATATATGACAGATAGCCAGCTACTACGACACCTATCCATGATAACCATAGAGGTACTGTCCAACCGACAATAACGACATCAGCGCTAACAAAAAGACGGAGTAGGTGCGCCAAAGTGACGATGCCTAAAATTGACCCCACTACCCGAAAGAAAATCGGCTTACTCAGAGTCGGCGTGCGACCTATGTGCCAACCATAATGCACAAGGATAATGAAAAGGGCTACATCAAACATCATCCATGGCACCACCATCGAAGGAGTGACTGTCACGCCGAAAAAATTGACGGGTAATACTTGGTACGCCGAGAACCAAAGACCACAAAAAAAGTCTCCCACCACTAGACCAGAAAGAAACTTTGCGATCTCGCGAAGATTGTGATTACGAGACATTGAAATTTTGTTATCGATAATAACAATCTAATTGTATCACTTAAACTAATGGCCAAAAGGATCTCATTTTATACCCCAGCACTTAACCCTGTGCACGAAACCACTATTACTTGACTAAAAACCCAACAATTTAACTTTAATATACAAGGTGAGCATACCTATGACAAAACCGGCGACAAATATGACAGTGCTATTGAAACGAGTGCCACCCCTGATGAAATATGTGAGGCACAACACAATAGCGAGAGCGACGGCAATGCCGACAAAAAACACGGTGAGTGAGTGCATATAGTTAAAAGTTAGACTGCTAAATTAACCCGTTAAGTATGTTCTTATAAACGCCTTTCGGCAACCTGTCGATCAGAACCACAAACAATCTTCAAAATAAATGTTTATCGAGGAAAAATGTCTCTTGGGTGCCTATCGGGATTTGAACCCGAACTGGAAGTTCCACAAACTTCAGTGCTAACCATTACACCATAGGCACCATATGCTTCAGATAAAGCTCCCCATTTATACCACAGAATTCAGAAATTGAAACTAGTGAAGATATTTAATAACTAATCTGCTAGCTCAAGAACCCAGTAATAAATAAAATAACTATGGACAAGCCACAACCCCGGAGCCAAGATTTGTACTCTCACCTTTTGAGACTCCGGTAGAATCAACACACCAATATGAACCCCCTGTTTCTGGTACTTTTAGGGTAGCAGACATTGCCCATGCTGTTGCCGCACTGTTACACACAGGAATTACGTCAGCGTTCGTAATTGCAGTGATAATCGTTTGCGTAATTGGGTCATTCCACAATGTGCCTGGGGTGTTCACACAAGAATCGTTTTGCGCAATTCCATAACTACCAGCATTACTATCATAATATATCGCAGCCTGAGCTCGCATATTTCCTAAGTTTGTCTTTATGGCGTTATTTGTCCCAGTTGCACGAGAGGTGTTAAGACTGGCAAGTATTACGGATGAAAAAATTCCAATAGCTGGAATAACCAGAAGTCCAATTATACCAATAATAATGAAGGTTGCTTTTTTTCTCGCTGTCGGCGCAAAAACAATTTCGCCCTTGATAGCTTTGAGGTTACTGTAGATCAAAAACGAGTATGTTACCACCAACGGCGTTACAAATAATACAATAATAAGGTTGCTAATTTGCGAACCAAAAGGAACTTTCAGAATACCAAAAATAAAAGCAACAACTAAAGAAATTATAAAAGACGTCACACTAATAAAAAATAAACGCCAAAGTACACCACCCCATTTACCTTTCACGTACTCCTTGCTTTTCAACAAAGCACTCATTCCTTTTTTGTCCTCGCTAATCAAAACAAATATCGCCAAACTGAACCAAATTGCAAAAATAATTCCAGGAACAACCAAAAGAATAAAACCTCCGGCAGTAATAACCATCGACAACAAAATTATCCACCAATAAGGTAATATTTTATGCCATCCCCGTCTGTACGATTCCACCACTCCGATTCCTTCTTGGCTATCTTTAATTGCATAAAGCAGTGCTGTCTGTCCCCAAACTTGAACTAAAAAAATAACTATCAAAAATAAAAAGGTTAAAATTGATAAAAGCAGTATTAAACCAAGACCACCAGATGCAAGTTTTGACAAAAATAAAACAACAAACAAAGATCCACCTACTGCCAAAATGGCAAAAAGCATAATTATTACTAGCACTGGGATTATCATTATTCCCAAAAAGGTCCCAAGTCTTTGCTTATATAACGACCATGATTGACCGAGAATCGCAGTGGCGCTTGGCAAGGTAGAAATGGTTTGTGTTGGTGGTTGGGCTGGCAATGGTGGATTAACAGGGTTCGATATAAATGAAAAAGCGTTGTCTACATCTTGCGGTTGCCAACCATTAGTTATTAGAGTACTTCTAATTTGTTCTTTACTTGTATTCTGCTGCAGTTGTTGCTTGATGTAATCAAGCAACTGTTGGTTAATCATAATTTAAAATAAATCTGATAATATAAATATGTTTATCTTATATCTCTGCTTCTTAATACTACACCAGGAAATAGCTATGTAAACTCAAAAGCATACTTTCAGGCACAGAATGCAAAAACATCCCGTTTGTGTGGGATGTTTTTGCATTCTGTGCCCGGGACAGGACTCGAACCTGCATGCCTTTCGGCGCTACCACCTCAAGGTAGTAAGTCTACCAATTTCTCCACCCGGGCAAGTCAGAACATTATATGTAAAAAGTGTTATTTTTCAAATGAAAATCCGCGTGAAAATATTTGGAGGGTTTACTAATCTTTAATTTATTCGGTTTTGGCTTCTTCAACGGGCACTTCTACAATAACTTCTTCTGTCTCCTCTTCCGCAGGCGCGACAAAACGGGCGTTGCGCATTTGTCGCTTGATTTCTTTGGCGGCCTTCTCACGAATATGATAAAGCTTGGAACGTCGAACTTCAGAACTTTTTGTAACTGTAATCTTGTCTATCATTGGAGAATACAAAGGGAAAATTTTTTCTACTCCTACCCCACTAGCTACCCTGCGCACAGTGAAAGTGGCGCCGGCTTCTTTGCCATGCTTGACGGCGAGGACAAGTCCTTCGAATATCTGAAGTCTGGTTTTACCTTTTTCCTGAATCTTCTGAGAAACCTTGACCGTGTCACCGGCCCGAAGCGCGAGTTTCGCTCGGCTTGCCATATTGACCGGAGAAATTTTTATTGATTTTGTATTCATAGAATGGAAACCACATTATCACAGCATTGCCGGTTATGCAACTTTAGCTTTTCTTATCAAATTCTTCCATTGCGTGCAAAAAATCGGCAGGATACGGAGCGGTTACTACGACAGTTTTGCCGGACAAGTCTTTGAACTCCAACGAATATGCGTGAAGAGCCACTCTTTGAAATCCCAAAAGTTTATCTTTTTTTGGAGCGTAGAGCGCATCGGCCACTATTGGGTGATGTATTGCTTTGAAATGCACGCGTATCTGGTGCGTCCGACCGGTCTTGGGCAACACCCGTATAAAAGTGGCGTCTTTACCTCGCTTAATAACTTCAAAATAAGTCAGAGCATCCCGAAGTTCCCCCCGGGCTCCTGTTTCTGCCGACCATTTGCGAAAATCACTTCTGCTTCTGCCGATCGGCTTATCTATGGTGCCAAAGTTTTCATCAATGTTGCCATAGACAAAAGCGTGATATTCCTTGCGGACGGATCGATTTTTAAATTGAGACTTCAAAAATTCAAATGCTTTTTGGCTTTTGGCCATGATAAGTGCTCCGGAAGTGTCGCGGTCAATACGGTGAACTATTCCCGGTCGCAAAACATTAGAATTTTGCATTTCGAATTTAGAATTGGATATTGAATCATCGTTCGTTATTCGTAATTCGTTACTCGGCCTCGCGCGCTCCCCCACATCTTTCATCTCCGGATAATGGGCCAGCACCCAGTCGGCAAGCGTTTCTTCTTTTGTCCGGCCATCAGCGTGCACGGCAAGGCCAGCCGGTTTATTGATCACCAAAATATTATCATCCTCATAAAGAATTTTTATTTCATCCAAAATAGACATGCGTCTAATATATAGTAAATTTGATAATCTGGCATTAAGAGTAGTTTTGTTGTAAGTTGTACAGACATAGTCGTTTGTTTTGGTAGGTATACGTGAGTGATGGGCGGTTAGCTGTTTTGGTAGGTATACGCAGGTGTTGTGTTTGGTTAGCTGTTTTGGTAGGTATACGTAGGTGTTGTGTTTGGTTAGCTGTTTTGGTAGGTATACGCAGGTGTTGTGTTTGGTTAGCTGTTTTGGTAGGTATACGTAAGCGGGCGATTAGCTGTTTTGGTAGGTATACGTAAGCGGGCGATTAGCTGTTTTGGTAGGTATACGCAGGTAACGGGCGGTTAGCTCAGTTGGTAGAGCGCTTCATTTACACTGAAGATGTCAGGGGTTCGAATCCTCTACCGCCCACAAAAGACACAAAGACCTCCCTTCGGCAGATTTTGTGCTTTTGTGGGAGCCACAGCGATGTTTTGCGAGTACGCAAAACCGCGAGGCGGGGTCGCGTAAATTTCTTTGCGACGGCAAAGAAATTATCTGTGACCACAAACACATTTTGGCACGTGGCGGAACTGGTACAAATGCACGATTGTTATGCGTATTATAAAGCACTGATATGATAAGTAGGTAGATAATGGGCACGTGGCGGAACTGGTATACGCGTACGCTTCAGAAGCGTATGCCGCAAGGCTTGAGAGTTCAAATCTCTCCGTGCCCACAACACAATATTTTTGCTTTAATATATAACGCTTTTGTGTAAGATTAGTTATGCATGCCCCCGTAGTTCAATGGATAGAACTGCGGACTTCTAAGCCGTCAATGTAAGTTCGATTCTTACCGGGGGCACAGAATACAGAAACATCCCGCCTGCGCGGGATTTTCTGATTCTGTGCCGAGCTAAGTAATGTTTCGTCTGTAGACGAAACCACTGACCACAATTATAGAGATGGATCTGGGACGTTCGGCTTATTCAGTTTCAATTCGGTTAGGCGTGTAGCCCTTGCTTGAAAAAATTGAACCGTATCATCAAGGTTTTTCTTGCTGATGACACCGCTTGTCATATCTTGGGCAGACGCGCCCTGTGAAGGTCCTGGGTTGTTCACTTTGAAAAATAAAAGTGTATTTACTCCAATCACGATAAGGGCAACAACCATAAAGCCTATCGATAATATTTTCCAATCGTGTTGCGCCTTTCCGCTTATAGTCCGATACTCCTTCTTTTTCGGTAGGTGTATCTGTGAGATTAATTTTTTAAAGTTAATTTTTTTCATTTTATTGTAGTTGCAAAACTGTAACATCAAATATACCGTTCCATGATTCGTTTGCCGCCCTGGTCCGTGGACTGTTCATGTTTGCACCCTTATACAATATGCTGTCAGCCCCACCGGAAAGAGTGAGGTTCACCTGTTCAAATTGGATACGATATGGCAAGTTTTCAACAATTGAAAGAAATGCGAATGTGTTGCTCCACGAACCATCGGTCATCAGATTCAGGTGGAGAGTCTGCTTAAAATCCTTTGCAATTTTTGGATCTTGAGTCACTCCCACAGAATTGATGGACACCTTTACGCCACTTTGTTGCCCAAGCGTCTCAAGCATATTTATGAAAGCCACTGCCCCATCGCTCGGGATAAACAGCGAATCAATCTGCGAAATGAAATCTTGGTTTTCACTGAGTGACGACTTTATGGCTATTAGCGAATCGTTCCTTGCGTTGTTTTGCACCACTTCCGACAAAATCACTCCGGCTTGTGCCTCCTTATTCTGAATGCTCCAAAAAAGAAAACCGTATGCGCCAAAAACCAAAACATTCAGAGCAATCGCCATTTCCAATATTTTTTTTGTCGGTGTACTGTTTTTCATGTCATTAAAAATTTCCCTTTATGTCTACGGAAAAATCGGCGTTGACGTCTTGGGCAAAATTAGACACGGGCAAATTCACGTTGCTAAAAAGAGGTTCTTGTTTCAAAGCGTCCACAAAAGCCGAAAGTGCATCTCGTGAACTCGCTACCCCGCTCACTACGAGATCACTGCCACCGGAAGTGCCCCTGGCAAACGACAGCCCATTTATGCGCACAGTAGGTATTTTGTGTTTAATTACAGCGTTGAAAATATCTTCCACATACGCCTCACCCGGTGGTGGTTGTAGAGCTACAAGCTTTTGATTTACTTGTGTAATTTGGTTTGTAAGAGCGATTCCTTCTGAAAAAATCGGGGAATTTTTCACCGAAAGCAGATTGCCTTGCGCTTCGTTGATCTTCGCGGAAGCCAGAATATATGAAGGGAATATAGAGATGAGAGCGACAAGTCCGATGACAAAAATGAAAAACAAAAGGACTATCAAACGACGAAGTTTATATTCATCGAGTATTTGCTTTTTTTCTGGTTCTGGAAGAAGGTTGAACATGACAATAAATATAAAAACTAAGAAATATCTTGGTGTGGAAGAGCCAGTCCCACAGCTCCTGCATAAGCCAAAGACTCGGCCAAAGGAATGGGTGGTATGTAATGTTCAAATGTGCAAACATTGCGCCACACATTACCAAGCTCGGTTTTAAGTTTTGTCTCGCTCTCTATATATTCCGTTATCCCCGGTCTGCCGGCTTCATTTCCACACAAAATGATACGTTCTATTTGTCGTGGTCTTTGGTTGAGTCTGTCCGCTTGCGCTTGCCAATACAAAAATATTTTTTTTATTTCTTGGACCAGCGATGGGAGTCCGGAATAATCCGAAAGTATGTCAACTTGAGACATCTCTACATTTTTGTTTTGGATTTTAGAAAAATGTGTACGTGGTTTGTTTGGCGGTTCGACATTGATAATAGAGCTAAATGTCACCGCGCTATCGGAAACAATATAAATGCCCGCTTTGGTCGTGTTGAGATTCACAATCAGGCTTACCCCCGCGTCGTTGGGTGAAACTAGAGCTTTGGTAACTGCCTGTGATTCCACATCAAAGTGAAGCGGTATGAAACCGGCTGTTCTAAAAGCAGACAAATATTCAAGCACTACCGTTTCCGGCACCACGGATACGGAGACGTTTATCTTGCCTTCCAAGGTGGTGTCTGTTTGGGGCAAAACATTGTAATCAAAAACAATTTCCGCCAAAGAAAGTGGAACATTTTCTTCGATGGTCGCCTCCACCGCGTCACGAAGTTCGCCGGTGCCTACATCCGGCACTGTCGTTTGAAACAAATACGCTCTTTCTTCTGGAAATGAGGTACGAATATGTTGCAACTTAAAGCTTTTACGAAAATTTTCTAGAGCGTGAACAAAATGCTCCTGGTCTTTTATTACTCCTCCGACTATCAGGCCTTGAGGAAGGTCAGCCGAACCATACCGCTCTATTTCAAGCTCGTCATTGTGATAGCCAAATTCTATGAAAGTGATGCCTGCGTCTGTAAGCGCCATACCGGGGGCAGGCATTTCAAGAAATTTTGGGGTGGGGAAAAAATCAAAGAAGCTTTTGGACATTACATCTGAATTATACAACAAAATTTGATACCAAAAGTTGCTAATTGTCCCCTAAAATGAAAAGTTCCGGCTGATTATTTACTTGAGCAATGTTCCGGGAGGAATCTTTTGTCCCGCATCAAAAAATGCAATATCTTCATCGGTATTTGCGGCCACAATCATCGCCTGACTTTCAAACCCCATTATGCTTCTAGACTCAAGATTTGTGACAAAAGCATAATGTTTTCCAACAAGCGTGTTTAAATCAGTAAAATATTTGCCTATACCGGAGATGACTTGTCGTGGCGTTTCCTCGGCAAAGTTTACGGACAACTTAAGTAGCTTTTCCGACCCCTCTACCCTTTCGGCCGAAAGAATCTCTCCTATTTTCATTTCTACTTTTTTAAAATCGTCAAAGGAAATCATGGACTAATTATAGCGAATAAGATCGAGTGACACGAATCTGGAGTTGAGAAGTTGTCCGCACGGTTTCCATTTTTTGGACGTCCGACGCCTTAGTTTTATTTATCATCATATTATTTCTTATTTTTTATTTCTTTCTATGTAACTTTGTAGGATTATTGCCGCCGCCGATGCGTCGTTCATCTCATTCTGTCCCTGAATGCGCTGGGCCTCAACACTGGTCATAAGCTCTGGTTCAAAATATACAGGAAGTTTAAGTTTTTCCTCAAATTCTTTCTTCAATTCGTGAATTTCTTTCATTATTGGATTTTCGGCTCCCGAATAATCCTTAGACTCTCCGATGACAATTCCTTGCACTTTTTCTTCGGCACATATTTTTTGAATCTCGGAAACAAGCTCTCGCCCCGCCGGCAAAACCGATTTGGCAAAAGCCACACTTCCTCCATCATCGGATATGGCGATGCCTACGCGTTTCGCTCCATAGTCAATTCCGAGCAGTTTCATTTTGTAAACTTTTATTTCGATTCGTTCTGATGTTCAACCTTGTGGTCTTCTTTGAGTGTTTGGTTTTCAGTTTTTACCGAGAATTTTTTCAAAAAGAAGATTATATAAATCAATTCCAGAATGCCTGCTGTGTTTATGATGAGAAGAGCGATAAACCACCACTTCTCATCTCGCCTTGCCGCGTGCCACAAAGTGTAACCTTTGAGGGCAATCACTATCAGAACAAAGGCCAAGATAATCGGCGCAAAAAGACCAAAAAAGGAAGTCATGTGCATGCCGTATCCAAAAGAATCATAAGTATTCCACATAAATTTAAATTATTAACTGTTATCTGTAGATAATACCATTTTTTGTACTACCAAGCTCCCTCATGCTAGATCCGCAAACACACTTTGAACTAAGACTCTCGCTTGGCCAAAGCCAAGCGAGAGTCTTGCGCTAAAACACAGAGTTAGGTTCTTATCCTCGAACGATGTCTTGCAACGAATTGGAATTTGCACACCTCCCCTACCTTTGGTGAATTCAGTGACACTTCATACCATTTATTTTGGCAAGAGTTGTCACATATACATTGCCCGTACCTTTTACAAGAGAAACATCTTCGTGTCCAGCATCAACCCATGGCTTTAGTATTTCATCCGGATATGTTGTCTGAAGAAGATTTACTCCATTTATAGTTTGATTTCCATAAACACCGGTTAATGGAATATTTGTACCCAGTGTTTCATTTAAGAATTCCTGAAGCAAAATAACTTGATATGGATTATTTTGTTTGGTAGGACTCAAATAATCTGTAAGGTATGGCTCGCATTTAGAGTTATTGTTTCCGTTTGTGTTTGTACTGTCAGTACTAGCATCAACACTACTCAAAACACTTGCGGTTAGCAGAGTAGATGAAGTTTGCCCACCACTCCCCCCGCCCGTATTGCCTGAACTACTTCCTGACCCACTGGTACTTGCAGGTTTTTGGCCCGTACGACCAGAGACAACCGTTGTGTCTATATATGTGAGATTATCCGCCACATCAATTACCGGCTTCGCTACGCCAGTTTCTGTTTCGGTTGCAACTTCTGTTGTTGTACTCCAGTCTGCAAGGTTACCTACGACTGCATCTCGAAATGATATGTCACTTGCAGGGGCATAGAAGGTCAAACGATAAAGACCATCTTCAACGGGTCTCCATCCCCCACTCGATGCACCATATACATATTTACCTGCAACATTGAGCTCAGGTCCGAAACTAATGGTCGTTGTTGGAATAACTAATCCATCCTTAGTCCATGCTGTCCCATTCCAGACCAAACTAGAAGTTGCGCTCGCATCTAGAATATGCTGAATAACCATAGTTGGGCGCGGGGAAGCCACTGTCGCAAACAAACTTTCATATGTTACCTTGTTTGTCCCCTGAATCTCATCTGGACTACTTGGATTTGCAAGCGCTCTCATGTTGTATCCGATCATCAGTGTGGTTGGCTTCGTATAAAGTGTCACTTCCAACCTAAACGGCTGACCAAGAAGAGGATTGACCGATTCAACATTATCACCCCAATCAACACCGAAAATATTTATGCGAGTTCCAGATGGATTTAGGAAATAACCAGCTTGCCATATATTTCCATCAGTTTTTTGGGCATACCACTCGTATCCTTGAAGGGAAGCGATTTCCTCTGCCGTAAGCCCTACATAAAGACCGCTGTATTGCTTAGTAAACAATGTTTGTGATATGGGAACAATGGCAAATCCATCGCCAGCAATCGTAGGAAACGAAAGATTATTCCCTGCGGTAGTTTCCACTTCTCCACCCCCACCTTTTGAACCACCGGTACCACCGCTTCCCCCTCCTGAGTTTACCCCGCCCGCATTAACTCCACCAGAATTATTACTACTTGATTCTGATACAGAAGTATCTACGCTACTGCTTCCGGAGTTTACACTTCCTCCACTACTGCCACCATCACTATCAGTATTACCACCCACACCAGAACCAAAATTAGAAGCATTTCCTCCGGCGTTTAAGCCAGAACCATAATTTGAATTTCCATTGATCTGTCCATTGCCTTGTTGTTCTGCAAAAACAATATTTCCAAAACTCAACGGGAGTAATACATAGACCAAAGCAACTAGAAGCGAATAAATAATTCTTCGCTGTCTCTCTTCGGAGTGGTTTATGTTTAATTCCCTAACCTCATTCATATATTTTTTGTTTAATTTCATATTTTTTTGGCTAGGCTAATAATGTGTCTTCCAAACACAAACACAACTACACGTTAATAGTTATCTGGTAAGCATTTCGGGGCAAGAATTTACTAAAAAAGTTATAAACAACGTATATAAACGAGTAACTGCTTCATGGTTTAAAAATTACAACAACAACAAAAAAGTCGTCATCACTAGTATCCAAAGCCATTCCTCAGATAAGAAAAAACCGCTCCGAGAATACGGAGTGGCCTAATTTATTGTTCCCCTGGCACTTTTTATACTCTTTTCAATACCAACGTCAGAAAAACCAACATCAAGAAAAATATTGGCTACTTTTTGCTGTAAATCTTTCCAGTCCGATGGTAACTCTTTATATATCATTGTTTTAATGCTTCTCGAGCACAATAACCTATCTCTGGTTGGTTGAGGAGGTGAGATTCGGCGACGGATAATTTTCTGCTGAAAATTTCCGCTACCCCGCCTCGCCAGCCTACGCTGGCCTATGGCTTTCGAATCTCACCTCCTCTAGAAATGATGCTCCGTTTAAATGTCTCCCAGACATTTTCGCGGATCATTGCGGAGGAGGTGAGATTCGAACTCACGAGACCCTTTCGAGCCTTCCGCTTTTCAAGAGCGGTGCGATAGACCACTCTGCCACTCCTCCGTATTACACACTTAAATTGCTTTGAAATATTGACACAATTCACCACTTTTTTCAATTTTAAAATTTTGGCAATTATCAAATCGGGTTATCCGAATACGCGCGACAAAAAAGCGCACACCTTTGCGCGTCAGTACGATTTTTCTGTGATAAACTTATTGCAATGACGTTCCTCGCGGAAATATTGGCCCTGACATTCTCTGCCGCCGGTTTCACTATCGCAGCCTACATCCACGCCACCAAAAAAGCGGACATCCCTCTAGTCTGCCCACTCGAGGGAAGCTGTGAAAGAGTGGTCCATAGTGATTACTCCAAAATTTTTGGACTTAATGTTGAAATCCTTGGAATGATTTATTACTCATTCATCTTTGTTTTCTATGCATTTTTTGTTTTGTTGCCCTCTCAGATGCCCTACTTTGGGCCTTATCTTATCGTCGGAGTATGCTTGTGCGGATTCCTTTTTTCAATGTATCTCACGTCAATACAAATGTTTGTCATCAAACACTGGTGCACTTGGTGCCTTTTTTCCGCCCTCATGTGCACGGTCATTTTTATCCTGACTTTGTTTATAGCAAATACCAAAGTTTTAGACCTTTTGATGGCACTGCGCTGACCCCTCTAAAGTGAAGTCATGATATAATTCAAAGTTGTATGACGAAAAAAAATAACGAATTGGGATGGCAGGCGATGGAATACGATTACCACGAACGAAGCCCTGATTGGTTTTGGGCAGTGGGCATCATTACCATTGCATTATCCATAACGGCTATCATTCTCCACGATGTGCTCTTTGCTTTCGTCATTGTCCTCTCCGGTTTTGTCCTGTCCTTATACGCGGCACGGCCGCCAAAAGAGATTGATATTACCCTGAACGAAAAAGGTGTTCGCGTGGAGAAAGTATTTTATCCGTATCACACCCTTGAATCATTCTGGCTCGAGGAAAATGAGGCGAGTTCCAGAGTCCTTATCAAATCCCAGCGGCTTGTGATGCCTTATATCATTTTGCCGATTAGCGATGCCGACCCGGACGATGTCCACGAGTATCTTTTACATCATCTGCCAGAAGTATTTCACAATGAATCGGTCCTTCACAAGCTGATGGAATACATCGGGTTTTAAAGAGCATTTATTTTAATAAATAGCTATCATCAATAAAAATGAAACATTATAGACACGTCGCTCTCCTTCTCCTCACCATCCCGTTGTTCTTTTTTTCATCTTCCCGTGTTTTAGCTGATACAGGCATATGCGAAGCTGTCGCTCCGGCGCACTGTTACTACGTTGCGCCTGACGGGAGTGATTCCAACGCCGGT
The DNA here is from genome assembly GCA_963789635.1 of uncultured bacterium. GTDB lineage: Bacteria > Patescibacteriota > Minisyncoccia > Phycocordibacterales > Zambryskibacteraceae > JBGTNQ01. The sequence continues at coordinate 111,355 of CAWBLF010000001.1, read as the reverse complement.
ACTTTTGGCGCGCCGTTCAAAACCTTCCAACCCGCCATTATTGCGGCTATGCCGGGAGATTTCATTTATGCGCGTGGAGGAACTTACACTTCTGCAAACTCCATGCTCTATGTCAGCTATTATGCTAGCCAGCAATCGCAAGTGATGATATCTATTCAAGACTATTGGGGCAGCACCATTCCGAAATACACTGTTCGTAATGGTTTGCCGGGGCAACCGATTACAATCAAAAACTATCCTGGAGAAGTTCCGATGTTTACCCAGACATCACACATCAATATTGATAAATCGTACTGGACTATTAGTGGGTTTGACATCGACGGAAGTCAGGAAAAAAATACTTCAGATATTTATATCACCGGCAATTCGCACGACATCATTATTGAGAACAACAATATTCACGATTTTGTGTCATACGGAGGAAGTGGTAACAATGTCGGGATGATAAAAATCGATCGTGCCGATAAGGGAGGCGCATACAATATTTTTATCAGCAACAACAAATTTCACGGGATGTCCGATCCTTCGAATCCGGGAGTATGGCACGGCGTCGCTGACTTCCAGCACTATGGCGCGGTGACAGTTTTGTCGGCTCAAGTCTATGTCAACTTTGCCGCAGGTGGCACGGGCTACATTGAAATTACTGGAAATGAAATGTACAACCTCCCCCAAGCCTTTTTCTTCAAAAATCCGATGGATGGACCGATAGAAATACACGGCAACATCATTCACGATTCTGACACTATTGCTTTAGCCGATGCTTCCAATGTTCACTTCAACCACAACCTAGTCTATGCGGTTCCCGATGGATTCTGGGGGCTCGGATTCCAAGAGTCCACCGACCCAAACATCGAGGCCATAGAAGGACAAAATGAAATAATTCAAAACAACACATTCGTGGGACTGAATAATATTATGAATATCGGTAGCGGTGAGGGAAATGTAATATCAAACAATATATTCTTCGGAATGAACGGTGAAACCACTGGCGCGGGTTGGGATACGCCGGCGTATATTAGTAAAAGTTATGTCGCCTCGGATCCTGTGAGCCCGGCACTTTCCATTCTTCAGAAGACTCATTCAGACCAGAATTGTTTCATTACTCCAAGCTCAGACACTTTGTTTGTCAAAAGAAATTGGAACACCGGTAACCCATCAGAATTTGACAATTACACAACAGCAAATCGGCTCTACGGATTCGATACCAATTCCAAATTCATTATCCAATCGGACCCTACAAAAATCTTTGTCAGTCCTTCATCAAACAATTACAGCCTCATTGACTCTGGCGTCTGCCCAGATATGGGCGCCGGCTCAGTGACTCCGCCAAGCTTGCCTACTGCCCCCGCCCCTGCGGTCGTTACACCTGTCACCCCAACCACCCCTCCTGTAGTGACTCCGCCAGTCACAGTGCCCGCTCCAGTCGTCACAACCCCAGTCGTCTCTGGTGGCGGTGGAGGAGGATCAGCGCCCACTCCGACGCCCACAGTCTCAAGTGGTGGCGGGGGTGGCGGTGGTGGTAGTTCGTATTCAATACCACCGACATCTGGTAGTAGTGGCGTCACCAATTCGAATGTTTCTGCTACGGCTTTGAAACAGCAAATAATTTCCCTGATAATTGCAAACAAGGCTTTGATTTTGGAAGCTCAGGCAAAAGGCATATATGTTCCATCAAGTCTTATTCAGATTCTTGACACTGGCACCTTGCCTGCCACGACATCGTCGGGCACAAACACCGTATCCACATACGCTTATACCCGCGATCTCTACTTGGGACTTTCCGGACCGGATGTGACTGCTCTCCAGAGTTTTTTGATGAACAAAGATGCGGGACCGAGATCTTTGGAACTAAAAATGCACGGGGCCACAAAATATTTCGGACAGTTGACCAAAGCCGCGCTAATTGAATATCAAAAAAGTGTTGGCATAAATCCTACTGGGTATTTTGGTAGCTTAACCAAAAGGAGTGTCAGCCAATAATTCAAACCTAACAAATTTCCGTTTGTTGTGATAGTATCGTGAGTTCATGCGACAAGCATAAATGTTGGCCAAAAAAATTTTGTTTTTTTGCGGATAATTTGCAAACTGGTTTATAATGTAAAAGCATTTTTAGTCATATTTTGTCGACGTAGTCGACAAAAGTATTGCTCCCATCGTTCAATGGATAGGATATAACTTTGCGGAAGTTAAAATGTAGGTTCGATTCCTACTGGGAGCACAGAATACAGAAACATCCCGCCTGCGCGGGATTTTCTGATTCTGTGCTAGGCGCAAACATATAGCCAATAGCAATTGGCTATGGTGAGCCGGGGTCGAGAAAATTTTTGTTTGACGAAACAAAAATTATTCGTGACCACATAATTTAGTCGAAGGAGATACTCCTACTCAGATGCAAACAAAAAACCGGACGCATGTCCGGTTTTTTGTTATGAAATCTTTTTTATTGCTGCCGCCAAACGAGTTTTTTTACGGGAAGATGTCTTTGCTTTTATAAGATTTGTTTTTACTGCTTTATCAAACGCCTGCTGAACCGTTGGGAAAAATGCTCTGGCCTCTTTTACTTTCTTTTCTCCGATAAGCTTCTTCAGTGTTTTGACTGAAAGAGTGAGAGTTTTTTTACGGGCAAGGTTAAAATCCCGTTTTCGTCTGGAATTTCGTAGGGCCTTTTTGGCTGATGTGGTAATTGGCATGAAGGAGATACTACCCGAAACCTTGCTCAAACGCAAGTTTTAGAACGAATAGTGAATTAGGAATTACGAATAACGATTGGATTCATTCGATATTCATTATTCGGTATTAGGCCCGGAGTCATTCGTATCATTCGTCCTTATTCGCTATAATTCGTATCATGATTTCTCACCTTACAGGCACGGTTATATCAGTCAACACGCACGGGGTTGTGCTCGATGTTCACGGCGTGGGCTACAAAATAAGCGCCACCGGCCAACTCCTTTCGACTCTTCACGAAGGACAAACTGCTTCTCTTTGGACTTATTTGGCTGTCCGAGAAACGGCGCTAGACCTTTATGGCTTTGCCGATCGAGAAACCTTGGATTTTTTTGAACTACTTATTACGATTTCCGGCATTGGTCCGAAAACAGCTTTGGCAATCCTGAATGTGGCCAGTATCAAAATGCTCCGCAACGCCGTATTTACCGAGGATACGACCGAGCTCACCAAAGTTTCTGGCCTAAGCAAAAAGAATGCGGAAAAGATTGTTTTGGAACTTTCTGGTAAATTGGGACCGGCGGTAGCGGGCGACGAGACGGCAATTACCGATGATAGTGATGTCATCGAGGCGCTGACCGCTCTGGGATACTCCCAAAGAGAAGCCCGCGAGGCCATGAAAAAAGTGCCCAAAGAAATCACCGACACCGGCGAAAGAGTAAAACATTCCCTAAAAATTCTTGGAAATAAAAATTAATGAGCATCAAAGAATTTCTTCGTCATCTCATACCAAAGAAAATTTTTAAGTTTTTTCAACCTGCTTATCACTACTTTCTTGCTTTTTTCGGAGCCACGTACTACTGCTTCCCTTCTCGCAATTTACGTGTAGTGGCCATCACCGGAACTAAAGGCAAAACTTCCACCGCAGAAATGATAAACGCCATACTGGAAGAAGCGGGCTACAAAACAGCGCTTAGTGGGTCCCTTCGGTTCAAAATCGGAAACAAATCGGAATTGAATAATTTTGGAATGAGTATGCCGGGGCTTTCTTATTTACAAAAATTTCTGAAAAAGGCGATAAACGAAAAATGTGACTGGGCGGTCATTGAAATGACTTCGGAGGGGGCAAAACAATTTCGTCACAAATTTATTTACCTTGATGCTTTTGTTTTTACAAACTTGGCGCCGGAGCATATAGAGTCACACGGCTCATTTGAGAAATATAGCAAACACAAACAGCGTATCGCCAAGCTTCTTTCCGAATCACCCAAAAAACGCCGGGTGGCAATAATCAATGCTGATGACAAAGCGGCAGATTTTTTTGTTCCGAGAAAAGCCACAGAAGTCGTTCGTTATTCATTGGAAAACGCAAAACCTTTTGTTAGTAATGAAAACGGAATAACACTTCATTACAAAGGAGTAACAATGCATTCTCCATTAAAAGGTGACTACAATGTTTCAAATCTTGTGGCAGCAATATCATTTGCTGAAGCTTTTGGAATTGGGTTGCAAGTAATTTCGCATGGTATTTCAAAACTGTCTGTCATTCGTGGACGCGGTGAACACGTTAAGATTGGTGACCAACAAAACTTTGATGTTGTTGTTGACTATGCGCATACCATTGAATCGCTCGAAGCGCTTTATAAATCATTCAGTAATTCTATCCCGCGTGAAAACTCGGGATCAATTTCTAAAAAGAAATTGATCTGCGTATTGGGCAACACCGGCGGTGGTCGTGATACGTGGAAACGCCCGGGTATGGCCAAGGTTGCGGACACTTTTTGCGACACCATCATTCTGACAACCGAAGATCCATACGACGAGGATCCTAGACACATTATTGACGACATGATGCCGGGCATCACAAGACATATCCCAAAAATAATTATTGATCGCCGTGAAGCTGTGCGGGAAGCAATCTTGATTGCCAAACCAAATGATGTGATTCTAATCACCGGCATGGGCTCACAACAATACATGTGCGTATCTGGTGGCAAAAAAATCCCGTGGGACGATGCGGAAATTGCACGGGAAGCATTGGAGAAAAGATTTCAATAAAATCGTTTCCCTCGCTCAAACGGCTCGGGACGATGATTTTAATATTCGTTAAACTCATTTAAAATCAATCGCATGCCCGAACTTCCGGAAGTCCAAACTACAGTAAATGGAATAAACAAATATGCAAAAGGATTGCGTATAGCGGACGTCTGGACCGATTACGGCTCTTTGCAATACGAAGGCAAAAAACACATCAAAAATAAATTATTTTTTGCCAAATTTAAAAAGGAAGTAATTGGGGCAAAAATTATCAAAGCGGATAGACGTGCCAAAAACGTTTTAATAGAACTCTCAAACGGCAAAACTATACTTATTCATATGAAGATGACCGGTCATGTGATGTACGGCAAATACAGAAAGACTACTCGAGACAAAGACCCTTGGGATCCGGTTTTGAAAACCGGTCCGCTTCGCGACCCGTTCAATAAATACATTCGTTTTGTCATTTCCTTTTCAAACGGCAAACATCTTGTCCTTTCGGATATGAGACGTTTCGCCAAAGTGACACTCATTCCGACTGGCGAACTTTTTCAATCGGATGACCTTTCAACGATAGGACCGGAGCCCTTGGAAAAATCTTTTACCGCTAAGGTTTTAGCTGAAAGATTGAAAACAAAACCGAACGGCAAAATCAAGACCGTACTTATGGATCAGACTGTCCTTGCCGGCATAGGAAACATTTATTCCGATGAAATTCTCTGGGCTTCGGATATTCATCCCTTGACCAAGGTGTCCAAACTCAAATCAAAAGACTTTCAAAATATCTGGAAAAATACAAAAAGGATTTTACGCAAAGGAATAGATTTCGGTGGCGACTCAATGTCCGACTACCGCAACCTCGAGGGTAAACTGGGAAAATTTCAGCTTCACCACAACGCATACCGTCGAACTGGCAAACCCTGCCCCAAGTGCGGGTGCAAAGGAATTATTCACCGCATCAAAGTCGGTGGCCGTAGCGCTCATTTTTGCCCGGCACATCAGAAAATGCTCTAGACCCCGAGTATTTGAAACATTGCTATTCCACCAGCCACAGAAACATTGAGCGATTCTTTGGAGCCCCTCATGGGAATTTCCGCAAGGGTGTCACAGGCTTTGCGGGCCTTGCCATCAAGTCCTTCTACTTCATTACCCAACACAAAGGCAGTAGGGTATTTAATTTTTATTTTTTTGTATGGAATCGATTTATTGTCCTGCTCGATGCCGACAATAAATGTTTTTTCCTTTTTCAATTTTTCCACACATTTTGTGAAAGTGGTTTTCTCCCAAGGTACGCTTTTTTCGGCGCCTAGAGCTGTCTTCGCGATTTCCTTTACCGGACGGTTAAATCGGTCGAGAGGCGCCGGAGTATAACCCGTCAAAAAAACCTTTGTAATTCCGGCTGCGTCGGCAGTGCGAAAAAGCGACCCGACGTTCTGTGAGCTTCTTATATTATGAAGAACTAGGTAGGAAAGTTTATCCTTTTTCATGTGCGAACTATAGCGGAAAGAATTGGTTTTGAAAAGTTTTTGATTATTTTTGAATCAAGAATAAAGAATGCGGGGGATGAAAGCAAATAACGATTTGGCTTCTCCCAATATTCCTTATTCGATATTCATTATTCGTTATGTTATTATCTTCCTATGCTTAATCCATTTCCAGACTTATTGACATATTCTCTTATCGGACCGTTTTTTCTACGGGTCACTATCGGCTTCATCTTGGCCAACCTCGGCTACCTCAAGCTCACCCGTGAAAGAGACAGTTGGGAGACCATTTTTAAGCTCATCGGTCTTAACAAACAAAAAGAATTTGGCACTGTTATTGTCGGCACGATTGAGATTATTGGCGGTGTCGCTCTTATTGTCGGTTTCTACACCCAAATTGCTGCGCTAGTTTTCGTTATTCTCAACGGCATAGAAATGTTTATTGAATACCACGAAGAGACTTTGATGAAACGCGATATGGCATTTTATCTTCTTATCTTTGTCATCGCTCTGTCACTTCTTTTCACTGGCGCCGGTTTCCTCGCTTTTGATTTGCCTTTGTAAGTGTCTAGTGGTCACAGATAATTTTCTACTGAAAATTTCCGCGATCCTTACAGGATCTGTACACCTTTCGCATTTTGAATACAAAACGCTCAAGGTCTTGCAAAGCTCCGAGTGTTCGCTCTCACCCGGCTCGACTGTTTTGTTACTACAAAACATGTCTGCGCCTCGCACAGAATCAGAAAATCCCGCGCAGGCGGGATGTTTCTGTATTTGTGGTCACAAGTATTTTTCTGCAGAAAAATCTCGCGACCCCGGCTCGACTGTTTTGTTACTACAAAACATGTCTGCGCCTCGCACAGAATCAGAAAATCCCGCGCAGGCGGGATGTTTCTGTATTTTGTGCGCCCAGTAGGGATCGAACCTACGACCTTATCCTTAAGAGGGATCTGCTCTACCAGCTGAGCTATGGGCGCATAATTTATTTACTTTTCAAACTTACCACATTCCCTGTATACCTACCAAAACAGCTATGGGCGCATAATTTATTTACTTTTCAAACTTACCACATTCCCTGTATACCTACCAAAACAGCTATGGGCGCATAATTTATTTACTTTTCAAACTTACCACATTCCCTGTATACCTACCAAAACAGCTATGGGCGCATATTTAATTGGAATTGAGAAAAAAGGAAAACTCTCAAAACATGAACAAAACTATAGCGAAAATATTTTGTTTTGTCTATATTTACCTACAATGCCAAAATAAGTTTCTCCATCTCGCTATCAAATTCAACCCTTCCCCTGCGGGTGTCGTGATAAAGAGTGACAAGTTTTGATGATAATTTTCGAAGTTCTTCCCCAGAAAAATTCCCTGCAAACATTTTGGCCTTGTTATAGACATAAGGGTTCAAACCGGATTCGACAGCAGAATGCGATCGGGAGGAAGCCAGCATGGCTCTCACCTGCCAAAATAGCACAGGGTGTATTTCTTCCGGTATCACGCCCGCCATCAGCGCTTTCTGATAAAGCACCCATAGGTTTTTTTTATTACGATTTCCAAAAGCGTCTGTCAGGGAAAAAATATTAAATTTTTCTTTACCATTTTTTTCTGCGTTAGAAATTTCTTGGACTTTTTCTGCTTTCTTTTCAAATTTTTTCAAAATTTCTTTGGTCAATTCCCCCTCGGCAAATATAAAAATATGTTCTGACTTTGCGAAGTCGGCCAATCTTCCCAATAAGGCCTCGTCTCTTTGCTCCTCACCTTTTTCCTTAAGCAGATGGTCAAAAATCACGATATATTTTTGGACAAACAACCCCTGACCTTGTAAAAGCTCTTCAAGATTGGTCTTTTCCCAGTTTTCCCTATCCACTCGAAAATGGAGGGCGTCCAGTTTTTTGGCCACCTGGGTAGCCACTATCGAGTGCACTTTGTCGCGAATCTCATCATTTTTATTTCCGTAAATGAGGTAAATCATAAATTGTTTATCAATCCCAAAATCGACATCAGTTAATTTCCACTCCGTCTCCCCAATTCTTGCCTGCTTCACCGTTGGCAACCAATACCACTCCTTTGGATTGTTCCGGCGTAAGGACATTCTCCATTAGTTTTTTTATTTCTGGCATGACGGTATTAACTTTTTCTTTTTTAATTTCAAATACCAACTCGTCATGAATTTGCAAAAGCATTCTTACATCTTTACCAAGTTTTTTATCTTTAATAAATTGGGCGATAGCTTTCATGGCAAGTTTCATAATATCACCGGTGGCCGTGCCTTGAATTGGCGCATTGATTGCCATCCTTTCTGCGGCTGAGCGAATGTATGGAATCTTTGATTGAATACCTTCCACATAACGACGCCTTCCAAAAAGGGTTTCTGTGTACCCTTTTCGAGTAGCTTCGGCTCTAATTCTGTCCAGGTATTTGGAAATTCCTTCAAATTTGGCAAAGTATTCGTTGTAAAAAATCTGGGCTTCTTCGCGGGTTCCTCCCAAGTTTTGCTTCAGAGCGTTGACGCCCATGCCGTAAAGAATCCCAAAATTGATGACTTTGGCCTTGCGACGCATTTCCTTATCGACTTTATCAAACGGCACGCCGAAGACTTGCGACGCCACCGCGGTGTGGACATCCTCTCCGTTGCGAAAAATTTCCAAAAGTTTTTCATCGTCGGAAAGAATGGCCGCCACTCTCAATTCAATTTGTGAATAATCAAATGACACAAACGAGTATCCTTCTTCGGCCACGAAAGCATTTCGAATATTTCTTCCGAGTTCGGTCTTAATTGGAATATTTTGAAGATTCGGATTTGTAGAAGACATTCTGCCGGTAGTGGTGCCCGCCTGGCGCAGAGCTGGTATGCAGACGATCGTTTTTGTCCAGCATATCCGGAATATTATCTATATATGTGGAGAGAAGTTTTTGAAACTCGCGGTATTCAAGAATGAGCGGAATAATCGGGTGCAGGTCTTTTAGTTTTTCGAGCTCGCTTTCCCGAGTCGATTTCTCCCCGCCTGCTGTTTTCTTCATATTTTTGGCCGTGAGCTGCAGTTTGTCGAAAAGGATATTCCCCACTTGTTTGGGGGAATTGATATTGAATTCTTCTCCAGCCAACGCCCAAATTTTTTTCTCCAAAGCATCGAGCTTTTTGTGATAATTACGCGAAAGTTCCTTCAGATAAATTTTATCTATCTTCACTCCCGTCTCTTCCATTTGTCTCACAATCGGAATCAGGGGCTTTTCAATTTCATAATAAACAAATTCCCCACCTCTTTTTTTGAGCTCTGCAAAAATAATTTCTTTGGCTTTTTTAAAGTCGTTCGTCTTTGCAAAACGCAAAACATCATCTTGGGTAGGGTTGGTAAAATTGGAGTCAACCACCCACAATGCCAAAGTCGTCTCTTCCAGCTCTTGCCCGTCTATCGATTCTGTCTAGTGTCGCGGTCAGTGACGCTTGAACCGGCGAACTACTTTTGGTTTCAAGATTCATGACGGAAGACAAACGCTGACTTAGGGTGCGAAAATCCAAATCCAAAAACAGGGCCTCGGCATCAGTTTGAGAGAATGACTCTCTCCACGGCTTCCCCAAAGAAAAAGAGATTGGTGCATCACGACGAATGGTCGCCAACATTTTGGAAAAGATGGCTTCCTCCTCGTTGTTTTTCAAAAGCTCAATTATCCGCGGTGTAATTCCAGCTTTTTTGAAAGGTTCACTGTCTTTCTTTAAAAGTTTATACATATTCTCAATGGCCCCAAAAGTGGTTATGAGAGTAGTGGCTGTTTTTTCTCCGATCCCTTTTATGCCGATGATGTTGTCCGATGGATCACCTCGAAGCCCTTTGTAGTCCGGCAAAAGTTTTGCCGGAAAACCAAATCTTTCTTGCACTTTTTTTTCGTTGTACAAAATCGTGTCGTTAATCCCTTTTTTCAAAGTGTAAACTTTCACTTTCTCGCCATTTACAAGTTGCAATGTGTCCATATCACCGGATGCAATCACAACTTCCAAGTCTTTGTCATTTTTTGTCTCTTCCACAATGGTGCCGAGAATATCATCCGCTTCAAAACCGGGGGATGAATATATGGGGATGTGAAAGGAATTAAATACGTCGTTTGAGCGCTTGATCTGAGCCACCAGATCACTTTCAATTTCTTTGCGGGTGCCTTTGTAACCTTCATACGCTTCATGACGATAGGTGGGGCCAGGCAGGTCATAGCAAGCGACCACATAATCCGGTTTGAGCTCGCCGATAATTTTTATGAGCATAGCGACAAGCCCATACAATGCCCCAGTAGGTTCGCCTTTTGACGAAGAAAACTCCGGCAGGGCGTGGTAAGCCCTATGCAAAATAGCGTGAGTGTCGAGCAACACAAGCCTGCGTTTATTGTTTGCTGAATTTTTTTTCTTTATTTCTTGTGTGGGCATAAAACTTTTGTTACCTGGATTTGAATAATGAATATGGAATTAAGAATAATGATTTTTCGTTCATTCACTATTCGACATTCGTTATTCAACTTTTATTTCTCTTGTTTGCTCATCAACAAAAGTAAACTTTATCGTCTGCGCGTCTTTTGGTATAAGTCCCCGCACCATTTCCGGCCATTCAATAAGAATAAGATTTTTCGGTTCATCAATTATTTCATTCCAACCTAGATTTATCAGTTCGTTTTCTTTTTGAAGCCTGTAAGCATCAATGTGAATCAAACGTTTAAAGTCTGGGTGCTGTATATCAAATATTTTCATTATGACAAACGTGGGGCTGGTGATTTCATCACGCGGAATACCGACAATGTCACCGACTTCTTTTGCGAAAGCGGTTTTGCCGGAACCCAAATCTCCAGATAAGCATACTACGGTGGCTCCTTTTTGGGATGCTTTGAGATTTTGCAAAAAAGTAACTGCCAACTTGCGGGTATCCTCAATATTTTTTGAAACAGTCGTTTTCATGTGTGTTTCCTTCATTTTAGTTAAATTTTGGCAATATGAAAGGGCGCGCCGTGATGACTGCGCGCCCCCTTTTTCTACTGCCACAGGTAGGTGATGTTCCACGCCTGTGGGTATTGACGGTTTACGTACGTCGTCGCGTACCCGACGTAAACCGTGTCTCCTTCAACAAGATAGCCCTTGGCCATCAGTTGAAAACTATATGGTAAGTAACAGTTGAACTTGGAGGGGTAAATGTTACCCCCCTCCGACAGTGTGAGTCGCAACACCGTCTTGGCGGGGTTGCATGGATTTACCACATCCACGAAGGTCACCTGCTGCCTTGACACCAAGTTGGTGACGGGCATGGGTTGGGCAAAACCGATGTTGATTACCCCTCCCACACCAGTAATGCCGATACTTCCGCCACAGCCGGCTGTGGCCACCGCGAACAACACGAGAATGAGCTTATTTGGGCGAAACATTGAGACCTCCACGATAAGATGGACTCCTGATGCCCTTCTTTACTCTGTCTATTATATCATACTTTGCCCAAAATTGTCAAGTACAGCGTCAAAAGGAGTGGAACGGAGACTGTAAAATGCTACAATATCCACATACTATCCACCATGCCAGATCTTCCAGAATTCAACGAAGAAAAACAACTAAAAAGCTTTGAGGTTCTTAAAAAAAAGGAAGAAGAGGACCTGGCTCAAATGCTCTCCACCAAATATGGCGTGGCCTACTTGGACCTATCCGCTGTACCTATAAACATTGACGCGCTCAGGGTTATCCGTGAAGAAGATGCTCGCGCCGCCAAGGTTGCGGTCTTTAACGTAATCGATAAAAAAATTGACGTGGCTGTGTTGGCGCCCGAAAGTTCGGAAACCCAAGAAGCTGTGAGCAAGCTCAAAGAAGCAGGATATATCCCTACCATTTATATGGTTTCTCACGAGAGTCTGAACAAAGTGTGGAACCGCTACAAAGACCTTTCCTATTCATTTGAAACACAAGGTGGCGCCTTGGATATCTCAAACGAAGAAATTGCCAATCTTCTAAAAAATGTTACAAACGTCGGTTCGCTTAAAAACGAAATTGACAAGGTCCTCTCAGCAAAAAAAAGTTATCGCATATCGAAAATTTTTGAAATTATTCTTGCCGGAGCCTTGGCGATGAAAGCGTCAGACGTACACATTGAGCCCGAAGAGGTCCAGGTGCGTTTACGGTATCGTTTGGATGGAGTTCTCACCGACATTTTGTATTTTGACCACGAAACTTTCAAACTCCTTCTTTCCCGCATAAAACTTATTTCTGATCTGAAACTAAACGTCACCGGAGCTCAAGATGGTCGCTTCTCAATCAAAATTCCCGACGGTGATGTGGAAGTTCGTACTTCCCTACTGCCGGGCGCTTACACCGAATCCGTGGTTTTGCGATTGCTCAATCCGAAAGCCACATCCGTAGATCTCGAGGGACGAGGCATACACCCCAGACTATTAAAAATATTTCTTCATGAAATAAACAAACCAAACGGGATGATATTGGTCACCGGCCCTACCGGTTCTGGAAAAACTACTACCCTCTACGCTTTTTTGAAAAAAATATACAATCCGGAGATAAAAGTGATAACTATTGAAAATCCTATTGAATATCATTTGCAAGGTATCGTGCAAACACAAACAAACGAGGATACAAATTATACATTCGCCGCTGGATTGCGCGCCGCTCTGAGACAAGACCCAGATGTCATTATGGTCGGTGAAATTCGTGACAATGAAACCGCTGAGACAGCCATAAACGCTGCCCTCACCGGTCACTTGGTTTTATCGACACTACACACAAACAACGCCGCGGGGTCATTCCCTCGTCTCATGGACTTGGGAGTAAACCCGAAAGTGATTACTTCCGCTATCAACATTTCCATAGCCCAAAGATTGGTTCGTGTCCTTTGCCCTTACTGCAAAAAAGAAGTTGTAGCCGGAGATGCTGACAAAAAAATCATAGAGACGACACTCGAAAGTGTGACAGACAAATCATATTTGGATGGAATACAAAGAGAAAAGGTTTGGGAATCGGTCGGATGTGAAAAATGCAATATGTTGGGTTTTGTGGGCAGAATCGGTATCTTTGAGGCAATTTTGGCGGACGAAGCTATTGAAAAAGTCGTACTGACAAACCCGAGTGAAAGGGAGATAAGAAAGGTGGCCGCTCCTCAAAACATACTCTCTATGAAACAAGACGGTATTATAAAAGTGCTTCAAGGTACGACATCAATGGCAGAATTGGCAAGAGTTATTGACCTGGAGAAAGAAGAGTGACACATTGTTTTTTTCTATTGCCTGCAATTTTCTTTTATGAATAATGGGGCTAGAGAGTGTTTTGGTTACAAAAAAATCCAAAACATAAATCTCTAAGCAACACTTTCAATAATCATACTGAAAGTCCGGCGTAACTCTGAGGATAGCCCCAGCATAGAACAAGTCCAGCCAGGACGTCCTTGAAGGAACGTCTGGTAAGCCCGAGAGCCTCGTTGCTTAGAGATTTATATTTTGGATTCCAAAGAAGCTGGGAGAATTGCTTGTCTTTTACCCTTTCCTATATCACCGAATAGTCTAGCATATAACAATTTTTCTGTCAAGTGGTTAAGCGCTTCTCTCTTTTTTTCGCTATAATAGGCTTCAGACGAAAAGCATGCCAAAAACTGCAAAAAAAGAGGGTAAAAAAAGAGATTCATCAAATGATGAAGACAAGGATGTCGGTTTTTTGGATCAGACACTCCGGCCTTCGCGTTGGAACGAATACATCGGCCAGAAAAACATCAAAGATAACCTAAAAATTCTGCTTACCGCCGCTTCCGAACGCAAACATCCTCCTGAACATATTCTTTTTTATGGCCCTCCCGGTCTCGGCAAGACTACTCTGGCTCATCTCATCGCTAAAGAAACCGGTTCACAAATGAAAGTCACTTCTGGTCCCGCCATTGAAAAAGTCGGGGACCTCGCCTCCATTCTCACCAACCTTTCTCCCGGAGATATTTTGTTTATTGATGAAATTCATCGTCTCAACAAAGCCATTGAGGAGGTGCTCTACCCCGCGATGGAATCTGGTGTACTCGATATCATTATCGGCAAAGGCCCGTCGGCCCGCACCATCCAGCTCGATCTACCCCCCTTCACTTTGATTGCCGCTACCACGAAAGTCGGATTGATTTCTTCCCCGCTTCGTTCACGTTTTTCGGGTGGTGTTTTTCGCCTGGAATTTTACACCCAGGATGAGATAGAAAAAATATTGGACCGTTCGGGGAAAATTCTTGCGGTAAAAGTGGAACCGGAAGCCATATCGGAAATTGCCAAAAGAAGCCGATTCACTCCACGCACCGCCAACTATCTCCTGAAGCGTGTCCGAGATTATGCACAAGTCAACAAACGTCCGCTCAATGAAGCTCTTGTTATGGAGGCACTGGAGCTTTTGGGTGTCGACGAACGGGGCCTTGCCGCATCGGATAGGGCCATACTGGAAGCGATTGCGGTCAAATTTTCTGGTGGCCCGGTGGGGCTCAATACCCTTTCAGCCGCTCTATCGGAAGAAGAGGATACCATTGAAGAATTCAACGAACCGTATTTACTCCAAATTGGTTTCATTGAACGCACCCCCCGCGGGCGCACGCTGACGGAACACGCCTACAAACACATTGGTAAAAAACCACTCAAAAATTTACAAGAAAAACTTTTATAACATGGAGGGTCCCGAACAAATCAAATTCCAATCAGTTGCTGAAGAAATGATGGCAATGGTAGAACGCGACCAAACCGCAAGAATAAAACACCTAAAAGGTGAGGGTCCAGCAGATTATTCAATTGATATCGAAAACACAAAAAGAATGAAAGAAATTGTGAAAGAGATTGGCTGGCCGACAATATCTAAGGTTGGGGGAGCTGGTTCAGAAAATGCCTGGCTTTTGGTTCAACACGCAGACCATGATGTTGATTTTCAAGAGCTTTGTTTAAATCTAATGAAACAAGAACCTCCTGGTGAAGTAAGCCCTCACGACATTGCATATCTAGAGGACAGAACAAGAATAAACCGTGGCAAATATCAAGTTTATGGAACACAATATACTGAAACGGGTGGAAAATTTGTGCCAAGGCCAATTGAAAATAGAGAGGCCGTCGATGAAAGAAGAAAGGTAATGGGTTTAAGTAGTCTTGAAGATGGAACGAAAGAAATGTACGAAAAGTACAAAGTTTAAAGATCCGTTGTTGGACTTTGATTGATAGTTTTATTAAGCTATCAGCTATAACCTATTAGCTAACACCCAATCCAATGTCGGGACACAATAAATGGTCAAAAATAAAGCGTCAGAAAGAAAAAACTGATGCCCAGAAAAGCAAGATTTACGGCAAGTTTGTTCGCCTCATTACTGTGGAAGCCAAAAAGGTTGGTGGTAATTTATCGTCTCCGAGTTTGCGTGCCGCGATAGAAAGAGCACGGGCTGAAAACGTGCCATCTGACAACATTGACCGCGCGGTCAAGAAAGCCAGTGAATCAAGTGCCACTATGGAGTCAGTGACCTACGAAGCATACGGTCCCGGTGGATGCGCCATTGTTATAGAAGCCCTGACCGAAAACCGAAACAAAGCGGCACAAGAAATAAAATTTATTCTATCCAATCATGGTCTCTCTCTTGCCGGCATGGGAAGCGCCACGTGGGCATTTGAAAAAACGCATGAGGGTTGGGTCCCGAAAACCACCATACCTCTTTCGGATGAGGATGGCTTAAAACTTTCGGATTTGGTGGATGAATTGGAAGAGAATGATGAGGTGCAGGAGGTGTTCACAAACGCGGAATAGAACAAGCAACGAATGATGAATGTTGAACAGCGAGCAAAATCAAATCCTTATTCGTTTTATTCGACTCCTTTTTCAAAGTATATGGCCCAAAAAACAAAAAAGCTTTCGTTAATTAAAGACAACACCTACCGTGTTTTGGGAATCGATCCTGGGTATGAGCGGGTCGGTGTTGCTATTGTGGAAAAAGATGTTCGAGGCAAAGAAATTCTTATTTATTCTGACTGCATACGCACCGACAAAAAATTTTCTCATCCGGAACGGCTGAAAATTATTGCCAAAAATTTGGAGGATCAGATAAAAAAGTATAGACCTAACATTCTTGCCGTGGAAACCCTATTTTTTGAGTCGAATCAAAAAACCGCTATGCGTGTGGCCGAGGCACGCGGAGTAATACTGGTTACCGGAACACTTTTGGGGTTAACCGTTCGTGAATTTACTCCACTTCAAATAAAAGTTGCCGTTACTGGTGACGGTAGAGCCGATAAAAAACAAATGATTGCTATGATTCCGCGCCTAATCGGGGTATCAACAAAGAAAATGCTTGATGACGAATACGACGCTATCGCCGTAGCTCTCACCTGCTTTGCAATTCATAGAAACAGGTGAGCTTGTGTCTTTTATATATTTCCATCCAATGATGGTTGAATTCTTATCCACAGGATGTGTATTGACCACTTGCAAAGACAAACAGATTTGATACAAATATGAAATCCTAAACAAGGATGGTCCTACAAAGACTTTTTTATCAGAATTACTAACATAAAAAAAGTAACATGCCTGATGATGATGCTATCGACCCTGTGGAGCCGGATGATGAAGATCTTTTGGCGAAACCACCGGGAGCAATCACTCCTGATGACGAAGACGTTGAAGTCGACGAAGATGAAGAGCTAGACGGTTTTGACGATATCGATGAATAGCAAAATCCCCGCTTGCGCGGGGGTTTTGTTTAGGTCACAACAATCTTAATAAATCGTTTTTTGCCAATGCGGTAGGTGCCTGATTCTTTCAACGCGATATCTGTGGCCGAGACAATGCTTTTGGATTCCATTTGTTCAATCGATTTGCTTTCTATCAAACGACGGAACTCCCCTCTTGAGGTGACAAAGCCATGATCAACGAGCACATCTATAAGCAAGGTACCGATTGAGACTTCTGCCATCGGAATCGATTCCGGAATTCCTCCTTTGCTGAAAATTTTTACGAAGCTGTCTTCCGCTTCGTTGGCTTTTTGTTTACCGTGATACATCTCGACTATTTCTCTGGCCAGGCGCATCTTTATGTCGCGGGGATTTTCTTTTCCTTTCTTTAAATTTTCTTCAATGGAAGAGATATCGCCGGTCGGGGTATAGGTGCACAAAGTAAAATATGACGGGATCAAAGAATCAGGGATAGACATGACTTTGCCATACATATCGGCAGGGGTGTCTGTAATGGCGATATAATTATCCAGACTCTTGCTCATTTTTTCCTTACCGTCTGTGCCGACCAGAAGTTCAAAAGCCAACACCGATTGCTGCTCTTGTTTGTTAATTTTCATAATATCTCTACCCATGAGCATATTGAAGGTTTGGTCTGTACCCCCCACTTCCAAATCGCATGAACCATAGATTTGAGCCAAAGCGCTTGAATCAACCCCTTGAAGAATTGGGTACAACATCTCGTGCATATATAGCTCACCGCCATCTTTTATTCTTTCTTGAAAAAGGTCACGGGTAATAAGCCTACCGTACGTTACCTTACGCAGTATTGAAAGTATGTTCAGGAAAGAATAACTGACCACCCTACCTTTTTGCATTCGGGTTGTTTCCCAAACAAACGCTTTTACCAACACATTGTTTTGGGGTAATTCGGGTAGAGTGATTTCTTTGCCGTCTGCCTGCATTTTAATCGTGGTTTTATCTTTTGCTTCAACGTCGTTTACCGACAGAAGCCAATCAGAATTTTTGGTCCAAGAAAAAACTTCGTTGTTCGTCAAAAGAATCTTGCCTACCTGAGAAAGATAAGTTTCCATATTTTTTTGAATTTCCTCCTGTTCAACTTCCGGACGCACCTTGGTTTTGCCGGATGGGTCGCCGATAAGGGCTGTGATATCTCCTATAAGAAATATCACCTTGCAACCGAGGTCTTGGAATTTTCTTAACTTTCGCAACACTACCGCGTGCCCAAGATGAATATCGGGGCGGGTGGGGTCCACGCCGAATTTAATAACCACCTTTTTGGGGTTTTCCAGGATTTTTTTACGAAACAATCCATCGGGGTCGATGAATTCGCCTACCCCTCTGGTCAGAAGCTCATCTATGACTAGTTCATTTTTAACTTGAGACATAAGACTAATCTAACACATTTTCTGATTGGCGGACACAGAAAGAAGTCTAAACGAGACTATCGTGTTATAATTGGCCAAACATAGTATGCAACAGCAAGGTAGAACCGTAAAAAACCGCCTTAGCGGTATTAGCAAAAGACAGTGGAAAAATCTTGGGCTTCTGCTTATGGCGGTTGTCATTTTTCTTTCAGGCCTACTGTTGATTTGGGTTTCGACCTTGAAAATCCCCACTTTGCAGGATTTTTCTGACAGACAGATTATTGAGTCCACCAAAATTTATGACCGAACCGGCAAAATACTGTTATACGACGCCAACCAAAACACCCAGCGCACAGTGGTTTCTTTTGATCAGATTTCTCAAAACGTGAAAAATGCCACCATCGCGATAGAGGATAAAAACTTTTATCAACACGGTGGTATCGACATAACCTCTTTCTTCCGAGCGCTCTTGGCGGATATTACAACGATGAGTTTTAGTCAGGGTGGCTCTACTATCACTCAACAAGTTGTAAAAAATTCCCTTTTGAGCTCAGAAAAAGCAATATCAAGAAAGATAAAGGAAATTGTGCTCGCTATTAGAATGGAACAAATTTACACCAAAGATCAGATTCTAAATATGTATCTGAATGAGATTCCATACGGCGGGACTATTTACGGCGTAGAAGAGGCCAGCGAAACTTTTTTTGGTGTCCACGCTTCCGACCTCACCCTTGCCCAATCGGCATACTTGGCTGCTCTTCCTCAAGCGCCATCCTATTATTCTCCGTACGGAGCGCATAGAGATAAGTTGGAAGAAAGAAAAAATTTGGTTTTGCAGGAAATGTTGATAAACAAATTTATTACCCAAGATCAGTACAATCAGGCCATGGCAGAAAAAGTCACCTTTTTACCCCAACAAAGTGGTGGAATCAAAGCGCCTCATTTTGTTTTTTATGTCTTGGGTGAATTGGAACAAAAATACGGCACTGACCTTGTGCAAAACGGCGGACTCAAAGTCATAACAACGCTTGACTACAACATAGAACAGGAAGGCGAACAGATTGCCGACCAATACGCTCTGCAAAATACAAAAAATTTCAACGCTTCAAACGCCGCTTTTGTTGTGATTGACCCAAAAACTGGTGGGATACTGGCGATGGTTGGTTCTAGAAACTATTTTGACAAAACAATTGATGGCAACTTCAATATAGCCACCGCCTATCGCCAACCGGGGTCAACTTTCAAACCATTTGTTTATGCTGCTGCATTTAATAAGGGTTACACGCCCGACACCGTCCTTTTTGATGTGCCGACGCAATTTTCCACCAGTTGCTCACCGGACAGCACCTCCAACGAAAACGGGTGTTACTCTCCGGTTGATTATGATGGAAAATTTCGTGGGCCTATGACCTTGAGAGACGCTTTGGCGCAATCAATAAACGTTCCTTCCGTTGAAGTTCTGTATCTCGCTGGAATTGATAATGCGCTCAATGTCGCGGAAAATATGGGAATACAAAGTCTCAAAGGAGCTGACCAATACGGACTGACTTTGGTGCTTGGAGGTGGGGAGGTATCATTGCTAGACATGACAAGCGCTTATGGTGTCTTTGCGGATGAAGGGGTGCGACACCCTTACAACTCCATTCTTGAGGTGGATGATCGTGAGGGTAATGTTTTGGAGTCTTACAAAGACAGTGAACAACAGGTGTTGCCCCAGGACACTGTAGATAAAATTTCAAATATTCTCTCAGACAACGTTGCTCGAGAACCGGCCTATGGACAAACGTCCGCCCTATATTTTCCAAACCGTGATGTTGCAGTAAAAACTGGAACGACCAACGACTACCGAGACGCCTGGATTATCGGATACACTCCTTCGGTGGCTCTTGGCGCTTGGGCAGGCAACAACGACAATACACCGATGCAAAAAAAGGTTGCCGGACTTATCGTGGCGCCAATGTGGCGTGCTTTTATGGACAAAATACTGGCGACGGTACCTGTGGAAACATTCGCCCAACCCCCACCGGATAATTCTTTTGATCTGAAACCCGTACTACGTGGAAAATGGCAAGGTGGAATTTCTCACCTTGTTGACAAAGTCAGTGGTCTAAACGCAACCACCTTCACACCCGTCGCAAGTACCGAAGAGCTTCTTTCTGGTGGCATTCACTCCATTTTGTACTGGTTAAACAAAGATGACCCTAGAGGCCCGGCCCCGACAGACCCAAACAACGACCCCCAGTTTAAATATTGGGAGTTTGCGTTGGATCGATGGCTTACCCAACAAGGAATTAGCCAGCCACCGGACCCGGTTCTTCCGGTTGGTTACGATAACGTTCATTTGCAAAGCAACAAACCCACACTTACAATTTCAAATCCAGCTCAAGGCAGTACTTTTGGACAGGAACAGCCCATTACTACCGCAATTACATACACGGATCAATTTCCGGTAAAAGAAATTGATTATTATGTAAATGATAATTTGATAGGAAAAGTTACCACCCCACCGTTTTCTCTAACTTTCACTCCTAAAGACTTTCCTTTCATCACCAACACCAACGTTCTGAAGGTGGTATTAAATGATTCCGTGTTCAACTCTGTTGAATCCGACACACAGTTTAACGTCAACGCAAATCAATAACCCTAAGCCCCTTTTTTAAAAATGATTCTAATATTGTTTTTTTGTGCATAATGATCTCTCCCCTCTCTATCGGGCTGAGGTCAAAAACAACGACCCCTTTGTCAATTCTAATCTGGTCCAAAAGAACATCTAGGTTGATTTCCGACTTCAAAACTTCTTGAATAGTGCGTTTCTCTTCCGCTTTGTCTCCAATAATTGTTTTGAACTTTTTAAGATACCGTTCTAGGTTGTTCATGGTTTGACGCAAATATAAAGCAGTTTATTTGTCGATTAACAATAGTGGGTGGTTTTTGTTGCTTCTTATTTAAGATGCCTATTTTAAAGTATTCTAAAACTATAGCTATTTGTTCATTGGCATTACCAAATACAAAAATGACTGATCGGAAACCCCCCTAATGACCAAAGGTCGTCCCAAACCTTCAAAACTGAGGCTCAGACTATCTACGTTAATCGATTGGAAACAATCACTCAAGTACTTGTAATTGAAGCTAATGGAGACCCCTTCACCTTTTAGAACTCCATCAACCTGTTCGTGGTTTTCACCAACATCGTTGTTACGAGTACTTACTTCAAAAATTTTTTCTTTGGGTTCAATGCGAAAGGTCACTTGATGAAAGGTGTCAGAAAAAATGTTGGCTCTTTTTAAGGCCTGAACGCAGTCTTCTTTTAGTACGACTGCTTCAGTTTTTGGATCTTTGGGAATAATTTGCTTGTAGTCCGGAAAAACGCCGTCGATTATTCTGGACACCAAATAAACACCATTCCATGAAAATGAAATCTGATTCTGATTTATAACCACTTCCACTAGATCGTGGGCCGATTCCAAAATTCTAATAATCTCAGAGACATTTTTAAAAGGAATAAGGATGTTTCCGAAGTCTTTTATTTTTTTGGCCTTTATTCTTTTTTCCGCCAGTCGAAACGAATCTGTGGCAACAAAGACCAGAAAATCATCCGAGCTGTAGATATACACCGATGCCAATTCTGGCTTCATACTGCTTACCGCCGAGCTATACCACACACTTCGTAGTCCTGAAACAAAACCATCTGGCTCGACCTCAAACGCCATTCCGTCGGCTATCTTGGGAATGATAGGGAATTCCTCGTGCAGTTGGGTTTTTATTTTTGTAGAAATATTTTTTGTAGTTATGTGAACCATTCCGTCCAAAACTTGAAGTGAAATCTTCTCGTTTGTGGACAGGTTGGAAAGAAATTGGAGCAGTATGTTGTTTGGAATTGCCACTTTTCCTGGAGAGATTACTTTTGCTGGAAAGGAAATTTCAATTCCCATATCAAGGTTTGTGGCCTTGAGAAGTATTTCTCCCCCTTTCGCCTCAAGCGAAACACAAGAAAGGATTGGCAGAGAAAGATTCTTGCCGGTTATTTTGTCAATCTTTTGAACAGCCTCCAGAAATTTATCTTTTACACATTCTATATTCATAGATTATTTATTTAAATACTTATAGTTACTATTAGATCTGTGGACAATGTTGATAAGTCTATTTTACTATTCACTGTCTTGTTCATATAACAATTTTAATTTTTAAACTCTGTGGATAGTTTCTGATAATTTAGGGATAAATATTTTTTTTGCGGAAACGTGGTGATTCTTATCCTTTTCTATTCCCCAAAATTTCATCTTTTTTAACAACCAATCCACACATTATACAATCATCGATCGAAGCTCATTCAACTCTCGAAGAAGGGCCGCGTCCATCTTGATTTCCTTTTTAATTTTTTCACACGAGTGAATGACGGTTGTGTGGTCCCTCCCACCCATTTTTTGTCCTATAGAAGGATATGAAATATTAAAATCTTCTCTCAACAAATACATCGCGACCTGACGCGGTTTAATAATTTCTTTGCGTCGAGTCTTTTCATAAATACTTTCTTCACCAATTTGGTAGTAATCGGCCACAATTTTTACTATCTCTTTGATAGAAATCATTTTTTTAGGTTTGGCGCTTATTTTTATGAAGTTTCGCGTCTCGTTTAGGGAAAGATCCCTGCCTTTGAGCTGGATCTGGCACATAAGGGAGTTGAGAGCTCCTTCCAAGTCTCTTATATTTCCTACCACAGTGTGGGCCATGTATTCCAAAATTTCCGGTGAAAGATCAAGATTGTGGGCTCTAGCTTTGCTTTTGAGTATCGCCACCCTTGATTCCTGGTCTGGGGCTGGAATATCCACTGTCATTCCGGCCCCAAAGCGTGATTTTAAGCGATCCTCGATGCCTGGGATGAGATTTGGGTGTTTATCGGAGGAAAAAATAATTTGGCGATTATTTTCATACAAAGTATTGAATAGGTGGAAGAGTTCCTCCTGACTTTTTTCTGTTTTTGAGAAAAACTGCACATCATCCATTATTAGAACATCGTAAGTGCGATATTTTTCCTTCGCTTGATTGATTTTTCCAGTTTGCAACCCCGTTATTATGTCTGACGCGAAACGTTCGGAGGTCACGTAAAGCACTCGAGCATCTTTGTTTGCTTGTTTGATGGCGTTTCCTACAGCTTGGATAAGGTGGGTTTTGCCGTGGCCCGTATTTCCATAAATAAAGAGCGGGTTGTATACGATTCCGGGTTTTTTGACGACCGCTTGCGCGGCAGCGTTGGCAAACTCGTTAAATGATCCAACAACCAAGTTTTCAAAAGTATAGCGGGGGTTAAGGTTGTTTTCCTTGTTTATGTAGTATTCACTGAGAGGCAGTTCCCCTCTGACAGGGGCCAAAAAGCCAATATTTGCAGCTTTCTGGCCGTCTCTCGGCTTTCCATCGTCTTTGGAAATGATGTATTCTACCGAGTGAATATTTGGGGCTTTGTCACGGATGTATTTCAAAATGGCGCCATGATATTTGTTCATAAGCCACTCTTTAACAAAAGCATTTGGGACACTCAAAAAGACGGTGCTCTCTTCTTGTTTGGTAATTTGCGTATCTTTAAACCAAGTATGAAAGTTGGCTTTGGAAACAGCCAGTTCCATTTCTGTCAAAACACTATTCCAAAGTTGTGTGTGATCCATAGTGTTTTTAGAGTTTCATTAACTTTGTATCCACTAGTATATACCGAATAAAAAGCCCGAAAACTTGTCCACAACACAAAATTATGTTGATAAGTTGGGGACAATAAATAACTTTTTAATCAATAACCAACAACTTGTAACAAAAATCAATAGGGTGTTTCTTATTATCAGTAACCAGTTGTAAGTTATCAATTATTTGTTACTATGTACGCCATGTCACAAACATATCAACCAAAAAAAAGAAAAAGAGCTCGAGCCCACGGTTTTTTGAAGCGCAGCGCCACCCCGGGCGGAAGAAAAACCCTTAAACGACGAATGCAAAAAGGAAGAAAAAAGGTTTCCGTCTAGAACCTATGCTTGCGCGACACCGACGTGTTTCGAAATCATTATTTCCTCTTTTTCGAAATCCTTCCGGAAGTTTTTTTAGTGGACCAATCACTCTTCGTGTGGTAAGAAACAAAATTACCGAACCGACGCGTCTCAGTGTTGTGGTTTCAAAAAAAGTGGCGTTGAGAGCGGTAGTTCGCAATCGTATTCGTCGCAAAATTCTCGGCACAGCAAGAGAGTTTATTTTAAAAAGCAAACCTGGATTTGTTTGTCTTTTGTATCCAAAAGCGGAAGTGAAAAATCTGTCATCTGCGGAAATTCACAATCATCTGAAGAAGATTTTTGTTTCCGCGGGGCTTCTGTAATTACTTCTAATATTAAGGTAATATTGTATTCATTATATGGGAGCCCTATTCACAACCATCCTCCTGAGACCACTATACAACGCCTTCATCGTATTGATGAGTGTTTTGCCGTGGTTTGATGCGGGAGTTATCATTATCATTTTTACAATTTTGGTAAAGTTAGCCCTCTTTCCCCTTTCCCGCAAAGCTGTATATGCCCAGATGGAGCTCAAGGCTATTGAGCCGGAGCTCAAGGCCATCAGGGATAAATATCAAGACAACAAACAGGAACAAGCCAGACTTACAATGGCTTTGTATAAGGATAAAAAGATAAATCCATTTTCAAGCATAGTGGTGATACTTATTCAAATTCCAATCATTCTTGCTTTATATTTTGTGTTTCTCCGTACCGGTTTCCCCACCCTAAACACGGACCTTTTGTATTCGTTTGCTCCACACAACCTCAATATCAATATGAATTTTTTGGGATTGATAAACATCACCCAAAAAAGTATTACTTTGGCTGTCATTGCCGCGCTCTCAAGTTTTTTCCAAATGCGCTATTCTATGCCACCCACTCCAAAAAGAGCCCAAGGGTCAGAACCGTCTTTTAAAGATGACTTGGCCAGAAGTATGAATATGCAAATGCGTTACATCTACCCTTTTGTTGTTGGTTTTATTTCTTATTCAATATCTGGAGTAGTGGCCATATACTGGTTTACTAGCAACGTGTTTACTATGGCTCAAGAAATATCTTTGAGAAGAGCCAGAAGAAATAAGAAAGTCTAAATTTTCAATATCATTTCCCAACGGGGTTTATTGTATTGGCAACAACCACAAAGAATAATCTTTTTTGTTTTCAAAAATAAGAGTTTTGTTGTCAGGACTTAATGCGAGATTTATGGCGTCAATGGAATTGCCTTCCATGGTGCTTATTACAGAAGCGGTATTTTTCGTTGAACTTGTCTCCGACACCGTTCCCTGCCAGATATAATCATTAAACGAAGTGAGCCCTTGATACCATGCGTCAGGGATGTCCCCACCCATCCCGCTATTTGGTACGGCGCAAAAGAAGGTCGAAATGTTTTCCCAGAGACACTTTTCCGGGAGAGTGACAAACGGCATTTCTGCAGTTTGGTCATTTTTTGTATTGTAAAGATAAAGTGAAATATTTGAACCTTGAGATTGGGAATACAATACCAAGTTTCCATCAGGATTTACTAATGTGGTAAGTCCCGGGAGGTTAGAAATGATCGGGGAAAAGGCCTCGGTTTTCAAATTGAGTATAAATGAGCTTCCTGGGACCCCGTTTGAAGCCTTTGTTGTAAGCGACAGGCTGTTTTCTGTTACCCACTGTGGCATCCATTCTGTCGTTGGGAATTGCCATACGCTTTTAGCGTTGCTCCCATTTTTATCAGCAACAAACCCGTCAATACCGACAACTGACGGCACGGTGTAGAAAATCTTGTCTTTCAGAGGAGAAAATAATAGCGCGTTTATGTTTTCCGGCAGGTAGTTGCCCGAGAGTTCAGCCAGCGAATCATTCGTAGTTGTAGCCGTCATCGGGGAAACTATCCCGAAATAGCTTTCAATCTTTGATCCGTTGAGAAACCTCATAACCATGCTGTTGCCTTTGTTACCCCACGCCACTTCTACGATTTTTGGCATAGTGGTGTTTGTGATTCGGTTTGTTGCGTTTGTTTCGGTGTTGTATTCATAAATATTTCCGGTAGTTCTATCAACGTAACGGACTGTGGTGGAGCTGGCGCCCGCAAAAATAGTCGCGCCCGACACCGGACCAACAGCAATCTCTCGCAATCCCGAAACAGGGGTGCTACTGCTTGATGAAGTTTGAATTCCGCTTGCGCCACTATTTGACGGCTGGTTTTGATTTGCCGATGCATTGGCCCCGCCATTACCAAAGGGAGAACCGCTTGGGGTCGATGTGTTTGGTTTTGAACTGTTCAGCCAAAAATAAATTATCAAACCAAAGGCTATTATGACGACCGAACCGATTATTATGTATATGGTTTTCTTATTCATATTATTATAATTTCACATGAAAACTTGGCGCGGTTGTGGTGTCATATTCCAAATGCAGGAAGCTCATATCCACTTGATACAATTTTCCGGCACTCATTAAAGCGTTGTAGTCGGACTGAGATACTTCATAAATAACATCGCTAAACCCCTGATTTTTTAGTTGGTTTGCCAATGCGGCCAATTGTAAGACTACATATTGAGACGGTTTGGAACCGGAGACAAATGCCGGTATTGTGTTCAAATCAACACAAGTGCCGATAAAGTGACAAAGATCTTTGTGTCCCACTGTTGGAGGCCATGCCTCTGTAACTTGCCAACTTATATAAACACTATAACCAGCGCCCCCATTGGCTGCGCTCGGCAGATTGACTGTTGTGTCATTTGGCACTTGCGAAAGTTTGTTAAGCAAGGTCGATGACAAGTCGGTATTTGTTTGCGGACCAGGTTTAAAGACAAGGGCTGATGATCCATTGACACAATTGCTACTACAGGTACATTGTACCGTTCCACCACCCTTAGACTTAGGTAACGGACAGTTGGCGGTGAGGGCGCCACCGTTTGCACTTGGTGTCGACGGCGTTGTCGGTGTTAATGGCTGTCCTGTAGGCGTAAGAGATATGGGCTTGAGACCCAATGTTAGGCTCAGAGTCCCCGGATTAATGGTATTCAAAATGACGAATGCTCCTATGGCCAAGAGCAGTCCTATGAGGGCATTTGTAATTTTTTCCTTACCATCGCTTTTGCCACTGATGGCGTCAGTTGATAGGTATTGGACTCCTCCTATTACAATCATAATTACGGCAAGCACTCCCGCTATACCGATAGCAAGTTTGAAAATTCCTGGCAGATAAGTAGTCAAATTGGTTTGGCATTTGGGATCGGGAGGGTTGGTTTGTGCCGGATTACACGCTGTGTCCACTGTAGTTCCCGGAAGAGGCGCCAGCGGTGTGTAATTTCCAGTGGAATTATCCACTGCCATCGCATAATGAGCCGGAATGGTGGCAAAACACAAAGTTATGAATGATACCAATAGAAAAGATAATAGTAATTTCATATTTTAATAGGTGATAGAAAATTGACTTACCGCCTGCTGTAATGTCCCGGAATTGTCATTCGCGGTAATCCCAACCATAGATGTTCCGGTCTGATTGGTGTTTTGTCTTAAAGTAATCATATTACCATTTGCTCCAGATCCGGCAGGTTCGCCGTTCACCGTCCAGTTCAAAGTAATGTTTGGGTCTACGCCAAAATTATTGCTAAAGAAAAATGGTTCAGCTACGAACGAAACCTCCTTGTCTGTCATTTGGAATGAGTTTGTGATGGCATTGTTTGTCAGTATCCCATACAGAGGATGGTTTTGGTAAACGATGATTTCTGTCGGTGATGGATTTATTGTTGCAGTCTCACTTCCCTGAAGTGTCCCATCTACAGAACTGACATCCACCTCGACCGATTGAGGTCCTCCAAAAAATCCTCCCACCAATGTCACAAAGTATTTTCCGTATCCGGATTTTGCCTGGAGAACATCACCGTTTAGTTTCCAATTATATATAAGATTTTCCTTCGGTATTAGTTTGCCGTTTTCAATGAATGTCGGTAACGCCGCAATCGTGAATTTTGACTGGTTGGGAAACATCGCTTTTCCTTCATAAAATGGCGGAGTATATGTCAGGGCCTGCCAAATTAAATTGATATCCGACGGAGTAAAAATAAAATCCTTTGTGAAAGTGGGCGCCCCGTTGGGGGTTATACTGACGTTTACATCGGACGTCACTCCGTTGTTTCCGGTTTGAAAAGTAAACTGTGTCAAACCCACACCCTGCGACACTTTATTTCCGTTTATGGACCAAACAATCATTGCCGCATTCAAGTCTATAGAATAATCCTGAATACTTATTGTTACTTGTTGATTTGAGCCGGGTATTTCGGGCGAAATCGTAGCGTCTATGTTTTGAATAAATGTATTTGGGGTCAGGAATTGCTGGGCAAAAGCGAAAACTGGGGTGCCAAACAATGCAACTAAACACAAAAAATATACTGTTAGTAATTTCATCCTCATCTCATTATACAATCTGCCCATTCAAAGAAAAAGGAACAATTCACATGCTTAAGCGGCCTGTTTATATTGTTCTTGTCCGACATTTTTTGTTTCTAATCTTGAATTTACAACTGGTACTTGTTTTTGAGGTTTTGCCTCGAGCGTCCCCATTATGGATATAACCGTACCGGTCCACACGGGCAAGGCGTCCAAAACAGGAACCACGTCTATAAGCGCGCCAACGAGCATTCTCTTTAGTCTTTTGGGGGAAGCCAAATTTACGCCTTTCCCCCTAAACCACACATACATAGTCAATATGGCTACGATGTCCACGATTGGCACAAGCACAACCCCCACAAAAGTAAGGTTAAGCACAGCTTGAGTAAGATCAAAAAGTAAGAAGGTTGATAGCATGAGGAACACACTAGTGGTTCCAAGAACCGCCCTACCCTTTTTTATGTTTCCATAAACATTAAAAAATTTTCCGACAGTCGTTTTTTCAATCGCTTTAGGTTCCCTGTTTTTCTTTTCGCCTTCACTCCCGGGGTAAGATCTTGTTGTTCCACCCGTTTTTGTCCATCGATTTGCTTCAATTTTTTCCTGATCTTCTTGGTTCCTGACCTCGGCTCCTTGTTTGTTTTTTCTATTGGTCGTTGGGTAATCATCGTTACTTGTTTGTTGAGATGACCTACTGTTTCCTTCATAAGGCGATTGATAATTGCCATTATTTCCTACAGATTTTTTTATGTCATCACTGTCTGCTGGTGTCCCCAGATTTTTGGTTGGTCGCTTGTTGTTTGTTATTTGTTCGTCGGTTCCGAAAGCGCCACCAGCGCCACCCTCATAAAGAATTCTTTTGTTTTTGTTTAATTCGTAAACTTTTCTCGTTTCTCTAGCGCGGGTAAGTCGGGCCATCATTTCCGGTGGCAAAGAACTGCCAGCAAGCTTTTCACTGGCTTCCTCCCTCTCCAATCCTTCCAGTTCTTTTTCACTATCCATATTGTGTCGTTATAAGTAAACGTTTATTTTCCACCGTTTTCTTCCAAATCCTTTTTTGCTTTTTGAATAGCCAGTATTTGTGACGGGTCGGAAGTAATGATCTGATCTTCTGTATACGAAGCAATGATTTTGATAGCCACGTGTTTGAGTCCGGCAAAAAATATTCCCTCCCCGACATCCGATTCGAGCAAAAGATATTTTTCTTCGTCCGTCAGGTTAAATATTTGCTGGAGTCTGTCTATAGAGGTCGGCGATTGTTTCAACAAAACCTGAATTGAAGAGTTTGTAATAATTGGAGTTCCATATGGTGATTTCATAAAGTCGTCAACGTCTTGTGTGATAGTCGCCAAACCCAGGTAATACTTGCGTCCGCGCTTGGCTAGGTTTAGTAGGAATGAAGCCGTGTCTTCTGATTTCATCATCCACCAGGCTTCATCAATGACCAATAGCCGCTTTTTTAATTCTTTACGCACAGCGCTCCATATGTAGTGCATGACTATGTACATTGCTATGGGCTTCAACTCATCTTCCATATCACGCAAAGAAAATACAATAAATTTTTTGGTTATATCGATGTTTGTCGGCTGGTTGATAAACCCAGCCCATGTTCCACGGGTGTACTTTGTTAGTCTTTGAGCCAGTGATTCTCCCCCTTCCATTCCCGATAGTACCAGTTCAAAATCCGAGAGAAGAGGCGGTTCCACGCTGGTAAAATCGGATTCAGCGGTAATGTCTTTTAAGGCGTAAGTTTCAGTAATGGCTCTATCGACAATGGCATCCTCTTCCGCCGAAAGTCCTCCGAGCATCAGTCGAAACAATCCGACAAGATTGATAATGTTTGAACGCAAGACCGACGCACCGGACTCTTCCTCGCCTATGGGTGGCAATTCAAACGGATTGATGTGGTGTTCGGAATTGAGTGAAATCTTAAAATATCTTCCTCCCACTGCTTCCGCCATGTATTCATATTCACGTTCGGGGTCGATGACCATGACATCAGCATCAAACATCAGCGTGCGCAATATTTCCAGTTTGGTGGCGTATGATTTACCGGAACCGGACTTTGCAAAAGTGATGGAATTGTAGTTTTCCAGACTAAATCGGTCAAAAAGGACCAGAGATGAATTGTGTCGGTTGATGCCGTAGAGGATTCCTTTGTCGGAAGTAAGGTCAAACGAGATAAACGGAAACAAGGATGAAAGAGGAGAAGAGTTTAGTTTGGAATGCACCGAAAGCTGGTCATCTCCCAACGGCACAATACTTCGGTACCCCTGTTCTTGCTGGAAGAGTGCCGGTTTTACGTAAACCAGTTTGGATTCGAGAATGGATTTTATTTCAGACTCAATTTTGTCCAGCTCTAGATCATTTTCTGCATATATTGAAATATACAAACCGACGTCAAAAAGCTTTTCTTGAGCTTGTTGAAGACTGTCGCGCAAATTTTCCAGGTCTTGATAGGCCACATCAAGCATGGGGTCACGCACAATGCCCTTGGCTTCCCTCTCATGAATTTGGCTTTGGACTTCCGCCACCTTTTTTTGAAATTGTTTCAAAACTTTGGAAGTTTCAATCGGGTGGATAAAAATAGAAACATCGAAAACCCTGTCGAGATTTATAATCGGCGCAAACCAGCTTTCCCCTAGGTAACGCGGATAAGAAATAACAAAAAAGGTGCGAATAATTTTTTCACCGAGATTCAATTCTTTCGGACTTACTTTGAGAGCCGAAGGGGCGATGATATCTTTTAAGTCCAGTGTGTTTGCTTCGTATATCTCGTGCGGCAAGATAGAGACGCCTCCTGTTGGCATGCCGCCTTTCTTTTTACTTTTTAAAAAATCAAAGATTCCCATAGATTATTGTTGAGCCGCTTGAGTAATAGGTTTTTCCGTGTCTCCCGGGTTAAATATTTTATAAAAAAGCTCAACGATTTCCTCTGTTCCTAGCCGCGCTACTCTTACACCACAGCGGACCAAACCTTGTTCTACCACGGAAATACGTTGTTCGAGCTGAGTTCTGTTTTCTTGAAAATTCTCTTCCTTTGAAGCACTCGCCTTTTCCGATTTTTTTTGGGGCATTATGGTGTTGCGGAGGTTTGATTTTCCCTGCAGTGGCGCTGGAGAGTATGGTATTACAACAAAAAAATTCTTAGTCATTATGTTTGTGTTTTCGGTAAAATTTTTGATGAACCCGATGTATTCGTTAATCTGAACTTTCATCAAGTCGTTGATCTGGTGTTTCTTTTGCTCCTCCAAAAGAGCCAAGTATGGCCGTATATCCAGTCTGCGTGATTGGATAAAAATTTGAACCGAAAAATCAAGAGAGTTCAAGAAATCTTGAAATTGGAGTAGGATAGCTGCTTTTTCATCATCGGATTTTAATGAAAAGTTTACGGAAGAAGCCAAGACGAGAGCTCTCATCCCTCCGTCTTTGATCATTATGATGCCGTCCCTTATTTCTTCAATTGGAACGAATTCTTGTGTGGCGCGCGCTTTTGATGCCATAGATATATTCTAACACTGAATAATGAATATTGAATGAGGACAATCGAATAACGAATCAAGAACAATAATTGTCTAAATCACCATTCGCTTTCGTGCCCGCATTAGATATTCATGAAACACCCCTTATTTTTTATTCGGTATTCCTTCTTCGTTGTCAGCCGCTTCCCCTTTACTCACATCCAGACTCCATGCCATATCTTTCAGTTTGCTGTTTGATAATCGGGGCACATAAACCATCGGGTTTTCTGCGTTGGATCCGCCCCCTTTTATCACTTTTTTGTCATCTTTTCTCCAAATATAAAGTTTTTCTTTAAAAATGTATCTGGCAAAAGATTCCAACACAATGACAAATGGTCGATTGTTGACTTTGTAAAAGGCCAAAGCAAGCCCCAATACGACAATAGGTGCGGAGACCAAAAAGGCGACAATTTTTGGGAAGAAACTGAATGCCCCCAGCGTTATACCCCCCGCTCCGGCCAGGTAGACGAATTGTTTGAAGGTCAATGGACCAATGAGTTTATCTTCAACCTCTATGAATTGTGGGACTTGAAAGCGCATGGGTAGTGGTTAGTTTTCAGAGGTTAGATGCTAGTTAATTGCTCCAGATAATCCATGAAGCATCTTGATAACTTCTTCAGTCAATTTCTCTATCCCATTATAATCCTCTTTCTTCCCAAATAATAATAGTTTTGCAATATCAATTTGGGTTTGAAGTTCGGCGGCTGAACCAAGAGCCATTTTCAAAAAATGTTTAAAGTCTTTTTGAGTACCACGCATACTACCCTCTGCGATATTGGAAGGAATGGACACGGCACATCTTCGGATTTGAGAAGTTATACCATACACCTCCTCTTTTGGAAAAGAAGAGGTAAGTTTGTACACCAGTATTACCAAGTTTTTACTTTTCTGCCAAACGATCAGGTCTTTGAATGATTTGTATTTTGGTTGCATTTACTAACATCTAATGTCTAACTTCTAAAATCTATTTAATTGGTTCCCTATACGGATCATTTTCTCCGTAATTGCTACCACTGACTATTTTGTTCGCGACTTGTTGTTTTCTCTGTTCCCAATTCACCTTTTCTCCTGGAGTCCCTATTAACGGATTTATTTTTTCATCAAGCGCTGTAGTTTTATACGAAGGAGTTTCCTCCACAGTGGCATCGTTTGGCAGATTGGGGGTGGTCAAGACATCTGTGGCGCCCACGAGTTCCGCTTGGTCTAGTGTTTGTGGTTTGTTTGGGACGGGGCCTTCTTCGAATTCTGTGGGAAGCCACTCTGTAATACCGCCAAATACACGCAAGTTCAATTCATTAGCAATTGAATTTGCAATTTCTTTTGAAGGGCCAACACTATTAGTGATGTTTTTCTGAAGATCCGTCCTTAGTTCCATCGCAAGCAGTACAAATAGTATTTCGTTTTCAAGTGACACCGCTTGTTCCGGAGAAAGATTATTTTTTTGAGCGATATCAGCAACCGTTTTTCGCCAACTATCATCTGCCAGAAAATTTCTAATCTCTGGCGGGGCATTTTCTATTTGTTCTTCTATTATCTGTTCGTTTGGTCCATAGTTTTTTTGTTACTGACAATTACGTGGTTGGTTCTGGTTTTGTGGGGGGAGTTGTTGGCGTTGGTTCATCCTTCCCAGTTTCTTCTTTATCTTCCTCACTTTTCTCCTCGATTTTTTTCTTATTTAATTTTATTGCCATATCAACAAATTTTTGTTCATCGGTTTTGCCCCCCGCACCTCTCATTTGAGCGGCGGCTTGTAAGTTTTGTTTTCTTACTTTACCAACAAACCCAACTCGATATGTGCTGATTATTCCAGGTTTTGATATTACGCTTGCGTAACTTTCCTTTCTATTTTTTTCTGCGCTCGATATTTCCTTTGCATTACTTTCCTGGTTAGCATAGTTAGCGTTGATTGTTTTTGTTTGCTCGTTAAGACTATTTTCAATATCCTCCCGTTTTTTTGTCTGAGTCGCGAGGTTTTCCTTAATTGTTTTTAATTCGGTTTCTTTTTGAGATTTTAATTCTGGAAGTATAGTTGTGTCTATTTCTTTTTGTAGTTTTGCCACTTCATCCTGTAGCTCCTTTTCTTTTTGTTGAGCTTCATTAAGCCCAGACGCTTCGGTTGCTTCCTTTATTTTTGCCTTTTTTTCATTTTGGATCCTATTTATTACTTCATTTTTTGATACCCCTTTGAGCTTATCAAGTCTTGCTTGAGCAGCGGCTCTTTCAGGAGTCCCCTCCTTAGTATTTTTAACCGCTTGTTGTGCCGCATCAATTTCTATATCCGAAGGTTTGAGAGAGTTGGCAAACTTGTTTATATCCTCAGCTTTCTTTTTCGTGTACGCATCATATCCACCCTTTCCACCGGCTTTGCCACCGATACCCAGATCTCCCACTCCCAGAGATTTACCCATGCCTGCAAACCTGCTTGAGCGAGCATCAAAACTTCCTGCGGCCGCTTTCTGACCGCCCTTAAGAGCCATTCGCGATGCCAATCCAGTAAGCCCTTTTTTAGAAGCGGTTTCTTTCAATTTTTCATTATCAGACAACGCTCTGCCGGCAGTCCCAATTGTTCTCCTTCCTGCATAACCGACGGCTCCGGCTCCAAAACCGAGTGCGCCACCGACAATTTTTTGCGCTGCGCTACCGCCTTGTTCGGAGACTTCTTTTGAAATGGTTAGCGCTCCAATAATGAAAGATATGACAATAATGTAGTTCATAATCAGCCCAATGTTTCCTCCGGCACAAGCGCTACCCACTGCGCCACTGGAAACGGCATTGGCGGTGGCGGCAGGGGCGTTCACTGCTCCTGTGAAAATGGCAGTCATATTTCCTCCTGGACAAAAGAAAGCCGGCGAATTAATAATGGTTAGCACTACCCAAATCATAATCATAAAAAGCGGAGCAAATATTGCTTGCCCGAAAAGCTGTTTCCACCATTTGGCAGATTGTGCTCCCAAACGAGGCAAGACAGAGCCCATTACCATTATTGGCGACAAAATCAGTAGAAATATGAATGTCACAAATCTGACAATAAACATAATTGCCACAGCAACAAACACAAACGCTGTTACAATAAAAAATGCCGAACTGCCTAGGGACACCACGGCCACTTTTGATAAACTATCCCCCAAATTATGGAGCAGATCGCTTCCTTGCGAAGGGTGCCATAAAGTGTTCAAGCCCAATGGTTGCATTATCGCATTTGATAATCCGGTTAAGACCGACGCCGACGGCACTATTTGGTTATAAAAACCAAGAGTTACAACATTAGAAGCATCTATTATTATTTCAGTAAAAAACATACTGAAATTTATGAATATGACTGCGATGACCACGCTAGTAAGAGTCTTTTTCCAATTCACTTTTTCCATTCCGATAATGGTGCCTATGGCTACATACAAGAGGATAAATATAAACAAAATATTAAATAGATCGCGTATGGTTGACCAAGCAAGACTTATACCGCTAATTGCTTGTATGTTCCCTGCCAAATTGGTGACAGTGTAATTGAGGACAAGATTAAGTACCACCCCGCCAAGCCACAACACCCAGCTGGTAAGAATCATAGGAATCATTAGTAAGTCGGCGAAAGCAGCACATATGGTGCCAGCGCCCCAATGGCCACAAAATCCACTATTACTATTGTCGGTAGTTGAACTAAACGTGTAACCATATTGACCGGCAGGTGACCCGTTTGCGGTCCATGGAACTGGGTTGGCTGATGTTAGCTGGAAGCAAGCAGCATCAGTCACATTTAGGGTGACGGTACCATTGGCTAATTTGCAGCTTCCCAATATAGGGGCCGCATATGCTTGCGGAACTGTGCCCGATGCAGGGCTAAACAACCCCACTAGCGCAGTAAGTATCAGCACATATGGAATTATTTTTTTAAATTTACTCATTTTTTATTGAGTCGCATTTCCACCCGCAGTTCCACCGCTACCTACTCCGCCAGTATTACCGGTACCATTTGTCGGTTGAGAAACGTTCACAATTCTTGTGACCGTCGTGGCGCTAAGTCCGTTGGCGTCAGTAACGTTGTATGTCAGAGTGTAGCTTCCGGCCGTGGTGGTGATTCCGTTGGCGTCTGTCGGGACTGTCCCAGACACGACTATGCTTCCGCTAATATTACTGCCATCAACATCCACCGCTATTGCCCCCGGATCAGTAAAGGTGGCACCAACAGTCAGATTTATTGTTGCAGACCCGATTAAAGTAATTATAGGCACACTACCGGGTGTCGACGGAGATGTCGGGTTTGTCGCCGAGATTACATTGACAGTTCTTGTTTGGGTGGCCGTCAACCCGGAAGAGTCTGTGACGGTGTACGTAATGGTGACAGATGACCCGGCTTGGGGATTAGATTATTGCGGAATGGACCAGTAACGACAACCTGTTGGTAATTAATCCATCGTTGGGGTCTGTGGCCGAATATCCCGGTTCCTGATAGCTGTCCCACTATTAATGTCATCGGATTATCTCCGAGCAGTGTCATTGTTGGAACGTAGGCTTGAACCGTTCGAGTTTCCCGTTGAAGGTTTTCCGAGGTTGGCTGGTTGCGACTACTGGTAAAAAGACCCCCTCCTGATATTGCTTTGTCCACTATCGTAGAAAAAACCTGGACCAGCAGCTCATTCCAGTTGTGAACATTTTCCAATGCACCAGTAGTGTTTGCAAGTCTTGAGCTCAGCTCTGTTGCGATTGTTGAACCCGGAGTAAGCACCGGCCCGTTTTTGGTGCAGTTACCGTTGTCATCCTTTTCTATACATATTGATTTGCCAATGAAACCATTTGCCCAGTTCAATAACGATTGTTGTGTCTGTTGTGAAGTTTGTACCCTTGTGCTTAACTGAGTTTGAGCATCGATAGTAGCAGAATAAGCGTTGCCTCCATTTTGTGTCATAGCATACCATTGGTCCCAGCCACCCTGACTAAAATCTCCATTTAGAAAAGCTTGTTGACTTTGAGTTGTTCCAGACAATGGATTGCTTGCCAGGTACGGAGTTCTATCTCCCGTAGTGCTAGCTGAAACAAGCCGACTATCCGAATAATTTTGAAAAACTGCTGTGTTTACCTGTGATTGATAGGGGGCAGCTCCTGGTGCAAGAGCAGCATTTTGAGCGCTATTGATAAAAGCCATGGCTACATTATCAGCATCTTGTTGGAAAAATTGTTCCGGATCAGTCGCAAAAGCTGGTCCTCCCTTATTACTCTGATTAATATAGCTATCGATTTGATTTGTCATTGCTCGAAGCGCAGTTTGTGCCGCAAAGTAAGCCCACGAATCCCAGCTTCCTGTAGGAGATGGGGCGGGTAACGGTGGTGCGCAGAAATTAAACAAACAAATATTTGGAGCGATTGAAACATTTTTATTTTTTTGTAATGTAGTATCAATTGAAACGGTATTTGTATCCCCGCAGACCTGTGTTATTAGATTCTTAACAGGTCCGGACTCTGCGACCGGTACGGTACCGCCAATACCGACTGCCCCTGTGCAGTACCTACCGCTGAACCGACCGAAGCAGGAGGAAGACCATTGCAAACTAATAACGCATGGGAAACGGTTGGCCAAGACGCGCTCAGAAAAATAAACAGAGCCATACAGCCGATGAGGATTCTTCTTTTATTAAGTTTTTTCTCCTTACCCATTTTTATTGGAAAATATAGATAATACTTATAGGATAATTGTATCACGAGTTAATCAGGTTATATTAAGTTTTCAACAAACAAACAGATAGCTAGCCACATTCACTTAAAATCCACTCATTTTAAAATGTATTTACCAAGTTTACTTGAATAAACAACTCCGTGGGTTTGGAGATAATTACCTAAAGTTTGGGCAATAGTTTGTTGTTTTGCTTCATCACTCTTAATTCTGTTTATGGCAACCACAGAAAGCAAGGGATCTACATTTTCAGCCCCGACACCCGCATAATCTTCTGCCAAACTGGCGTAGTTATTTATTAAAAGTAAATATGGTTCCACAATTTCTTGAGGCACAGCTATTAGTAGTAAATCACTGGTGAAATTTTTGTATGTTTTTGATACAGCTACCATTGTTTCACCAAAATAAGGAGCCGTCGGATCCGCCAAGTTTCCGATTATGCCAATGGTTTGCACATCACGGTTTACTTGATTGGATTTGAGCAAAAAAGCATTTGCAAAAGAAAGAAAAGCCGTGATTCCGGATGGTGCCGGAATGATATTTAAATCATTGCTGGTATATGTGTTATTTGTTGAGCTTGCCAGAACATCGTTTGCCGTACTCAATATCAAATTCTGAAAATTACCCAAGTTATCGGCACCGTTTTGTTGTAGCGACAAAGAGCCTAAATAAAGTTTTTGTGCTATCTGTTCGGTGAAAGTGGTAGTAGCGACACTCGCTGTCCCATTGTTTGAAGAAATTTCACCGTACGGAATATTTCCTGGCGATGTTGAATTATTGGAATCTACTATAGATGTAAGTTGATTTTGGTTGTTTGAGTTGGCGACATTTATTTGACTATTTTGGTATACCGCAAAAATAATCAGTCCGAGAATAACCGGAATGAAAAATAAATAAAGGCGCTTTGACGGCAAGACACGTCGCGGGCTGTTCATTGGCTAAAGTATAACAAATTATTGCTCTAATTTTTTTGGTTTTATATACTCCCTATGTAGGCCGGCAAATATTCTATATAATTG
The DNA here is from genome assembly GCA_963789635.1 of uncultured bacterium. Taxonomy (GTDB): domain Bacteria; phylum Patescibacteriota; class Minisyncoccia; order Phycocordibacterales; family Zambryskibacteraceae; genus JBGTNQ01. The sequence continues at coordinate 72,476 of CAWBLF010000001.1, read as the reverse complement.
GGGTGTATGAAAAAGTTCAATATTTTCCTCATGCTTTTGGTTTTGTTTATGGGCGCTTTTACTTTTGCCAATGCCGAAACTTTTTCACGCGACTTGAAACTTGGAGATGTCGGCGCAGATGTGCGTTCACTTCAGGTAACTCTTAACGAAAATACTGCTACCAGATTGACCCAAACAGGCCCTGGCTCACCCGGGAACGAGACAGACTATTTTGGTCCCGTGACCCAAAATGCAGTAATTAGATTTCAGGAATTATACTCAAACGACATTTTGGCGCCGTCCGGTCTTTATTCAGGTACTGGATATGTCGGTGAAAGAACCAGAGCAAAACTGGAAAGTTTGTCGTCCCACGCGCCATCGAGCCAAACATCCGCAGGCTCCGTGAAGAACTTGCTCCCCGCGACTTCCAGCCAAACAAACAGTGTCCCAACAAACCCATTTTCCACATTGGTTCAGGATCAGATTCCAAGCCAAATTTCTCAAGGAATATTTTCAGGATTTTCCTTTACCGGTCCGGCGATTTTGCCAAAACCAGACCCCTCACCACAGCTATTTTTTGTTGATCCGTATCAAACCATGCCAAACAGCACGATTACATTGCACGGCGCATCTTTTAATCTCGATTCGACCAATACAGTTTTTATCGGACCGACTTCCTTTGTCCCAAATTTAAAAAGTTCTGATGGTTCTATCATTACTGTCGTCTTGCCCAGTTCTTTAACCCCAGGAAATTACGAAGTGTGGGTTACAAATTCAAATGGCTCAAGTCGTAATATTCAAAACTCGATCAGTTTCATAATTACAAACAACCCGCAACCAGAGCCACAGATAACTTCTGTAAGTCCGACAAGCACGCCAACTTCTGGCACCATTACCATCAGCGGAGATAATTTTTCCACCACCGGCAACAATATTTATTCAACATTAGGAACAGTTGATAACATGGCCTCAAAAGACGGTAAGACAATTGTTGTTTCGCATTTCCTCCTTTCCGTTTATTAGTAAAATAGAAGGAAGTATTGCGGATGAACCCTTTCCCTCTGTGGCTCACTGTTCAAAATTCGAGTGGAGTTGACAGGACAGGTTACCTTATGCAGATAAGAAACACTCAACAATGAAAAAAATAATTTTCAATCATCCTCAGCTTTCTAAACGTTATTTTATTGCTGACGTTGATTTCGTTATTTGTACCGATACATAATGCTCAGGCGCTGACCCACTCAGGATTCGGAGGACGTCAGAGCTACTCTCTCCCATGTACTTGCAGTCCGGGTTCTTTTTGGATTTGGTATACACCTCTTTTCTACAGCATTACTCTTCCTATTGTTGGCTCATCGGTAAACGCTACAGTCGGCGTGAACCTTAAGATTGTTGGCGCTTTGGTATATTCGCCGGCACGCACAACCCTGTATAAAAATTACAAAATCACTATCCCTCTCACTTGGGAGTTGGGCACTTATGTTCCCGACGTTGGATCCTGCATGATGTATGTCGGTACCGCTTGTCTACCTTTGCCGTCAATGGGCCTTATGGATCAGGTTGCCACAAGCTAAAACAAGTTTTTTCCAATCTTTCGTTTTAAGTTTTTCTGGTCTCTCGGAGCTCTTTATATTACTCATTTCAAATATTTTTTGAGCATTTTCACCAAGCATACTTTTCAGCGATTTTCCTAGTTGCTTTCTCTTCTGCGAAAAAGCTTTTTTTACAATTTCAAAAAATTCATTTTCAGAAATATCTCCGAAAAAACTTTTTGAAATATCAGTGACAAGCAGTACTGCAGAATCGACGTTTGGTTCCGGATTAAATAATTTTCTGTTGACCTTCTGAACTATTTTTGGAGTGCCGTATGCTTTTACACTCATCGATAAAATACTTTCTTTGTTATCGCTAGCTACGATTCTTTGTGCCACCTCTTTTTGTACAAGCACCACCATGGTCACGGGCTGGTTTTCACTTTCTAAGAAAATTCTAAACAGCTGACCTGTAATGTAGTAAGGAATATTGGCGACCACCTTATATTTGGAAGCTCGGCTTCCGAGTATTTTTTTTACTTCAATATTTAAAATATCCCCGTGAATTATAATGATTTGCCCAGAAGCGATTTCTTTTTCAAACGTTTTTTTTAGTATCGGGAACCAGTCGGTCATCTTTTTCAACAGCCACGACATTTGCTCTGGCATCAAGAAGCACCCTTGTCAGGATCCCTTTGCCTGGGCCAATTTCTAAAACCGTGTCACCGGCTTTGACCTTTCCAGCTTTCACCATTTTACGCACGACAGCCGTACTTCTAAGAAAATTTTGTCCGAGTGACTTCTTTTTTTGAAAATATGTTTTCATTTTTACCCCATCATCTCCCAGGAGCTGAGCTCCTGGGAGATGATTTTATTGTTCAAGTAAATAATTAGAAATTTCCTTTAATTCGTCCTTTCTTTCAAGAATATTTTCAAGGGCATTGTTTGCAAATTTGCAATACTCTTCTTTGTTTGAAAATTGACTTAACACAATATCCTTTTCACAAATGCTATTGGTGTTTGTTCCTACGTATTCACCAAAACTCGACCTGATTTTTACTAGCGTTGAATTTTCTAGTTTGTGTACCAAGTTATTCAAATTCACATACGCGCTTAAATGTAAAAGGTATTCGTTTGAGTCAATGTGAATTGCCTTGAATCTCCCCTGAAATAATGAACCAGTTCTTTTGTTTTTTATATTAAAGTAATTCGTGTATCCTGTTCCCAGTTTGTGCATGAATTTCTCAATTCCCTTTTCTGCTACTTGTCTTAATATGAAGTGATAATGGTTTGGATTTAGGCAATATGCAGTAAATTCAACAAGCTTTGTCTCAGGAGCTGGGCTCCTGAGATTTTTTGTCGGATGGTGTTTGTCGCGCAGACTTCCCATTGTGTCTGTTGTGTTAAAGAAACTCATACTTTCAAAAAACCTACCAATATCAGTTTCGTCTGAAAAAATGATTCTTTTGTCTACCCCACGATTATAAATATGGTAGAACTCATTTTCTGAAAAAGTAACCTTTCGCATAATTTCAATATTATACCACCACCCCAGGAGCTGAGCTCCTGGGAGAGCTAAAAGTCTATTTTAAACATAGGCTTTCGTAGCAGTCCGTATGTTCCTTCTTCACGGACTATCATATCCTGTGGAACATCAAAAACAAATTCCGACGGTATGTTGACTTGGCGCGACCCGTAAAGCATTCGCGTTTTGGCATAGGAAAGATAAATTTTTTTGCGCGCGCGAGTGATAGCGACATAAAAAAGCCTTCGTTCTTCCTCATCATCTTCGGTAGCCACTTCATCCTCTTCCATACCCATGTGCGGAAAAAGATTTTCTTCCAATCCGGTAATAAAAATATAATCAAATTCAAGACCTTTTGAAGCGTGTACGGTCATTAGTTTTACTCCCTCCTGCGGTTTTTCGAGCGCGTCTTGATCGCTCTGTAGAGCGGCATTTGTCAAAAACGCCTCAATACCCTTTTCCCCGGGATTATTGTCATAGCGTTTGGCCAGTGTCACAAGTTCACGGATGTTTTCCAAACGCTCACGATCATCTTCCCCCCCGGACATCAATAGTTTTTCCAAACCGCTTTCTTTCAAAACTATTCTTACAGTCTCGCTAGGCAACAGATTACGGGCCGCTTCCCCGATTGTTTTTAATAAAATAATAAAATTTTGATATTGACCACGCACACCAATGGGCAACGAATCCGTACGACCTTCAAAAATTTTAAGGAGTGAAACCTTACCTATACCGCGAGGAGGAACATTTAGTATTCGTTTTAGGTCGGTAAGACTTTTGGGTTCAAGAGCCGCCCTAATGTAAGAAAGAACATCTTTTACTTCTTTGCGTTCAAAAAATTTTGTTCCGAGAAGCTGATATTTTACCCCGTAGGCCAAAAACGCTTCTTCAAGCGCGCGCGACTGAAAGTTTGCCCTGTATAAAACAGCAATTTGCTCTGGAGAGACCCCGGACAGAATCAATTTTTCGCATTGTGTTGCCACAAACTCCGCTTCCGACACCTCATCGAACCCTTCAAAAAGTGAAAGTGGTTCCCCTGAAACATTTTTTGTAAAAAGATTTTTTTCTTTACGAAATTTATTTTTTTGAATTATGTGATTGGCCACGTGCAAAATAGTTTGGGTGGAGCGATAATTTTCCTCGAGCGTTACCACCGTTGCTTCCGGATAATCTTTTTCAAAATCAAGAATATTACGCAAGCGCGCCCCCCGCCAACTATAAATATTTTGATCTATATCGCCCACCACACAAATATTTCTGTTTTTTTCAGAAAGTAATTTCGCAATATGATATTGGACTCCGTTTGTATCCTGATACTCGTCGATATGAATGTATTTCCAAATATTTTGATAATGTTCTCTGACTTTTTTATCTTCCAAAATTTTCATTGTGCGCAAAAGTAAATCATCAAAGTCCAAAGCTTTTTCGTATTTCAAGGTTTCTTCATATTTGCGCCAGACTTGGCTTATCAAGCCGGACCAAAAATCATTTTGCGCCCTAAGCGCAAATTCTTCGTATGAAACCCCGTTTCCTTTTTCTCTTGATATTGCGGAAAGGATTTTGCCCGGTTCGTACTGCTTTGGATCCAAGTCTAGATCGCGAATGGCGTTTCGGACAGCCTTTTTTGAATCATCTTTATCAAAAATTCCAAAATGGCGCGGTAACCCAAGCAGGGTAGCATTTTCTTTAAGTATGTGGACACCCAAAGCGTGAAAAGTAGAGATGAAAGGCTTTTCGGTTATAGAAACTGGGTTATTTAAAGTTTTTTCATCAGCCAGCCGGCTAAACACCCTATCTCTCATCTCACTGGCCGCTTTGTTGGTAAAAGTGATGGCCAGTATCTCTTTCGGCGATACACCTCCACTAACAATATGGACTATGCGTTCAGTTAGTGTTTTAGTTTTTCCAGCGCCGGCCCCCGCCAAAATAAGAAGAGGCCCTTTTGTGGTCTCCACAGCTTTTTTTTGTTGCGAATTTAGCTCGTTTACCCTAGTCATACTGCCTACTATACCAGAAGGATCACTATAAACTAAAAAATTGGTGCCAATTTGTTAGTTTTCACTGTCCCCACCATATCCCCACAGTCGTTGACCAACAGAGTGAAACTGGTACAATTGGAGGTGCATCAAAAATCCCGAACTCTTGTTTATGGCTCAACAGAGCCATATTTTACTGAAAAGACAGAATTATCAATAATTGAAAGCTTATTTCACGGTTTAAACGTTCGCTAGGTGGTTTTCGCGACAGATTTAATTCAATATTATTGAGAGTAATAACTGGTTTTTACTCAAAAAACCTTATTATTTGGGCTTTTATCCTGTCTTTCCCCGTTCTCGCAAATGCCGGAGTGTTATCCTTCGTTCAAAATCTTTTGAGTCCGGTAGGACAAACTGCTTCAGTCAAAAGCTCTCAGTCGGTTGCCCTTCTGGAGGCCCCCGTCAATATTGATCCGAGCCCAAACACCGGCGGTGGCGATATTACGGTAGTCGGTGGGTCCGCTCTATTGGCAGACAACGATCCAGGTGGTTTGTCGTCCAACCAGACCATAACGCCATCTTCCGACCAGATTAGTCTATATATTGTGCGTCCTGGAGATACCCTTTCTTCAATTGCCAAACTTTTTGGAGTTTCGGTGAATACCATTCGTTGGGGCAATGATATAAGTGGTAACACCATCTCTCCTGGACAGACATTAACCATTCTTCCTGTTTCCGGAGTTCGTCATATAGTTAAAAGTGGTGACACCATCAAATCTATTGCCAAACTTTACAATGGTAATGTAGGTGAAATCGAACAGTACAACAATATTACCGATAGCACCGTTCTCAATCCCGGAGACGTTGTCATAGTACCGGATGGTGAAATGAATACTTCCGGTTCGTCTCAAACATATTCTTCTTCCTCTTCCGGCAATAATTGGAGTGCTCCCTTATATGGGCCACCTCTTATGTCCACCGGTCCAGCGGCTTCTCCAGACGGTTATTATATTCGCCCGACAACGGGACCAAAAACCCAAGGTATCCATGGATATAACGCTGTGGATATAGCCCCACCTTACGGTACGCCGATTGTGGCCGCGGCCACGGGCAAGGTAATAGTAAGAAAAATGGGAGGATGGAATGGTGGTTACGGAAATTATATTGTCATTCAGCACGGCAATGGCACTCAAACTCTATATGCACATATGAGTCGCGAAGCCGTGCCCGATGGTGTAGATGTGGTTCAAGGCCAAGTCATAGGCTATGTCGGAGCTACCGGTAAAGTGACAGGTCCGCACCTCCACTTTGAAATTCGCGGAGCGCCAAATCCATTTTAATTTGGTACCAAATTAAAATATTTCATTATGTAAGCAAACAAAAACTCCGTAAAGGAGTTTTTGTTTGCTATTGTTTTTTAGGACGATATTGCAGAGCTTCCAGAATGTGCTCAGGCAAAATTTGTTCACTTTCGGCAAGGTCGGCGATAGTTCTAGCTACTTTTATTACTTTGTGATAAACGCGAGGAGAAAGACCGAGACTTTTTGCCGAATCATTCAGTAGTTTTTTGCTTTCTTCAGGCAAATCTACAGACCCGACCAGGTCACGCACACTCATTTCGGCGTTAAAGGTGGATTTACTTTTATTTTTTTTGAAACGAGCGCGTTGGAGAAGTCTCGCGGCGGCTACTCGTTTGCGCACCACCTCAGACGATTCTCCGACCGAAGCGCCGGAGAGTTTCTCGTGTTCAATACGGGGCACATCAAGCCAAATATCTATACGTTCCAAGATTGGTCCGGAAAGTTTTCTTTGGTAACGCATCAGTTGTATTGGTGAACAGATGCATTCCTTTCCTTTAAATCCAAAATTGCCACACGGGCAGGGATTCATCGCGGCCAGTAAAATAAAATTAGCTGGAAACAAAGCACTCCCCTTGGCTCTGGTCACCGATACCACACGATCCTCCAAGGGTTGGCGTAGCGCGTCGATGACTCGTCTTTCAAATTCCGGGAATTCATCCAGAAAAAGCACCCCACGATGGGCCAAAGTAATTTCCCCTGGTTTTGGCGTTGCTCCGCCACCAACAATGGAGACATATGAAGCGGTATGGTGTGGTGAACGTAGAGGAGGAGTGGTGATAAGAGGACCCTTTAGAAGTCCGGCCACCGAGTGAATGGCCGTCGCCTCAAGCATTTCATCAAAAGTGAGGTTAGGCAAAATGTTAATAAACGCTTTGGCCAACATCGTTTTTCCTGTTCCCGGAGGGCCGTATAGGGCGACGTTGTGTCCGCCGGCGGCAGCAATCTCCAATCCTCTTTTGACGTGCTCTTGTCCTCTGACATCATTAAAATCCATCTCATTTTCTTGCGAATGCTCAAGATCAACAGTGGTTTTTGGTTGGGGAATAAGTTTTTTTTCACTCCCCTTTCTCACATGTTCCAAAACTTCGGTCAAAGTTTCTACGCCATATATATTGATACCGTCTATTAGCGCCCCTTCCTCTGCATTTTCTTTTGGTAAAAAAATTTCTGTAAACCCTTTTCTTCTGGCCTCTTGAACCACCGGTAATACTCCTGTAATTTTTCTGACCTTTCCGTCCAGTGACAGTTCTCCAAGGAAAATACTTTTTTCCACATCAGCGACGATATCTCCAGAGGCAATAAGGTACGCTACTGCCATGCCTAAGTCGAAAACAGGCCCTTCTTTTTTAAGGTCTGCCGGCGCAAGTGATATAACCACCTTTTGACTTTTACTTTTGGGAGAAGTAAATCCGCAATGCTTTACCGCGGCGGAAAAACGATCACGCGATTCTTCCACGGCTTTGTCGGGAAGGCCGACAATTGCAAAAGACGGAAGGCCTTTCGCTAGATCAATTTCAATATCGACAATGTGAGCGGTGAGTAACGAAGCCTGGGCACTGTGAACTTTTGCAAAAGCCATATGAGTAACGATAACTAACTCAGATGTTCTTTGCAGGTATCGGCCGCAATGTTTGCTTCTAAGCGGTCCGGTTCGATTGGCTTGCCACAGACACTACAGACACCATATGTGCACGCATCAATTCTTTTTAGAGCTGAAAGCACTTCGTTGTACCTGGTTTCAAGTTGTTTCAATATCGCGGTGTTTCCCTCGTATTCTTCTATGGTGTCGGCCACCTCATTTTCATCTGCTTTGAGAGTGTCCATAACCGCTGGAGTAGCTTCCCAATCTTTCGGATTATCGGGATTCTTTTGGCCTACGCTCTCCAGTTCTTTTTCCAGAAGAGCTCGTTCCGCTTCCAACTTTTCTTTGAATTTATCGTATTGTTCTGTCATGGCCATATGATACCAAGCAAAACGGGATATGCAAACTGTTTGGTCTTTTGTGTCTAGCGAGTATATTGTTGCTGTGTGAATTTGCCTATCATTGCACTTAACACAGATTCGTTGGATGTTATGAGTAAAGTATTTTGATTGATGAATGAATACAAAAGAATCGTTTCTGCTCGGGAGTTTTTTAGCACCCTGGCATCTTTGTTTTGAATGGTGACATCTCCAAACTGACTATCTGATGCCGGACCGAGGTTTGCAATAGTGGTGACAGCTGTAGTGCCTGTGGCGATGACATTTTTGACGCCGCTCGTGCTGGCTACCGCTGGTGTGTTAATTGGCACATATTGTGTCAGAGCCACAGCCGAAGGAGAAAATATCGCCCCCACATCCGTATTCATATCCTTTTCCCATTCGAGCATGCCTGCATATGCGTTTTCAAATGAATTCAAAGATATGAGAATAAATGGTTGGTTGCCGTTTATTCCATAGAAACCAAACATAAAATTTGGACCGAAGGCGCGAATAGCGTTGCCCGGAATATTTGTATTGAGAATTGAAAATAAATCATTGGTTGAAATAGGGATGGTAGAGGTCGCTCCACTGGTCAATTCCACATAATGAACAGAGCCGTCGGCAATGGGAGCCCCGCGTCGAATGGCATTCAGTTTTTGCAACAAAGACTCTCTACCAAGGTCGGCAGTCGATATAGTTTCCTTGGTATCATAAGGGATAATTGTGAGTTCAGAGGCTGGCGCAGCGGCAGGTTTTGGAGGAGTCTTTTGTAAAAAATAAAAACCCGCTACAGCGCCTACACCGAGAAGGATAAGTAGGATGCTTATCGCGATGGTGACTGTGTCACGTCGAAACGCGTCGTTAATCTTTTTTTGTGGCGCTTCTCCAAAAACAATCTTTGACGGGAATTCCGGCCTGCTTGGTTTTACATTGACGCTCTGGGTAGGAGGAACATTGAAGATGGGAGGTGGTGTGAACGTCGCTGGTGCTTGTTTTGGCTTTGGCTCAATACGGGGAGGGACAAACTCTGGCGTCGGGGTGCGAGGTTTGGGCTTTTCACCTTTTATTCTTTGAAGAATCGTTCGTGGCTTGAATTCTTCCTTTTCTTTTTGATCTTCCCTCTCCCCAACCCTTTGTTGTTCTGCCATTGCAATGGTTAACACTGACGCATTTTGATTTTTTATGGCTTCGGCGATGTCACCTTGGTAAGTTCGCAGACTTTTTATGACCACAGGTTGATTTTCCTTCTCGGTTTCTTGCTTAGTGCCATCACTTATGCTGTTTTGCACCGTACCAAAAGCATTTTTTTGTTCCTCAAAACTTTTTTTACCAAGACTTATTGCCTCGGCGCTTGCTTTTGCTATTGTGTCGTCATTAAACTCAATGTGAGATTCCTTTTCGGGTGGCATGAATAGAAAATTACAAATTCTATTCTATCATAGGCATTGAAGAACTGAACAAAACAAAACCCGCACAACGCGGGTTTTGTTAGATACTTTTTTATGGATTACATTTCTGTCGGTCTCGGGCCTCTTTTTTGAGGACGGCCCATAAGATACTTGCGTGGATTAGAATCAAGATCCAGGAAGTCGTCAGTAGCTTCTATCAGCTTGCCTGAAGATGATTTGCCAAAAGACACGACTTCTACTTGGCACCCGTGAGTGTTTTGGAGATATTCAACAAGAGGAACGAAGTCACCATCACCAGAAACGATTATGACTGTGTCCAACTTTGGTCCCATTTTTACAGCATCCATGGCCAGTCCTACGTCCCAGTCACCCTTTTTTGCTCCTCCGGCAAACACTTGGAGGTTTTTGGTTTTTGTTTCGATGCCAGCTTTTTCCAAGGCTTCAAAAAACCCTTTTTCGTCCCCGCTTTCGGTAGTTATCACATAAGCGACTGCGCGAATTAGGACGCGACCAGCCAAAGCGTCTTTGACAACTTGCCCAAAATTGACTTTGGCGTGGTATAGGTTTTTGGCGCAGTGATAAAGGTTTTGAGTGTCAATAAAAATGCCGACGCGCTGATCTTTGTGTTTGATAACTGCCATGTGGCTGATTTATAAGGAGCGAAGCGACTATACAAATCGCCATCCCGCCCCCTATTAAGATTAAAAATAACTATTTTTATTAAAAAATTCTTCTACGCCCACTGATATTATACACTAGTTATATGAGGGGCGGGACTTGAGAAATATAGTCGTGCACTCCTTATTTCTCTAAGCCTTCTTCTTCAGATTGAGTTTTTTCATCAAAACATTAAAACGTTTAGGATTTCTTTTTTGCAGATATCCCATCTGAGCTTGGCGTCTGGATACCATGGACAAAAGTCCGCGACGTGAGTGGTTGTCTTTCTGGTGCTTTTTGAGATGAGAAGCAAGTTCCTCGATCTGATGCGTCAATAGAGATATCTGGACTTCCGGAGAACCGGTGTCCGCGTCGTGAATTTTGACCTCTTTGATGATTTTATTCTTCTTTGTTTTGGTAATCATTGTTGAAAGACAATAGCATAAAAGCTTTTATATTGCAAGCCCTTAGCCATTCTTAGCCATTATTTGGTTTTTGGACAAAATTCCAATATCTATCACCCGACAACGTTTTTTGATGCTATAATATTGTGCGACATTAACCTATAATCCTATGGCACTTGAACTTCACAAACTTACGAGACAGTTTTTGGAAGACTTGGAAGTTGGCAGAGGCAGAAGTTTAAAAACGGTAGAAAATTATGGCCATTATCTTGAAACTTTTCTTCATTATTCAAAGATAAATAATCCAAAAGATATTACCGATGATGTGATTCGCGAATACCGTCTTTGGCTCAATCGTAGAGAGTCGGGGACGGTTATCGGTGGCAGAAAAGAGACTCTTAAAAAGAGGACTCAGAACTATTATCTCATTGCCTTGCGAGCATTTCTAAAATATTTGATGAAACGGGATATCCCTTCCCTGGCCCCGGATCGCATTGAGCTTGCAAAAGTGCCGGAACGATCACTTGACCTCATTACCTCGAATGAGCTTGAACGAATAATAGCGGCTCCGCAGGGCGAAAGTGTCAAGGCGCTTCGTGATCGGGCTATTTTGGAGCTTCTTTTTTCAACCGGACTTCGTGTTTCCGAATTGGCTTCCCTCCCCCGCGACTTAGATATGTCCAGAGATGAGTTCTCGGTTCGGGGAAAGGGCGAAAAAGTGCGAGTAGTCTTTTTGTCCGGTGAGGCCAAGGAAGCCGTAAAGAAATATTTGGCCAAGCGCGCCGATTTGGAAGACGCGATGTTTATAAATGTCGGCAGAAATAAAAATGACAACGAAGACAAGCGTCTTACCCCGCGCTCTATAGAAAGATTGGTCAAACACTATGCGCTCAAGGCCGGTATTTCAAAAAAAGTCACTCCGCACGTTATTCGGCACAGTTTTGCCACCGATCTTTTGCAAAATGGCGCAGACCTTCGCTCGGTCCAAATGCTTTTGGGGCATGCCAACATTGCCACTACCCAAATTTATACTCACGTTACGGATTCACACCTCAAAGAAGTTCACAAACAATTTCATAATAGAAAAGTATCGTAGTTTCAAATATACTAAGTTTATGAAAATCCTCTGTTGGAACGTAAATGGTCTACGAGCGGTCCAAAAAAAGAATTTGTTCGATCAAATTTTTAAAGATTCTCCTGACATTGTTTGTTTGCAGGAAATTAAGGCTATGCCGGAACAACTATCGGAAGAAGCTCGCAGTCCAAAAGGGTATTTTTCATATTTCAACGCTCCGGATTTTAAAAAGGGTTACAGCGGAGTAGCAATATACACCAAGGATAAACCACTGAAGATAGAATATGGCATGAACGGCAAGGACGAAGAGGGTCGGATTATTGTCGCTCATTTCAAAGACTTCGCACTCATCAACGTATATTTTCCAAATGGCGGTGGTGGACCGGTTCGGTTGGCTTACAAGTTAAAGTTCTATGATGAGTTCCTGAAATTTACGGAAAAATTGCGAAAAGATAAACCGGTTGTTTTTTGTGGCGATGTCAACACCGCTCACAATGAAATCGATTTAGCCAGACCCAAAGAAAATGAAAAAAACACAGGTTTTTTGCCGGAGGAGCGAGCGTGGCTTGACAAGGTTGTAAGCGCCGGGTATGTAGATGTATATCGTCATTTTAATCCGGACAAAATAGGAGTCTACACGTATTGGGATATGAAAACTTATGCTAGAGATCGTAATGTCGGGTGGAGAATTGATTACTTTTTTGTTACGCCAGATATTATATCGAAAGTCAAAAACATTGAAATTTTGAGCTATTTTATGGGTTCAGACCACTGTCCACTCACTCTAGAGCTCAACCTTTCTTGACAGCTTTTTTGTCAAAGACATTCTTATCCACAGTTACATGGGTAATGTCCTTTACAAATGATATACTAATTCAGGACGCGGAAGTAGAAGTTTCAAGGACAATTTGTCATTGTGGCATACGCTTCAGCAATAGTTCTTTGAGAGTGTACACTCTGTAGAAGACCTGCTTGGTCTGGAATCGTGAGGCCTATATATATGTCCCCAACCTTTTTTAATTTTTGGGCATATCACCCACGTTTCACCACTGAGTGGCTCTTTTGCCAACCGCTCAAACGTCGCAACCGTTGGGGCGGTTTTTGTTTGTAAATAACTTACAACCGACAACTGATAACCAACAAAAATTCAAAATTTCTTAATCCGTTGGCATTTTCTTGTTCGTTGTTGGTTGTGTGTTGTTGGTTACTTCAGTTAACCTTATATTTTCCTCTAATTTTTTTCAGTATTTTTTCTTCTTCCTCTTCCCTTTTTTCCTTTCCGGAGTCGCCTCTTTTGACAAGCTCACTTTCCGAAAGTAAGGCTAATTTTATAGCTTTTTTGGTCAATGCTTCTTTTGTATTGATGACAGGATTTTCCAAAACCTCCTCAAGTAAGGCATGTAGAATTGAGCCTACTTTTGGACTGGCCGGTATTTTTGTGGCTTGCATGACATCAGAGCCATCTATGGCCAACATCCCCACCGATACTGGGTCGCGCATAGCTTCCTCAATCATTGACTGATATTTTCTCAATCGATACGGACTTTCTTTTGGTCTTCCGGTACCGATACGGTCACACATTCTGACATTCATAAGGTCCCATACATTTTCCTTGCCCACATTTGCCACAAGTCTCCTGACGGCGGATAGGGTTATTTGTTCGGTATCGGAGAAAAACATATGCCAACGAACCAATTTCACCACGTTATCAACCATATTTTTGGGAAATTTTAACCTTTCCAAAATTTCTTTTGTTTTGCGGGCGCCCACAACTTCGTGACCATAAAAAGTCCATTCGTTCTTTTCTTTTGGTCTGCGACGTGTCTCTGGCTTGGAAATATCGTGAAATAGAGCCGCAAGTCTGATGTGGAGAGGGAGTTTCTTGTCAGCCGCGTGTTGCAGGGATTTCAATAAATGGGTCCAAACATCAAATGAATGGGCCTTGTTTTGCTCAACCCCGATCGCTTCTTCTAGTTCTGGCGAAATGTATTTGAGCAGGCCAAGTTCGTGAGCTTCTGTCAGCCCTCCCATTGGTTTGGGAGACATAACAATACGCACAAATTCATCACGAATGCGCTCTTTTGCTATTTTACCTAATAAATCTGAGGACGTTTTTATTCCCTGACGTGTTTTTTCTTCAATCTTGAAACCAAGTTCAGCATGAATTCGAACAGCCCGCAGCATTCTCAATGCATCCTCCTGAAAACGTTCTTTGGACTCCCCCACGGTTTTAATTATTCCTTTTTGTATATCCTCTCTGCCAAAAAACGGGTCAACCACAACGTTTTTATCGATATTTAAGGCGATGGCATTGATAGTAAAATCTCTTCTTTTTAAATCATCATCAAGGGTGGCATCAAATGACACCGTGTCTGGTCTCCTGCTGTCAGAATATACCCCCTCCGTCCTATATGGAGTAACCTCGATTACCCTCAGGGTAATATCACTTTCTTCCTCATTTACTACACCGACCGTGCCGTACTCATTTTCATAAAATGTTTTTTCAAACAGTGAAATAATCTGATCCGGTTTGGCATTGGTAGTGACATCCCAGTCCTTTGGAACACGTCCAAGAAACAGGTCGCGTACGCAACCACCGACAAGGTAGGCCTCAAAACCGGCCTTTTCCAAAGTTTCGGTTATTCGTGAAACAGATTTTGGGATAGAAAATGGGCTGGTCATAATTGACTATATTTTAGCACTCCCCCATAACAATTCATAATGTGTGGCTTAAAATTTGAAGAAAATCAGAAAATCAGGTATTCTTATAAGATAGCACCCGTGGTGAAATGGATATCATTACTGTCTTCGGAACAGTCGTTGTGGGTTCGAATCCTGCCGGGTGCACAAGCAACCAGAAAGCCGAATGGCTTTTGGGTAGGATTCAAAAACCTTGAGCATGTCGCACGGACTAATCGCTTGCGGGGGAGTACGACACGAAAGGTGTACAGCGCCAGTAAGGCGAGAATCCTATTAGTTTGCTAATGCGGGATTAGTTTAATGGTAGAATGACAGTTTTCCAAACTGTAGGTGGGAGTTCGATTCTCCCATCCCGCACCAGAATACGTTCTTTGGTACAATTGTCCATGTAATTTAATATAAAGTCCTTTTGACTTTCTGATACACAAACCAATTTTTGTAAAAAACGTTTCAAAATAAGGTTTATTGCACCATATTTAAGAAAAATTGTAAGAAACTGTGGATAACAACGGGGACAAGTGTATAAAGGACAGGACAATTCTTGTCCTAATGAAACCGCGTGTCAGCGATATATCCATATAGCGTATGCATTCTTCAATGAAATGCTATCAGACTATCGTTTCATGTGAAACTATTTGAACTGTTTCATAAGTAACAACTATAACTAATCAATTTGATAACTAAAAAGAGACAATTTGGTGATTTTGGAGAGTCAATTGCTGTGAAGTTTCTTGAGAAACGAGGATTTACTGTCGTTGAAAGAAACTATTTGAAGCCCTGGGGAGAAATTGATGTCATTGCAAAATATAAAAATGTTTATCATTTTGTTGAAGTCAAAACTTCCAAGAGTGATCTTTTTGAGCAAAAAGTTACCCATGAAACGTCTTTTCGTCCTGAAGACAACATTCACCACAAAAAATTAGAAAGGATGCATAAAGCGGTTCAAACATATTGTACCGAAAAGGGGATAGACTATGACAAAGTGGCGATTGATGCCGTTATTGTTCGTATAAACGCTGATAAAAAGAAAGCAAAAGTAATTTTCATGGAAAATATTGTTTTATAGAAAATAGCCAAAAATAGAACTTTATTAAGCCGTGTGATAGTATTGGTAGTCACTAAATATGCGATAGTATATTGGTAGTATGTATGCCGTTAGGAAGATTGTGAGCATGGGGGCATCGGCCCAAGCAAAGATTTTTGATTGGTGTTAAACAAAACTACGGGGCGTAGTATATCGGTAGTATGCATGCATTGTGAGCAAGAGGGCATTGGCCCGAGAGAGTAATGTGTCTGATTGTAGTAAGTGACGGGGCGTAGTATATCGGTAGTATGCATGCTTTGGGAGCATGAGGGCCGAGTTCGATTCTCGGCGCCCCGAAAGGATTAATGTTGGTTTTTAGATTTTACGGGGTGTAGTACACCGGTAGTATTCACGATTCGGGTTCGTGAGAACCGAGTTCGATTCTCGGCACCCCGATTGAAGCGAAGCGAATTCGGGGTGAGAGAGCAAACAGTTTTGCTCTCGTCCGAGAATCGAAAAGGTTGAGTATATTTTCGAAAAGCTCGGCTTTGAAAAAATATGAAACCTGCACAGTTCCTGTAAGGAAAGATTCTCGGCACCCCGACAGGTGAGTTGTAGACGGGCTATAGTATAAAAGCAGTATACATGCATGGGGTGCATGAGGCCCCGGAGCGTTACCGGGTAGCCCGACAATCTTGTTTACAATCGCAATTTATGACATTCAAAAAAAACGTAGAAAATTTTGTCTGTGAAAAATGTGGTGAAGCCAATGTGGGCAATGGATTTACAAATCATTGTCGTAAGTGCTTATGGAGCAAACACGTGGATATTGATCCAGGCGATAGAAAGGAGACGTGTGGTGGAATGATGGAGCCAGTGGAAGTCGAAATCAGGAATAAGGAATATCGAGTAAAGCAAAGATGCCAGAAGTGTGGTTTTGAAAGATGGGCACCGGTTACCAAAGAAGATAACTTTGAGGAGATACTTTCGATAAGCAAGAAAAAAGAGTTATAAACATGCTTTTCCGAATACCTGTGCTATACTTATATAGCACACGTGAGAAAAGATAAAAATAAAGCTATCAGCTTACGAAAGAATGGAAAAAGCTATACAGAAATCCGAGCAGAACTCGGTGTTTCTGTTGCTACGTTGTCCGATTGGTTTCATGGTCAAGACTGGTCCCACACGCTTTCGAAAAGATTGAATGACAAATATTTAGCTTCCAATAAAGCTAGAATTGTTCGACTCGATAAAATTCGAGGAGAGAACCTGTCGAGACTATATCAGGAGGCGAGAGATGAGGCGAGACAAGAGTTTCAACTTCTAAAGAACCACCCGCTATTTGTTGTTGGCGTCGCAATATATTGGGGAGAAGGCGACAAGGTAAGCACTTCAGGATTCCGGATTTCCAATTCAGATCCATCAATGATAAGAGTTTTTCGAAAGTTTTTAGTTGATGTATGCAACGTTGATCAAAAAAGAATTAGGGCATCACTATTAATTTACCCAGACCTAATTGAAGAAGAGTGTAAAGAATTTTGGATACAAAATGGTGGTTTGCAAGCAAACAATTTTACAAAAAGTACGACGATTATAGGAAAGCACAAAAAACGTAAAGTACAACATGGAGTGTGCAGTCTCGTTTTTTCAAGTAGATTTTTGAAAGAAAAGATGTTAGTTTGGATACGTTTAATGGCAGAGGAGTTATCGAGGAATTAAATTTGCGGGTATGGTTCAATGGTAGAACATTTGGTTGCCAATCAAATGACGGGAGTTCGATTCTCCCTACCCGCACCATAACAAAAATGCCAGACTTTCTGTCTGGTATTTTTGTTATCGCGGTGGGGCAGGAGAATCGAAGGCCGGAGCGCGACGGCGCGAGGCGGGGTAGCGCACATTTTCAGCGGAAAATGATGCGTGACCGATTCTCCCTACCCGTACCACTTGTATTTTCAGTGGGGGGGGTAGAATTGGATTGTTGAGTTTAACAATTTAATTCTAAAAATATGGGAATGGAAAACTTTAACGCAGCCCCTGTGCCACCAACAGAAGACGAATCAAAACGAGTCGACGACCCTTCGAAGGCCGAGGCAATGGCACGTTACTCCGATGCAGAGCATACTGCGGCGGCAATAATAAGAGCGAAAGAGAAGGGAGAGAGCCGCCCAAAGCCCGGTTTGAGCATGGTGTTGCCTTGGGAGATTCTGTTGTCGAAGAACGGGAGTTGAGTGAAGCGGAGGCGGGTGCAGAGGTTGGGGAAAATCTGGCGGCAAAGACATGATGATGAAGAGAAAGAAAGTAAAAAATTGTGGGAGGAGAAATGGTTGAAAAAAGATAAGTGAGCTTAGTCGTATATCAAATAGTAAACAAAAACCGCGATGAGCGGTTTTTTTGATGAGAGCCGTAAAGAAAAATTATTTAACCGCGTCTTTGAGAGCCTTTGCTGCACGAAACTTCGGTACCCGCATAGCGGCTACCTGGATAGTTTCGCCAGTGCGAGGATTGCGTGCCTGTCTAGCAGCGCGATTCTTGGTGGAAAATATTCCAAGGCCAGCGATAGACATTTCACCTCCTTTTTTGAGTGTAGAAACAATGCTTTCAATCATGGTTTCTACTGCGAGTTCAGCTTGAACTTTGGTTCCGCCGATTTTCTCGTGAACTGCCTCTACAATTGCTAGTTTATTCATAATATGATTTGCAAAATTGATAATGATAATGTCGACGCTTTGTGCCCTCAATGAGCAAACCCCGCCTGGAGCGACAATTTCTTCTCGGCGCTAGAACGAAATGATCGTTTGGCCGGGGTCGGCAGGCTTCATTCATTGACTCATAAGGTATGAGAACATTATATAGTAGGCCATATTCTGTGCAAGGAGTTGAACGCAGAGCGTAAAGCAAGAATGTGTGGCGTGGGAATGAGGCAAAAATAGACCTAGAAATATGGTTATTTTAACGCTTTACGTTTTACACTCCACGTATTGCGATTTTATCTTGCAAACTCAATCACCCTAGATTCACGAATGACATTAACTTTGATTTCCCCGGGGTATTTGAGCTCATTCTCAATACGATTGGCAATATCTCTGGCCATCGTTCGTGCTTCCAGATCGGATACTTCTGTCGGAGTGACAAATACGCGTATCTCTCGTCCGGCTTGCAGAGCAAAAGATTTTTCGACACCAGGAAAACCCGAGGCAATCGCTTCAAGCTCTTTGAGACGCTTGAGATAATTCTCCACCGTATCACGACGGGCGCCAGGGCGGCCGCCAGAAATCGCATCGGCTGTTTGCACAATTACGGATTCGATAGTTTCATAAGGATATTCTCCGTGATGAGCCTGCATCGCTTTGATGATTTCCTCACTGGCGCCAAATTTTTGCAATATCCTTCTGCCGATTTCCACGTGAGTGCCGACAACTTCGTGATCCATCGCTTTGCCTATGTCGTGGAGAAGTGCCCCAGCTTTGGCTACGGCGACATCAGCGCCAAGTTCTTCGGCGAGCATTCGGGCAATGTGAGTCATCTCAACCGAATGTTGAAGAACATTCTGTCCATAACTTGTGCGGAAGTGTAGTCGTCCCAGAATAGCGATAATGCGGGGATCAAGGTTGTAGACTCCGCATTCGTATGCGGCGGCTTCGCCCTTCTCTTTGATTATTTTACTGATTTCCTGTTTGGCCTTTTCAACGGCTTCCTCAATCTTCGCCGGTTGGATACGTCCATCGGCAACAAGATTCTCCAGAGCCACTCTGGCAACTTGTCTTCTGACTGGGTCGAAAGATGAAAGGGTAATGGCCCCCGGAGTATCGTCTACGATGACTTCAACACCAGTCGCCCGCTCAAAGGCCTTGATATTACGGCCTTCCTTGCCGATGATTTTCCCTTTGACTTCGTCTGAAGGAATAGTAACGGTAGTTGTCATAATTTCGGAAGGCACCGCCGTGGCAAGGCGCTGGATTGTGGTGGCCAAAATATCTCGAGCCTTGTCTTCCAT
Source organism: uncultured bacterium (assembly GCA_963789635.1). GTDB lineage: Bacteria > Patescibacteriota > Minisyncoccia > Phycocordibacterales > Zambryskibacteraceae > JBGTNQ01. The sequence continues at coordinate 52,878 of CAWBLF010000001.1, read as the reverse complement.
TTGTTCTTGACCTGTTCGCTCCATTTTTTGAATCCTAATCAGGAGGTCTTCTGCGGACTCCTTTTCTACAATGGAAATAAGTTCCTTGTGTGCCTCTTCTTTGTTCATCTGAGCAACCTTTTGCAGAGATTGTTCGCGTTCGATAGCCATAGCGTCGGCGCGTTCTTTGATAGTGCGGATTTCGGCCACACGAACTTTGAGGTCTTCCACTTCTTTGTCTATATCGGTTTGACGTTTATCAAGAAAATCCTCTTTTTTTATAAGACGTTCTTCTGTTTTTTTATTTTTTTCTTCTTTTTCTTTGCTTTCTAAACGGGCTTCACGAAGGACTTCTTCGGCTTTGGCTTCAGCTTCGGTGGTAATTTTTGTCGCCTGTTCTTTGGCTTCAAGCATAGTCTGCTTGATATCCAATTCCATGGAACCCTTTTGACCTAGCGTGATAATCCATCGCAGAAAATATCCGAATGCGATGCCTGCTGACGCCGCGAGCGCCAGGAGCAAAAATACTATTTTTAATGACATGGTGCGGGAATAGCCCGCCTAAAGTTTCTTCAGAATCCTTTTATTGTTGGTATGTACTGCATAGTATATCTATTGAAACACGATGCGATGTTGTCCGGACGTGTCGGTAGGGAAATCAAAAGAAACAAATTGGAAAGCTATCAAAATTAAAGGAATAACATCCACACTCTATAAGAAATATCAATTTTTGTCTAGTTTTAGATAGTTTAAAAAACAGACCGAGGGCTGTTTTTTAAATTTTGGATCTTAGTACCTTATCGACTATGCCGTACTTTACGGACTCTTCCGCGTCCATAAAGAAGTCTCTGTCCACGTCTTTTTCTATTTGAGCCAGTGATTTGCCGGTATTTTTGGCAAGCATTTTACTCAAATTTTCTCTGTTTTTAATGATTCTTTTTGCCGTGATTTCAATGTCGGATGCCTGACCTTCCACACCACCGTGAGGTTGATGAATCATTACCTCGGCGTTGGGCAATGCAAAACGCTTGCCCTTTTCTCCCGCCGAAAGAATAGTGGCGGCCATAGAGGCGGCCATGCCCACGCAGATTGTGGAGACTGGCGGTTTGATGTGGTTCATGGCATCAATAATCGCCAGTCCGGCTGTTACCGATCCTCCGGGAGAATTTATATACAAATGAATATCTTTTTTTGAATCTTCTGATTCAAGAAACAAAAGTTGAGCAATGACTATGCTGGCGGTGTCGTCGTCGATCGGCCCAGCCAGAAAAACAATGCGCTCACGCAAAAGACGCGAGTAAATATCATACGCGCGTTCACCAAACTGGGATTTTTCTATAACGGTAGGAATTAACATTGGAAATAGTGGTTAGTTGTTAGATTTTAGAAGTTAGTGGATGAGTAACGAGCACACGGGCATACTACCTGAAAATTAGAAAATTGTAAAATTATCTGCTCTATACTATTGTGAATGGGATTTACCAACGTTTTACTTCTGCCCATCAGTATCTAATCATGAGATTTCACCGTTTTTTTGTGGATCAAGAAATAGGCGACAAAGACACGGTCGTTATACACGACCCGGACTTTTTTCATCAAATAAAAAATGTATTCCGTTTCACAACCGGCGGGCAGATAATTATTTTTGATAATTCTGGATATGAATACCACGCGTTGATTGCTTCGATGGAAAAGGGAGACGTGGTCTGCTCAATTGTTTCAAAGAAGACATCGAAAGGCGAACCTTCGCGCGAATTGCATTTGTTCTGTTCACTTATTAAGAAAGATAAATTTGAATGGATTTTGGAGAAGGGAACAGAGCTTGGTGTTTCACGGTTTGTTCCACTACTTTCTGATCGCAGTGAAAAAAAGGATTTAAACATAGAGCGCGCACAAAAAATTTTGGTTGAAGCGGCCGAACAATCGGGTAGAACGATGGTGCCAATGATAGCCCCGATTATGAATTTTGAAGACGCTCTGGCCACGGATTTTCCCTGTTTCGCATTTCATCCTAAGGGTGATACGTTTACCGTCGAACACGCAGGGAAAATATCGCCACTCGGTATTTTCATCGGGCCCGAAGGTGGTTGGACCGAAAGGGAGATTTTTCTTTTTAAGAAACACAACATAAAGATCTACTCGCTTGGCGCTCAAGTGTTGCGCGCCGAGACCGCCGCGGTAGCCATCTCAAGTCTGATTTTACTTCAGTAAATTATTTTTGCTCATCCAAAAATTGCATCACCTCCTCATTGAGTAGCATTTGAGCGACATACATACGAGCGCGAACGGGATCGGCTTCAGGATGAAGAATCATTATTTTCTCTGTTTCGGTCCGTACTTTTTCGGCATCGGGTGAGATTTTTTTGTCCTCCGATATTTTGTTGATTATCAACTGGGCTTTGGCTTTTTTGAGGGCGGTTTCTTTCCACTCAGCTTTGATATCTTCTTCCGTCTTTTTGATGTATTTCAAGTAATCCTCATATATTGCTCCGGCGCGGGCCAGATCGTCTTTAAACTGTGCCAACATTTTTTCCAACTCATTTTCCAGAAGAACTTTTGGGACAACAATCTCTGTCTTGTCCATTATTTTTTCCAGCACAGCCATTCGTTTTTTGTCGCGGTTGCGAATCTGTTTTTCATTTTTCAGATTTTCTTTGATTTTTGATTTGAAATCGGCAATGTCTTTGAAGTCGCCAATGGTTTTGACAAACTCATCTGTCACTTCCGGCAAATCTTCCGGTTTGAACTCGGGCGTCGCATGGTCGTGAGTCAAACCCTTTTTATGAAATTCGGCGTGAGCGAAATTTTTACGGATTTCTTCCACCACATCGTCTATCTCTTTATTGGTAATAGAGTCATCATCTTCCACAGCCATTTCTTTTTTGGCAATGGATTCGTAATCCGTGAGTTTGAATTCGGGTAGCACTGCGACGGTGATGGTAAATTCAAGAGGGTTACCCGGAGCGAGTTTGGTGATTTTGATTTCCGGTTTGCCAAGGACAAAAAGTTTTTCTCCCTCAATAATTTTTGGGTATTCTTCATTGAGAGCTTCTTCGGCGGCGTCACCGAGAACGGTCATTTCACCCATGCGTTCGACTATGATTGCTTCGGGTACTTTGCCCTTTCTAAACCCGGGCATTTCGGTGTTCTCCTGGAATCTCTTTATGGCGTGTGCACGATGCTCTTGCACAAACTCATTGTCTATGGAGCCGGTGATTTGTACCAATGATTCTGGGAGTTTTTCTACTTTTGTAATTGTGTGTTTTTTCATCTCGGTACGAAATTTTAATTTTATAAAATATTTGGTAATTCTAAATGAAATTCATTTTGGACAAATCTGTCGTAAGGGTTTTTTAATTTATATAAGGGAAGAGAAAAAAGCAATCAATCACCACTTTTTGCTAGAGAAATGATAAAGAACGAGCTGGACCTTTGTTCAAAGATTAGTATCCGGTCGTACTGGCAGTTTGAGAGTTTTGTGTTTGCTGTTGATGACTTATTCTTTGTCCCCAAAAATATAATCCGCCGAGGACTATGACCAACACAATAAGTATGACGCCTATGGTCGGTCCCACAGATTTGTCTTCGTTTGGGGTCGCTGTGGCAAACGGATCTTGCGCTGGTTTGTTCAAGTTGTTTGGCTCCATAGTTTAGAGATGATACCGATAATTCTCTATTTTACGCTGTTTAAATCAATAACACAAAATACAGGGAAAACTTTTTTGATTCAAAAATATTGGGTTTAACCGGTGTTTTCAGTGGAAGGAATAGCGTCAGAAATGTCCGCTGTTTGGGCTTCGTTGTCGTTTTCGGTACGGATTTTCGTTTCCGGTGAAGACGGAGTCTCATCGGGACTGGCTTCGGCCAAGTTTTCGCCTTTGACCGATTGAATATCAATTTTCCACCCGGTCAGTTTGGCGGCTAGGCGGACATTTTGTCCTCCACGGCCGATAGCTAACGATTGCTGGTCTTCAGAAACCTCCACTCTAGCCTCGTGCATTTCGTCGTTTGTAATAACTGAAAGAATTTTGGCAGGGGATAGGGCGTCTTCAATAAATTTCTTCGGATCGGGAGACCATTCGATGATATCTATTTTTTCACCACCAAGTTCACTGGTAATGGTAGAAACTCGCACGCCACGTTGGCCGACCATAGATCCCACCGGATCAACATGCTCGTCTTTTGAGAACGCCGCCACTTTTGAACGGTAACCGGCTTCACGAGCGATAGCTTTGATTTCTACCAGGCCGTTTGCCACCTCAGGAGCCTCTTGGGCGAACAATTTTTCCAGAAATTTTGGGTGAGAACGCGAAAGTCGCAAAAAGATTCCGCGAGGAGTTTCCTCCACTCTGTACAAGTAGGCGCGCACTCTTTCGCCTTGAGCAAAATGTTCACCTGGAATTTGTTCTTCATATGGCAAGATGCCAGGTGCTCTGTGCATATCAATAAAAATATTTCCACGTTCTATCCTCTGCACCGTGCCGGTGACTATCTCTCCTTCGCGAGAACCGTATTCGCCCATTACACTGGTCTTTTCCGCTTCACGAATTTTTTGCATAATGACTTGTTTTGCCGTTTGAGAGGCGATGCGTCCGAAGTCACCTTTGCTTTCCAGAGGGAAAGAAATTTCTTCATCAAGAGCGACGTCACGTTTCATTTTACGGGCGTCATCAATAAGGATGTGATGTTCCGGATTGTAGAAAATTCGCTCATCTCCCTCGACACGTTCGAATGCCTCATCATCATCGGTAATGATGACTCGGCTGTCGTCAACGACGATTTTTACCTGGTAAAATTCGGTTTTGCCTGTATTTAGGTCAAATTTGGCACGGACAATCTGGCCACGTTTGCCGTATTCTTTTTTATACGCGGTAGCCAGAGCCATCTCAATGGCTTCTATAATTTTTTCTTTCGGTATTCCACGTTCTTGTTCGAGTTGTTCAAGAACGGAATTTATAACTTTTAAATCAAACATACGAATTTTTATGAATATTAATGAATAATAAAATTCAGCACCCAAGCACCAATTTTGCATTTACAATACCACGCGAAGCGCGAGTGGCGAATAGCCACAAACCTCTAATGGCGCAGCACTTCGCCCATAATCGGAGGGCTTATTCAGCCACGTACTGCGCACATTATCTATTTAGCAAAATTGGTGCTGGGTTAACAAAAATATGGTCGCCAAGCTCCTTATTTTTCTAAACTTAAGAATAATGGCCCGCCCGTGAAGGCGAACCATTACTCATAACTATCCCATTATAGTCAAAGTCGTAGAGGTTGTCAAGTTTTTTGAATGTAACAATGTTCGTCCACTGTGTTACAATGCTTTTATTACGCGGACTTAATCAAAAGTTAAATGGAACACAAAGAAAAACCGATTTCTATTTCAAGTGCTATTGTTGTCGCCGGTTTGCTTGTCGCTCTGGCTGTCGTTTTTACCGGTAGGGGAAATATAGCGCCAACGCAGGTGCCTCCACAACCGTCTGCTGTCACAACACACACCAATCTCATTGCCGATATGTTGAGTGGTCAAAATAATGCTAATAACCAAAACGCCCTCAATAATATGACACCGATATCGTCTTCCGATCATATTTTGGGCAATCCAAACGCGCCAGTTAAGATTGTGGAATACTCAGACCTTGAATGTCCGTTTTGTAAACAATTTCACGCGACATTACACCAAGCTATGAATGAATTTGGAGCAAGCGGACAAGTCGCTTGGATTTACAGGCAGTTTCCAATAGCTTCTTTGCATTCCAAAGCGCCAAACGAGGCCGAAGCCAGTGAATGCGCAAATGAGCTCGGTGGCAACGACGTGTTTTGGAAATATATTGACCAAGTATTTCAACTGACAAACTCAAACAACAGCCTTGACCCGGCAGAACTTCCGATTATTGCTCAAAATTTGGGACTTGATGTGACGAAGTTTAACGCTTGTCTTGTCAGCCAAAGGTATGCGCAGAAAATTGCAGACGAAATACAAAACGCGGCTGATACAGGTGGTCAAGGCACACCCTGGACTATTGTAGTAGCAAGCAACGGACAGAAATTCCCGTTACAAGGGGCGGTTTCCTACGCAACATTGAGGCAAACCATCGAGCAAGCCCTTGCAACGAAGTAATATTAGGTGTTTAACGCAAGAAAAAAGAGCCGTCGCTGGAATGCGAAGGCTCTTTTGTTCGCGCGAAGCGAACTGTCATTCCATTCAATCAATCTGGTTAAACTTGGAATCGAGCTTCCAAGTTGGTGTGATTGATTTGTGGATAACAACTGACATATTTGCAAACATGAAAGTGCTATAATATACAAGTAAGTTAGCTACTAATTAAAATTATGGAACCAAATATAATAATGTCGGACGATGGCAAGTGGCCAAAAAACTCAAAGATATTTAAAAGTCCCGGAACGAAACTACTTTTAGTGATAGTTGTTTTGTTCGTTGTCATTTATTTCCTTATGTTGCTGAATAAAACAGGACAACCCACAGCTTCCAATAACTTTTCGTCACAAAATGTTCAAATAACACAAATCAATCTCGCCCAACTTCTTTCCGATAAAACCAATCCTCCGTCATGGTTCCCGGCAAATCTACCGGTAGAACTCAACAACATCACCGCGCAAAACGAATCATATTATCCTGAACACAAAACGACTCTCTATTCTCTCACTTACAACAGCGCTCTCAAGATGGAACAAATTTATTCAGTGTACGGTTCGTATTTCAAATCAAACGGCTTCACAATCTCGGAACAATCAAAAAACACCCACCAAATGTCTTATAACACATCCAAAGGTAATGAGAATATAAGTATAAATATTTTCCCATTAGCCGAATCTGGCGGAGCAACGGTTCATATAGATATAATTCAGAGTCAATAGTTCATAACTCAAAAAAGCCATGTTTATCAATCCAAACACGGCTTTTTTGAAGACCAAATCTTGACAGTCGACAAATCTATTGTTTGGAGTATAGTGGAAGACAGACAGAGAGAAGTATAATCTCAACAAAAAACAGTTCTTTGTCATCATTCATTAAGAATCTTTAGTCTGCTCAATGAGCAAAAGGAGGAAGTATGTCGTACATGATTCGGCTCCGCGCGATTGCGGCCGCGTGCGCGGCCACTCTCCTCATCGTCGGTTGCAGTAGTTCTACTGCGCCTGGCACAAGTAATAAGCAAACGCCTCCACTGGAAGTTGTTACGGCAAGCATCGTCGCCCCAACTTCAGGGTCAACGTTGTCACAGACGGCGACTGGATATCCAAATGCCTTGGTCTCCATCACCGCTTCGGCAAGTTCTCCCAACCGGGGGGGTGATACATTTAGCTTTGCTTGGACGGCAGATGGCGCAGAGATTTCCGCCACTACAGACAGTCTGTCAATGTTGTTTCCGCTTGGTTCTCACACACTGTGTGTGGTTGCAATCTCAACTTCCTCAGGAATTAAGTCATCGCAAGTTTGTACTACCTTCACTGTAGTGCCGGCCTCAATGAACCTTCATGTGTGGGTGGCCGACCTAGATGGTGGAGCACATACATTTCAACATGAATATGCAGTGATTGTTGATTCCACCTTTTTGGTAGCCACAGATTCCATACTTGTGGGTAGCGATGGAAGTGCTAATTTTAAAAACCCCAAGTTTGCCATCATGGATACGGTTCCCATTATTCTTCGTGGAGATCCGAACCTCAAGTGGTTCGCAGCGGATGTCCCCAAAACGTATGATGCCAACTTTAACCCCATTCTCGTTCCAAACGAAGTTACAATCCCGACAGGTACATACACTGGTCAGGTAATTCCCATTCACCTGGACAGCGCGTATCAGTTGATACCGAACGACACACATCTTTCATTCTATGGACGTGACCAGTTACCAGACGATTCATACGTTTATGCTGTGGGTGATTGGAAGACCTTACCGGTTCCGGTAGCCCTGAGCGGTGTCACAACAGCTCTGGATTCCTCGCATTTTGAGGTGGCACTTGCTTCTATGGAGACCGTTTTTGGACTCAAGCTCTTCACTCTTACGGATAGTGTCACCTTGAGCAGGGGTTGTGGAACGCTGATTAATTATAGCCCAACCAACCTTGGCTCCGGCGGTACTTGGCAAGAAACCCCGGACTTTTGTAACGGGTATGTAAATATCGTAGTGCCCGATTCGCATATGGTCCATTTTTGGGACGACGTTCGTATCGGCGGAGACCATACACACCCTGGGTGGAGGGCAAACATGTGCTTGGGTGAGCATAATGCAACTTAGTTGCACGTATCTCACTTCCCAATTAGTAATAGTACCCAGAGATGTGGCATACCTACTTCTTTTGTGGAGGGTTCGGGACCTGGAGCGTCAAAACAACACTCGCTTCAGTCTAGGCTATGACCATTTGGGAGAGATGATTAGTCAAGGAAAGCCCAAAATAAGGGTGGTTTTGACGGACCAGCAGGGTAACCTCCTCAATCCGTAGTAAAGATTCGTGTGAATGATATATGGCCTGCTACGCAGGCACGGCCCGACACAATAAGTGTCGGGCCTTTTCTTTTTGATGTATATGTGGGGATAATTTTGATATTTAAACAAGACAAAGGGGATATAATAGTGGGAACAATAATTAACTCTAAACTTAATATGAAAAAAACTACTTTGGACCCTTTTTGTTTTGATTGCTGTTTTGGGATTTTTGACAATGGCATCAAATAACGTGTTTGCCGCTACAGGAACCTTAAATCTGACGGCAAGTCCCAATACCATAAGTACAAACGGCGGGTCATCCACCATCACATGGTCCGGAACTAATCTTCAGGCATCCTCATGTTCGGCCAGCTGGACGGGTTCTACTGCAACATCGGGGAGTCAATCTGTTCAACCTCCTTCCACTACAACCTACAGAATGACATGCATGGACACCTCAGGTGACCCAGTTTTGAGCAGTGTTTCGGTGACAGTATCTGCACCTGCCCCGCCATCCTGTGTTATAAACAGTCTTTCCGTAACTCCCAAGTAGCGGGTCAATTCCCACCAATGTTTCGGTGGCATGGTCATTTAGTAGTGGTTGTCCCATGGCTTCATTGAGCAATACGCAAGGAGGCACTTATACTCCCGGAACACTGAGTGGAACTTGGAGCACCACTGCCTCCTCCGACAGCGAATCATACACGCTTACTGTTTATCAGCTTAGCTGTGATGGCGGTATCACAGTATATTCAACAAACGACGCATGGCCGGGGACACTTGGTTGTCCACAATATCCACCATCAGCCCCAAGCCAGATAGCGGTAGCCAGCCAGACCGTGACTTTTACGGCTTCGGCTTCTGTATCCGTGACTCAAAACCCCATGGGAGGAACTTGGCAATCTTGCACAGGTCATACGACTTCACCTTATACGTTATATCCGACCTCCAGCGGAATATCCGAGTGTATTAATCCACTGACCGCCCCCAGCGGGTATCAGGTGACTGGGACAACCGTAACGCCAACATCATTAATTGTTTTTCCAGGGGATAGCGACAACTACATGATTAATTGGTACTTACTACCTACATCTCCTAACGTCACTGCAACTCTTTCCGCTTCACCAAACCCATTTTCATGCAGTGCGGGCACCACTCTGACGTGGTCTTCAAGTAATGCCACTTCCTGTTCCGCTCCGTGGACCGCTTCTACAGCGGTGTCGGGAAGCCAACTTGTTCATCCTGCCACCAGTCCTTTAAGTTATTCAATAACCTGTACAAATAGTAGTAGTGGAAAGACAGGTAGTGCATCAGTTTCAGTTTCCGCTTCCGACGCGGTGGGAGGCTCGTGTTCCGGCAGTGTCCCGACTGTGACAGTTACCGCTTCTCCTTCGAGCGTCACCTCCGGCGGTTCGTCCACAATTTCGTGGAGTTCCAGCGGAGCGACATCGTGTAGCAGTAATTCTTGGAACGGCGGTTCAACCGCTCTGTCGGGGTCAGTCGTGGTCAATCCCGGTTCCACAACGACTTATACGGAAGTTTGTTCAAACGCCAACGGCAGTAATTCCGGCTCGGCTATGCTAACGGTGACGGCGGGCAGTGTCCCGACAGTTACTGTTTCCGCTTCGCCATCAAGCGTCACTTCCGGCGGTTCAACGACTATCACATGGAGTTCCAGCGGAGCGACATCATGTTCCACCGATGCGTGGAGTGGGTCAACCGCCCTGTCTGGCTCGGTCACTGTTTATCCTGGTTCAACAACGACCTATACAAAAGTTTGTTCAAACGCCAACGGCAATGGTTCCGGTTCAGGCACTGTGACAGTGACAGCAAGCGGAGGCGGTTTTGACTTCGGTATTTCCAACAGCGGAACAATAAGTATTGCCCAAGGTTCATCCGGCTCGGAGACTATTCCGCTTACTGTCCTTTCTGGGACATCTCAGCCGGTGACGATAACAGCCAGCGGCGCACCCGCCAATGTCACATTTACTTACACAAATCAGGGATGCTCACCGGCTTGCAATTCTCTTGTCAACTTTACAGTGGGAGCTAGCGCGACATATGGCACTTATCCGATTACCGTGACGGGAACAGCAAATTCCGCAGGCGCGGCGAAAACAATTATTTTGACTAGTGGAACAGGCTGGACAGTCCCGTCTGATTGGAATAATTCCAGTAATAAAATTGAGGTTATTGGTGGTGGTGGTGGTGGATCTGACTTTTCTTACTATTCAGATGTGGGTGGTGGAGGTGGTGCATATGCCAAAGTATCCAATGTGACGCTTTCCCCCGGAGGTTATATTCCAATAACTATAGGTGCTGGTGGTACGGGCGGACAGTCGTCAAGTGTAAACGCAACCGCGGGGGGAAACACCACATTTAACAATACAACAGTAGGTGCAGGTGGTGGTCAACCAGGATTGAATAGCTTTAGTGGTGGAAATCTGGTCGGAGGCACAGGAGGAACTGTGTTATATGGCACAGGTTATTCTGGCGGAAATGGTGGAAATTCAGATTCTATTAATACCAACTATACTGATGCCGGTGGAGGTGGAGGAGCCGCAGGACCCAACGGACCCGGTCAGGCTGGAGGCGCGCCAGCTGGTCAGGCTTGTGGTGCTGGTGGCGCAGGAGATGCGGGTTCGGGAGGCGCCACAGTGTCCTCCGTCATTAATTTCAGTGGCTATTGTGTTGGTGCCATTGGTAACAACGGTACCGAATGGGGAACAGCTGGCTCGGGAAGTGGTGCCAGTGGTCCAGGGAGTAATAATAATGGTACAGGCGCTTATAACAACGGATCTAATGGAGGGCTTTATGGTGGTGGAGGTAGCGGTTCTAATTCTGGTTTCAGTACAAAGGGTGGCAACGGTGCTTCAGGTGTGATTGTTATTACATACAGTCCTGCTACGACTATTACTCATTCAACGTCATTTACTCTAAATGTCACTTGCGCGTCTGGAAGTACATGGAATGGCACAAGTTGCGTAGCCAATGCTGTACCGACTGTCACGACTCCTACTGCCACAACCATTACAACGACGAGCGCTTTGTTGGGGGCAAACGTCACGTCTTTGGGTAGTCCGGCTGTTATATCGGCCCGTGGTACGTGCTGGGGAACCACGACTTCACCAACGACAAATTGCGTACCAGAAGGAGGTACAGTTACAGGAACATATTCACAATCCAGAACGGGTATGACTCCAGGCACTCTGTATTATTATCGCGGGTATGCCACAAACAGCGCTGGAACAGGGTATTCTCCAACTGCAACATTTACGACAACCGCTCTTCCGACGGGAACACTCACTCCACTTAATCCAACTTGTACTATCGCATCAGGTGCAAACAGTTGCGCTCAGACTTTGACTTGGACAACTACTAACCCAATAGGAACTTCACAAGTTACCAGCCCAAGCGGAACGCCAAGTCCGATAACTAGTAACAACGGTTCGCAGAGTTTCAGTGCTCCTTATAACCCATCTGGAGTTAATTTTTATTTGTATAACAACGGCACTATTCTTGCCCAAACAAATGTCAGTACTGTTTGCGTTTCTGGTACAGCGTGGAGCGGTAGCGCTTGTACCGCCGGTGGCACAATGGCAGGTACTCTGACCCCATTGAACCCGACCTGCACTATCGCCTCCGGTGCAAGTAGTTGTACACAAAGTCTCACGTGGACAACGACCAACCCAGTGGCCACTTCGGCGGTCACCAGTCCGACTGGGACGCCAAGTCCTTCGAATGGAAATAATGGTTCACAAAACTTCACCGTTCCTTACAACTCTTCAGGTGTGAACTTTTTCCTCTATAACAACAGCTTATTGCTTGCTCAAACTAATGTCACCACAAGTTGCGCATCGGGAAGCAGTTGGAATGGCATAAGTTGTTCCACCTACAGTTATAGTCTTTCGCCAAATCAAGGGACATTGGTTGTTGCTCAAGGCGGATCGCAACAGCAGGAAACAATCGCGGTTACTCTAAACAGCGGTTCCACTCAAGGGGTGATATTATCCATATCTGGAGCTCCCGCAAACTTGGCATACAATTATGCAAACAACGGTTGCAATCCGACATGTAATATATTTATCAACATAACTGCCCCATCTAGTGTGGCTACCGGCAATTACCCAATTACAGTGAATGGAACAAGTGGTGGAGTTAACAAAAGCACGAGCTTCAATCTCAATGTGACGGCCCCGACTAGCTTGACTGTCACTCCTTCCGTTTCTCCGACCGCATACGTGGGTAATTCGGTGTCGTGGCAATTTATAGTGACAGGAGGGACTGGTCCATACACTTATACTTGTTCGGGCACTGATTTCCCCAGTCCGCCACCTGCGTCAGGATCATTTAGCATCACATATCAGACGGTAGGGACGAAGACCGCGACATGCACCGTCAAAGACAGTCTGGGTAATACCGGTAGCGCTTCGGCTTCGGTGCAGGTCGTGATTAACCCAGCGTTTAAGGAGTTCTAGACCAAAGGGAATTACGAATTACGAAGTAGGAATAAGAAAGAAACACCGCGTTTTGCAAGGCGAAGCGCGGTGTTGTGTACACCGTAAAAAAATTTCTGTTACAATATGTGAAGCAAGATGAGCTCAGAATAATCGTTATTCGTCATTCGTTCCTCACTATTCACTCTTTATATGCACATTGAAGAAAAACAACTAAAAGAATTTATTCTTGACTCCGGACTTGTTTCCCGTTCCGACCTTACAAAAGCGGAAAAAGAATCCGAAGAAAGCGGAACAAGCGTGGGAAAAATTTTGGTCAATAAAGGCAGTTTGACCGAAGATGATTTGCGCCGAATGCAAGCTTATATCCTCGGTATTCCATTTGTGGACCTCAAAGAACAACACCTTGAGATGGAAGTACTCTCGCTCATTCCCGAGCCAATAGCCAGAAATCACAACATCGTGGCCTTTCGCAAGGTGGGCGATAATTTGGAAGTAGCGATGCTTGATACCGAAGACCTCACGGCCATCGATTTTGTCCGCAAAAAGACGGGATTAAAAATTTTACCCAGATTGACCGATGACGATAGCATGAAACATGCTCTGCTCAATTACCAAAAGAGTTTGAAAGCGGAGTTCGGCGATATCATTCAAAAAGAAGCGACAAATCTGAAAGCCATTTCGGAAAAAAACGGTGAAGAAGAAGTAAGTGAAGAAGATTTGAAAAAACTGGCCGACGATGTGCCCGTGGTGCGTATAGTGGATACACTTTTAAAACACGCAATCCTTCAAGACGCTTCAGACATTCATATTGAGCCGGCGGAGACGCAGGTGATAGTGAGATATCGCATTGACGGAATTCTTCACGATGCGATGGTCCTGCCAAAAAATGTCGCCAACGGCATCACGGCGCGTATCAAAGTGCTTTCCAATCTGAAGCTTGATGAAAAACGCATTCCTCAAGATGGACGATTTAAGATAGATATGAATGGAGAAAAAGTTTCTTTTCGTGTCTCCACTTTACCCGTTTACTATGGCGAAAAAACCGTGATGCGTCTTTTGCGTGAAAATGTTTCAGGTTTTACCTTGGAAGGATTGGGTTTTCATGGCGAAGGGTTGGAAAAACTTCATAAAGCAAGCAAGCTTGCTACCGGTATGATACTGACCACCGGACCGACCGGTTCCGGAAAAACGACCACGCTTTATACCATTCTTGATATTTTAAACACTCCGGACGTTAATATTTCCACCATCGAAGACCCGATTGAATATCAAATGAAGCGTATCAACCAAACGCAGGTGAAACCGGAGATAGGTTTTACTTTTGCTTCAGGTTTACGCACATTGGTGCGACAAGACCCCGACGTAATCATGGTCGGAGAAATTCGCGACGGGGAGACAGCTTCGCTGGCTGTGAACGCGGCGCTGACAGGACACTTGGTGCTGTCTACACTTCACACAAACTCTGCGGCCGGCACCATTGCTCGTCTGATTGATATGAAAATTGAACCGTTCCTTCTCACTTCGACTCTCTCCGTCATTATTGCCCAACGTCTCATCCGACAACTTGCCGAAACCAAAGAAAAATATCTTTTAACCAAAGTGGAAATAGAACAACTGCAAAAAATTGTAGACCTGGACAGAGTGATGGATGCATTAAAATTGGAAAAAATAGTGGATAAGGACGCCAAATGGGAAGGCATGCCAATGTACAAACCAAAACCCGGAGCAGACACGGAAGATGGATACAAAAGTCGCATAGGTATTCACGAAGTGCTAAAGGTGACGACTTCAATCAAAGATTTGATTATGAAAGGCGTGACCACGGAGGATATCGAAGAACAAGCCAAAAAAGAGGGAATGCTCACTATGCTTGAAGACGGAGTATTTAAGGCTGTCCAGGGCATTACGACGGTGGAAGAGGTGCTTAGAGTGGTGTCCGAAGATTAATACTATGCCGATTTTTTCATATAAAGCGCAAGACAAGGAAGGGAAGATGTACGAGAGCGAAACAGACGCCGCAGACCGTTTTGCGGTGTATAAAATTGTAAAAGAAAGCGGGGGGGTTGTCATTTCCGTGTCCGAAAAAAAGAGCGGTTCCGCAAAGACACTCCAATCCTTTGAATCTCTTATTTCAAGAATCAGCACACAGGAAAAAATTATTTTTGCCCGAAATCTCGCTTCTATGATCGAAGCCGGACTTTCCGTAACACGTTCGCTGTCGGTAATGGAGAAGCAAACCAAAAATAATAAACTAAAAAAAGTTTTAAATAATTTAAACAATGATGTAAGCAAAGGAAAAACTCTTTCCGATTCAATGAGAAGCATGGGCGATGTTTTTTCTTCACTTTTTATTTCGATGGTAAAGGCGGGAGAGGAGAGTGGTAACCTCGCAGGGTCGCTCAAGGTCGTCTCCTCGCAAATGGATAAATCTAACCAATTGACAAAGAAAATCCGCGGAGCACTCATCTACCCTGGCGTGGTTTTGACCATTATGGTGGCCATCGGGATACTGATGCTCCTTTATGTGGTGCCGACATTATCATCCACTTTTGCTGGTCTTGGCGCCCAACTGCCGGCCAGCACGATGTTTATCATCAATCTGAGCAATTTTTTAAAAAACCACTACATAGCGACATTGGTGGCGGTGCTCTTTGTAGCCCTATTTATCTTTTTCGGAGGAAAGAGCAAAAGTGGCAAAAGAATTGCGGATTATCTGATTCTCCACTCTCCCATTGTCGGTCCGATTACCAAAGAAATAAATTCAGCGCGTACCACACGCACACTGTCTTCCCTTCTTTCTTCCGGAGTGGACATTGTGGTGGCGATTGAAGTGACACGCGACGTCCTGCAAAATTCGTATTACAAAGAAGTGTTGGAGATGGCTCAGAAAACTATTCAAAAGGGTGAACCAATGTCTGATATTTTTATAGCAAATGAAAAATTATATCCGGTTTTTGTCGGAGAAATGATTAACGTCGGTGAGGAAACTGGCAAAATGGCAGAAATGCTCCTCGGAGTGGCTGTTTACTACGAAGAAGACGTGGATCAAAAGACAAAAGATATGTCCACAATCATCGAGCCACTACTGATGGTGGTGATGGGTATTGGAGTAGGATTTTTTGCCGTTTCGATGCTTTCACCAATGTATTCTTTGGTTAACGTCATACAATAAACGCATATGATGCACAATAGAGGCAACAATGGATTTACACTAGTCGAAGTGTTGGTGGCGGTAGCAGTCTTTTCTCTTGTGGCGATAACCCTATATCAAAGTTACGCCACACTTATGTCGCTGGTAAGCAGTGCCCAAACCAAATTGACCGCGACAGATTTGGTAAACGAGCAACTGGAAATTGTGCGCAATCTTCCTTACGCTCAGGTGGGATTGGTAGGCGGTATTCCTGCCGGCGTTCTCAACCCGGTCAATGTGTATGTCCGCAACGGAGTCACATTTTATGCCACGACCACCATTCGCAATATTATTGATCCTTTTGACGGGGGTACTGATGCGGATTATAAAATGGTAGAAATCGATATTGGTTGTCCTACGTGTAAAAATTTTTCAGAGATGGATGTTACCACAAGGGTCAGCCCGCTGGGCCTAGAAACTGCTTCTACCAACGGAGCATTGTTTATTAAAGTATTTGATGGAAACGGTCAGCCGGTGGTAGGAGCCAATGTCAATGTTACAAACATCGCCATTACTCCAAACGTTTCAATAAACGATGTTACCGACATCAACGGAATGCTTGAGATTGTAGATGCTCCCCCTTCCAACAACTCCTATCATATTGTCGTCACTAAATCCGGATACACCAGCGATCAGACTTATCCCGTCACTATAAGTAATCCCAATCCAAGCACGCCAGACGCCACTGTTGCCGTACAACAGGTGACTCAAGTCAGTTTTTCCATTGACAAAGTCAGTACTCTAAATATCTCTGCAGTCACCTCGACCTGTACTCCGGTGCCAAATCTTTCTTTCACTCTCACCGGTACCAAACTTATTGGTACCTCGCCAAACATTTATAAATACAATCAAAACCTTTCTTTGGATGGTAACGGGCAGATTACCATTCCAAATTTTGAATGGGATACTTACTCTTTGACGCTAAACGGTTCGAGTTATTGGTTGGCGGGCACCAACCCTATTTTACCGTTTGCAGTTTTGCCGAATTCGATACAAAATGTTCAACTGGTTGTTACTGCCGATACCCCTGACATTCTTTTGGTAACTGTCAATGACGGAAATTCAGGCCTGCCACTCTCCGGAGCGACTGTTTCACTGACGGGCAACGGATATTCCAACACCTTTATCACAGGGTTGGGTTCAATTTCTCAAACCGACTGGTCGGGCGGGGCGGGGCAAGGCAGTGTTGGTAATCCATCGGCCTACTATTCTTCCGATGGCAATGTATCGGTAAATTCTCCAGTCGGAGATCTCACTCTAAATAATATTTTGGGTTCATATGCACCAAGTGGCAATCTCACCTCGTCAACTTTTGATACCGGAACTACAAGTAATTTTAGTCAAATAACATGGGACCCTCTTTCTCAACCGGTGCAGACGGGTAGTCCAAATGTCCAATTTCAAGTCGCATCAAATAATGACAACACCACCTGGAATTTTGTCGGTCCGGACGGTACTTCAGGAACATATTACAACACGACCAACAACAATATCGGTTCAGCCAACGCCAATACGCGATACTTCAGGTACAAAGTTTTTCTCAACACCGCAAGCACCACGTATTCGCCTGATATTTCCGATGTGGCTCTGACCTTCACCTCCGGTTGTATTCCACCCGGTCAAGTGGTATTTACCGAATTGCCTGCCGGAACATATTCCATTTCAGTTTCAAAAACTGGTTACACCACATACACGGGTTCCGTCTCGGTGGGCAGTTCGTGGCAACAAACACAAATAAATTTGGGTCCATAACAACCGTATGAGCAATATTATTTTAAATTTTAGGAAAAATATTAACGCATCAATTTACAAAAAAAGTAATACAGGGTTTACGTTGGTTGAAATGTTGGTTACAACGGCTATTGTCGTCATGATTGGATTGGCAATAGCCAATTTTGGGGCAAATATTTTTTTATACAACACTATGATTCAAAACAATCTGAGTGCCCAGCTTAACGGGAGAAACGTTCTCAGAAAAATGGTCACAGAATTTAGGAGCGCTTCACCGTCCGCCGCCGGCGCCTATCCAATCGCGTTGGCAGGCACATCAAGTCTAACTTTTTTTAGCGATGTTACCGGCGATGGAACCAAAGAACAATTGCGTTATTATTTAAATGGCGCCACTCTCATGAGAGGGCAAACAGAGCCTTCGGGCAACCCGCCCACTTACCCAAGCGCAAATGAAACGACCGAAACGGTAATAACCAATGTCAGCAATCCCACGTCTACACCAATCTTTGATTATTTTGATACCAATTATGCCGGTACTTCCAGTCCTCTTACCCAGCCCGTAAATATTGCGGCAGTGCGTCTGATCCGCGTAACCGTGATTATCGACGCAGACCCGAATAAACCACCGGGCCCAATCACGGTCACTTCGCTAGGGACTCTGCGTAATCTTAAAGATAATTTTTAAATGCAAAAACAACGCTTTACATTGTCAACGTCTGGCCAAGTTCTTATCCCTGTAATTGTTTTTTCCGCTATTGCTATGGTGATGGTGGGAGCTTTGGTGGGGTGGGCCGGAGTAAATATTCAAGCTTCCCGCAACGCCATTTACAGCGAGCAATCAATTCAATTGGCGGAAGCTGGGGTAGATTATTATCGTTGGCATCTGGCCCACGCCTCTCAAGATTTTCAGGATGGCACTAACACTCCCGGACCGTATGTACATACGGTTGTGGACAAAAGTGGAAACGTTTCGGGGCAATTTTCTCTGATCATTACCCCTCCCCCTGTCGGTTCAACAAAAGTGATAATCGATTCAACCGGAATTCCAGCGGGAAACCAGAATATAAAGAGAACCATAGAGGAGCAACTTGCGATACCGTCGTTGGCAAAATACGCCGTAGTAGCAAATAGCAATATGCGTTTTGGTGTGGGTACGGAGGTGTTTGGTCCGATACAATCAAACCAAGGTATAAGATTTGATGGAGTCGCTCACAATTTGGTGACTAGCGCTGTGGCCACATACACCGACACCGATAGTGATGCCTGCACAACGACTGCTTTCGGTGTACACACTTGTGTCTCACCGGCTGACCCCACTCCTCCGGCGGCGGTACCTACACGCACAGACATTTTTCAAGCGGGCAGGCAATTTCCTGTTCCGGCAACCGACTTCACAGGCATCACCGCCAATTTGGCTCAAATGAAAAGTGACGCCCAATCTGCCGGTAGATATTTTGCACCTTCAGGTTCTCAGGGGTATCACATTATTTTGAAAACCAACAACACTTTTGATATTTACAAAGTTACGGCACAGATAACGCCAGGTAATTCCTGCACGAATGTTCTTGGGGCCACCGGTTGGGGAACGTGGAGTATAAAAAATCAGACATTTTTGGCGAATTATACTATTCCAGCCAATGGCATCGTTTTTGTTGAAGACAATGTATGGGTAGACGGAACCATCAATAAGTCGCGAGTCACAATAGCTTCTGGGAAATTTCCTTATAATGCCGCCACAACTCCCAATATTATGGTTAATAATAATTTAAATTACACAAATTTTGACGGCACAGACTCAATAGCACTCATTTCACAGGGAAATATTACTGTGGGGATGGTTAGCCCGACTAATTTGGTCATTGATGGGGCTTTGGTTGCGCAAAATGGTCGTGTGGGACGATTTTATTACCCTGGTGGCGGGGGAAATTCTTGTTCTCCATACAACACTCTTTCAACAATCACTCTTTTTGGCATGATTGCAACAAATCTTCGTTATGGATTTGCTTATACTGATGGCAATGGATATACGACCCGCAACATTACTTATGATGCCAACCTTCTTTATGCTCCACCACCGTCTTTTCCTCTTACGTCTTCTCAGTACCAAATTTTGTCATGGCAAGAAGTGAAATAATAATTGGTAGGGTATAATGGTGGTATGAAATATATTGTAATCGGCAACTGGAAGATGAATCCGGTGAACCAAGTAGAGGCTAAAAAATTATTCAATAGTGTCGCCAGTCTTTCCGCAAAATTAAAAAAAGTTAGTGTTGTTGTGGCGCCACCAGCCATTTATCTTTCTCTTTTCAAGTCAAAATCCAAAAAGTTTTTCTTAGGAGCCCAAAACGCCTTCTTTGAAGAAGGAGGTGCTTTTACCGGTGAGATTAGCCCCCGAATGCTTGCTGCTCTCGGTGTCAGGTATGTCATTGTCGGTCATTCGGAACGCAGAGCGATGGGCGAGACAAATAACGTAGTCAACAAAAAAATCAAAGTCATCCTCGGCGCAAAAATGATTCCGGTTTTGTGCATCGGTGAAAAAGATCATGACCATCATGGTGATTACCTTTCATTTTTGCGTGAACAGATTCGTGAAGCTCTTCTTGGTCTTTCTCGTGCCGATATTGCAAAATTAATTATCGCGTATGAGCCCATTTGGGCCATAGGTACTGAAGCTCGCGGAGCTATGGATTCGCGCATACTTCACGAGACAGTCTTGTTTATCAAAAAGATTTTGGTTGAAATGTATGGACAGAAAAATCTTATCATGCCGAAGATTTTGTATGGCGGGTCGGTCGATGGTGGGAATGCAGGTGACCTGATTGAGCACGGCAACGTGGTGGGATTTCTTGTCGGTCGGGCAAGCCTGTCGTCAGAAACATTCGGGCCCATCCTCAAAGCAGTAGACTCATTTTAACAATATGAGAACACTCAACGATCTTTCGGATGTTTCCGGCAAAACTATTTTTGTCCGCACGGACTTCAATGTGCCAATCGTTGATGGAGCGGTGGGTGATGATTTTCGGATTCAAAAATCTTTCAAAACGATTGATGCGCTAATGGCAAAAGGAGCCAGGCTTGTATTGGCAAGCCACATCGAAGGTTCTGTGGATACGCTGGCGCCGGTAGCGGAATATTTAAAAAAGAAATACAAAATAACATTTATCCATGACTATTTTCCAAATCTTCCCAAGGAGTTGGAAAGCGCGACCGAAAACGGCTCCATTTTCCTTTTGGAAAACTTGAGAAAATATTCCGGCGAAAAAAGTAATGACGAAGCTTTTGCCAAGCATTTGGCAGGTTTTGCCGATTTATATGTCAACGAAGCGTTTCCCAGTTCCCACCGCACGCACGCTTCTATTGTGGGAATTCCCAAGTATATTCCCGGTTTTGCCGGCCTAATTTTTGAAGAAGAAATAAAAGAGTTATCCCGCGCTTTTCATCCCATGCACCCGTTTCTTTTTGTTATAGGTGGGGCTAAATTTGAAACCAAGTTTCCTTTATTCGAAAAGTTTTTTGCCGTTGCTGACAAGATTTTTGTCGGGGGCGCGTTGGCCAATGATTTTTTCAAAGCTCGCGGATTGGACTCAGGAAAATCGGTGGTCTCCGATGGCACCTTTCATTTGGAAAAATTTTTGACAGATAAATTGATCCTTCCATCAGATGTAGTCGTACAGAGCGCCAACGGTAAAGAGATAAAAAAAGTAGAAGAAGTTTTGTCTACGGACATTATTTATGATGTTGGCCCAAAATCTATTGAAGCTCTACGTTCTACGATAAATGAATCCCGTTTTATTCTTTGGAATGGACCACTGGGTAATTATGAAAAAGGATTCAAAGAAGGGACCGAAGCCTTGGCTAAGGTAATCGCTCAATCCAAATCTGAAACAATAGTAGGTGGCGGAGATACCATTGCCTCTATCGCTGAACTCAATTTGACGGACAAATTTAGTTTTATTTCAACCGGCGGTGGTGCGATGCTTGATTTTTTGGCAAACGAAACATTGCCGGGATTAGAAGCACTTAATGAAAGTAAATAGTAGTCAGCAGTAAGTAATCGGGTAAAAAATTTATTCCAATTACAAATTTTGGCGGATTTTTTTCCCGACTTCTTTCATCTTATCTGCGCTCTCGTATTTTTTTGCCGGCCAAAAACCGGCTAGACCATCACCATGAAGCCTTGGTATCAGATGGATGTGAAAATGTGGAACGTCGGTGCCGACAATAGTCAATACCACGAAATCGGCACCCATCGCTTTTTTGATAGCCGGCATTAAAAATTTTGCTTTTCTAAACAGGACATCAATCATTTCGTCCGGAGTTTCGGCCATACTGGGGTAATGTTTTTTGGGCATGACGAGCACATGCCCTTCGTGCACCGGATTTATATCCAAAATTGAAAAAGAATCTTTGTCTTCGTCGATTTTCTCGGAGGGGATTTCTCCTTTGGCGATTTTGCAAAAAATACAATCGTTCATGATTACAGTATAATAGCAAAATGCCTTCAAAAACATATACAGTCAGACCGGAAGTCCCGGAAGATGTTCGCAAAGAACTGGCTGCCTATCACCCGATACTCCAAAAACTCCTTTATTCTAGGAGTATTTTGACGGCGGTAGAGGCGGAAGGCTTCCTAAACCCCGATTATGTGACCCACCTTCATGACCCATATCTTTTTTCTGGAATGGAACGTGCTGTGGAGAGGATTCTCCGAGCCATAAAGGACGATGAAAAAATAATTATTTATAGTGATTACGACGCGGACGGAATTCCCGGAGGAGTGGTCCTCAAACAGTTTTTTGACCAAATTGGATACAAAAATGTAGAAAATTATATTCCACACCGCCAAGAAGAGGGATACGGATTGCATTTGGAGGCGGTAGAGGCTTTTAAAGAAAAAGGAATTAACCTCATAATCACTGTTGATTGCGGGATCGCCGATATAGAGCAGGTTGCGCGTGCCCAAGAGCTTGGAATCGATGTCATTATTACCGACCATCATGAGCCCGGAGCCGTAGCGTCAAATGCTTTTGCCATTATTAATCCAAAATTGACAGATTCGATTTATCCGGAACGGATACTTTGCGGTTCGGGTGTTGTTTACAAATTAATTCAAGGAATTTTATTAAAAAATCGTTTTGGACTAATGGAAGGAAAAGAAAAATGGTATCTGGATCTCGTCGGTATGGCCACGCTCTCTGATATGGTGCCGTTGGTTGGAGAAAATAGAGCACTTGCCTATTTTGGTCTCAAAGTTTTGCGTAAATCCCCGCGCCCTGGTCTTCAGGCCATCTGGTCAACACTCGGTGTTGACCAGAGGATGGTATCGGAAGATGATATTGGATTTTCACTGGCGCCAAGAATCAATGCGGCCTCGCGAATGGGTCACCCGAAAGACGCATTCGATCTTTTGAACACCGAAGACTTGGTTGAGGCGGGGAGACTATCCGCTCATCTAAATTCAATAAACGATGAACGCAAAGGGGTGGTGGCTTCTCTTGTAAAAGAAATTAAAAAACATCTGCGAGCCAGAGAAACGGAAGGCGATTTGCCAAAGGTTTTGGTATTTGGCAATCCAATATGGAAACCGTCGCTTCTCGGTCTTGTGGCAAACAGTATTGCCGATGACATTTCCAGACCGGTATTTCTTTGGGGACGCAACGGCGATTCCGTTATCAAGGGTTCGTGTCGTTCCGACGGAGTGACGGATCTTATGGCTCTTATGGAAGGAGCAAAAGACGCATTTACTCAATATGGTGGCCATACAATGGCTGGAGGTTTTTCGTTAAACAATGAACAAGTTCACACGCTGGAAAGCGCTTTGAACAAAGCTTGGGAGTCTCTGCCGGCAAAAGATTCATTCAGTCAAATTTTTCTTGATGAAAAATTGACGGTGCCTGAAATCACGTGGGATATTTATCGGCACATTGAACGATTGTCACCGTTTGGCGTGGGCAATTCAAAACCACTTTTTCTTGTTACTGGTGGAATCGTGTCGGCGATAAAACAATTTGGCAAAGAACGCAATCATTTGGAAGTAGTATATGGATCGGACAACAAGATTATTAAAGCCATAAGTTTTTTCTCCACGCCGATCGATTTCAGCGCGGTGCCGGAAGTGGGTAAGCCGATAAACATTATTGGCACTCTTGAGAAATCAAATTTTAGGAATTATCCGGAGCTAAGATTAAGAATCGTTGATATCATTGAATCATGAAACCTATAATTATATTTACCGATGGCGCGGCAAGAGGGAACCCCGGTCCTGGCGGATGGGGTAGTATCGTTTCGATTGGTGAAAAAGTCACAGAATTTGGCGGTGGTGAAAGTAATACCACCAACAACAGAATGGAACTAACCGCCGTTATAGAAGCTTTTAATTTTGTTTATAAATCACTGAGGCTTAACCTCGGCGCAAAACCAGCGCCAAAAATGGTTATCTACACAGACTCAAGCTACGTTTTGAACGGGGCGACTATCTGGGTGCACGATTGGCAGAGAAATAATTGGAAGACGAAAACCAAGAAAGCAGTTTTGAATCAGGACTTGTGGAAAAAGTTATCCAATTTATTGCAAAGGTTACAAACTGAATGGAAACTGGTAAAGGGACACACGGGGACTGCCGGCAACGAGAGGTGCGATGTGATTGCCACATCTTTTGCGGATGGAATGAAGCCAAAATTATATTCCGGCTCGCTTGAGAAATACTCAATTGATTTGAAAAGTATTTCCGCAACTAAAGCTAAAAGCTATAAGCCAAAAGCTAAAAGCTCTGGCAAGCCATATTCCTACGTCAGCAGTGTAAATGGTATCGTCAAAACACACGCCACGTGGGCGGAGTGTGAAAAGCGCGTCAAAGGAGTTTCCGGAGCCAAGTTCAAAAAATCTTTTTCAAAGGACGACGAGCAAGCCATTATAAAATTGTGGAGCGTCAAAAGTTAACAGCTTCGGGAGTTTATGTCGTTACGGCCGGCTTTCTTTCCGGGGTATTTGTCGCGTCATTTGGTTTGCCACTTTATTCTTTGGCCGGTTTTCTCTTTTCGTGTGCGGTGATTGTAGGTATTTATATTTTTTATTTTGTAAATGAGAGGCCTTTGCGTTATCATTTATTTTTTGTCACCCTTTTCCTGTTTTGTGTCTCGCTTGGTTTGGTACGTTTTGCTTTGGCTACACCGCACAGCGACAATAGTCTGCTCTCACAAGTGGGGAAAAGCGTGGAGGTTCAAGGGACAATCGTAGATGAACCACAAGAGAAGGGTACATATCGCCAATATGTAGTTGAGACGGATTCGAAAACTAAAATATTAATTCGCGGACCAATGTTCCCCATTTTTTCTTATGGTGATATTGTTTCTGTGTATGGCGGTTTGGATTTACCAAAGTCGTTTGAGACTGGTAACGGCAGAACCTTTGATTATCAATCGTATCTGTTGAAAGACGGCATCACTTTTATAATTTCACACGCCACCCTAACAAAGCTTGGCGATGGTCAAGTGTCATTTATTTCAAAGGAATTATTCAAAGTCAAAAATAATTTTGTTTCGTCATTGGAAAGAGTTATTCCTTATCCTCAATCAGGTCTTCTTGCGGGGATTATTCTTGGGGTAAGCGACGGTATGACTAAAGGTTTGACCGATGCATTTCGCAAGGTGGGCATCATCCACATCATCGTTCTTTCCGGCTACAATATAATGATTGTAGCTGAATCAACGCGTAAAATTTTTTCCCGCTTTGGAAGATTATACTCATTTAGTTTTGGCGCAATCGCTATCATCCTGTTTACCATCATGGTCGGAGGAGGGTCATCTGTCATTCGTGCGGCTTTTATGGCGCTACTTGCCATCAGCGCGCAAGTTTTGCGCAGAAAATATGATGTCGGTCGCGGACTTGTACTGGCGGCATTGATTATGGTGGCGCTCAATCCTTGGATTTTGGTATATGATTTGGGTTTTCAGCTTTCATTCTTGGCCACCGTCGCCCTCATTTGGTTTTCACCGTTACTGAGTCCTTATTTGAAATGGATTACGGAAAAATGGGGTTTGCGTGAAATTGCCAGCGCTACTCTGGCCACACAAATATTTGTGATGCCACTTCTTATCTATGCCAGCGGGATCGTATCCATTTCGGGATTTTTTGTGAATCTAATTGTGCTTCCAATAGTGCCGATGTTGATGGGCATAGGCTTTTTTACCGGTCTTTTGGGTTTTCTCGGATATTACGTGGCATTCATACCGGCGATGATTACTTATTTTATTCTCGTTTATATTATTTGGATTGCGGAACACGTTTCCCAAATTCCCGGTTCCTACTTATCTCTGTCCGCAGTTTCGCCACTCGTACCGTTTGTTTGTTATACAATTTTTGTTTTAGGATTTTTTTATATTAAAAATACAAAAAAGCCGTTGGTGTCTGAACCGCAAGCGATAACCACCACAAGTTAAAAATCCGGAAAATTATTTGTCTCGTTACTTTGTCGCTTCAGTAAAATTTTTTTCAATCACAGACCAATTTAGATTTAGAAAAAAATCTTCAATATATTTTTTCTTTCCGGATGGTTGGTAATCATACACATAAGAGTGTTCCCACATATCCAACCCCAATATCATTTCACAGCCGTTTAATTGGCCAAGATGTTGCTCGTCTACCCATGAAGTCAGAAGTCTTTTGTCCTTTTTGTCATACCAAAGCACTGCCCAGCCCACCCCCCTAGTCAGAGCAATGTTTTTAAAACCCATGAGGAAATTGTCTACAGAGTTACACGTTTCCACAATTTTTTTTGCCAATTTGCTTTCGGGATCCAATTCTTTTGGACCGTCTGAAAGCGAAGAAAAATAAATTTCGTGATTTCTCATGCCGTTATACTCAAAACTGAAACGTCGAAAGAGTTCTCCGATGAGATATGAATTGTCAATATTTTTTCCAAAAAATTCAGCGCTTAATAAGCTTATTTTTTCAATCACCGCATTGGCGTTTTTCACATAGCCATTATAAAGTTTCAAATGTTCCTCAATGTTTTTGGCGCTGATACCGGTAAGAGTGCCGATGTTGAATTTTTGTTCTTCAAATTTTTCCATATTTAGAATTGTTTGTTGGTAATCTGTACATTATACACGAGCCACCAATACTGTGTGATAATACAAACATCATGGATTGGAAAAAACACCTTGGTCGTTGGCAACTATATTTGGCCATATTTTTGGCCGTTTCCTGTGTTGTTACTTGGCTTGTAGTGAATCAATTGAAACCGCGCAATATCGTGAGCGTATCGTTTCTAAACGTCGGAAACGGCGACGCCATCCTGATCCAAGGAAGAATGGGAAACCGTATTCTTATAGATGGCGGTCCGGACAAAACGGTATTGACCGAGCTCAATCGCACTCTTCCTTTGTTTGCTCGTTTTATCGATGTGGTGGTTGAGACACACCCTGCGGTTTCTTCTTCCGGCGGACTACCGTTTGCTCTCGCTCACTACAGTGTCGGCAAGTTTTTTAATTCCGGCGTAGAAAAAAATAACGGAACAGAAGATGAGATTGCTCGACTCGTGATCGAAAAAAATATTCCCGTAGTTACTGCACAACTCGGCACGACCATCGACTTGCACGATGGTTCCTTTTTGAGGATTCTATTCCCAGATCGAAAACTTTCCGGTGTTGACCCAAACACCGCGTCCATTGTCGCTCAGTATGTCTTTGGCAAAACTTGTTTTCTCTTCATGGCAGACGCTCCTCTAAACATTGAAAATTATTTAGTTACACTCTATGGCGCAAATTTGCATTGCCAAGTGCTAAAAGTGGCACATCAGGGAGCTGATACTTCTACTGGTGAGAGTTTTGTACAGGCGGTGTCGCCCGAGTACTCGGTTATTTCTGTGGCGCAAAATAATACCTATGGCTATCCTAAAAAAGTGGTAACAGATAGACTCGCTACCGCCAGTTCTACCGTCATTACAACAGCCGGGTACGGCACAATAACTTTCGTGTCCGACGGGACAAACGTATTTTTGAAATAAAAAATCCCGACAATGCGGGACTTTTTAGATGCTTTCTATATCACTCCGGCCTTTTTTAGTGTTCGGTAGGCGCCGTTTTTATTGATAGTTTTGATTCCGCGAGCAGATAGAGTGATGGTGATAGTTTTTTTGAGTTCAGGAATATACAGTCTCTTTTTTTGGAGATTGGGATATTTTCTAACATTTCCCGTAGGATTGAATTGGGTAGCGCGGGTACGGTTGCTGTAGCCCCCACTCATACGTGAACCTTTTTTTGTAACTGCGCAAATTTTGGCCATTGGAATTGTAAATAGTGAACAGGGATAACGATCGATGGCTTGGTCCAAAACCGTCTCCTAATTCGTGAACCAACATGCTATCATAGGAGTCTAAATAATCAAGTCCGCATTTCTTACCAATACAAATAACCTTTTATTTATGGATTTAGCTTTTCAACTCATTATCCTTATATTTTCCGTGGTAGTGCACGAGGTGTCGCATGGATACGCGGCCCTTTTGCAAGGAGATCATACGGCCGAATATCAAGGCCGATTGACTCTCAATCCATTTAAACATCTGGATCCTTTGGGCTCGTTTGTTGTCCCTCTGATGTCATACCTTTTGGGTGGTTTCATAATAGGTTGGGCCAAACCAGTACCTTTCAATCCGTATAATCTTCGTAACCGCAGATGGGGAGAAGCCATGGTTGCCATTGCAGGGCCCCTGTCCAATATCTGTATTGCGGCTATATTTTCTTTGATTATCCGTTTTGGCGCTTCATCGCTTCCAGTTTCATTCATCCAGGTCTCATCACTGATAGTGTTTATCAATATTCTTTTGGCTGTTTTTAATCTCGTGCCAATTCCTCCTCTGGATGGTTCCAGAATACTTTTTTCTTTTTTTCCAAACAGTTTTGCTTCCGCTCGAGTCTTTTTTGAGCGTTACGCCCTTATTTTGGCTCTTATTTTCATCTTTTTCTTTTGGCAATTTATAGAACCGGTAGTTGGCTACATTTTCCACGTCTTTACGGGACTTTATTAAGACCACGAACTATTACGAACAGAATCGAATGTCACGAATAAGAAATTTGCAAAAAACGTCACTCTATATTAGAGTATTGCTCATTCTATGTAGTTGAGTCACCTTTTTGTTTTTATTCAATTACATTCGGAATGTTTGTAATATGTCCACAATTAATCAACTGGTAAAACGAAAACGCACCCACACAGCCCGAAAATCAAAATCGGTGGCTTTGACGCGCAGTTTCAACTCAATTAAAAATCGCCCCGTATTCTTCAACGCTCCTTTCAAACGGGGAGTATGTACAAAGGTGACCACAAAAACTCCAAAGAAACCGAACTCGGCTATCCGAAAGATTGCCCGTGTCCGTCTTACAAATGGCATGGAAATCACAGCTTATATCCCTGGCATGATGCACAGTTTGCAGGAACACTCGGTGGTAATGGTCAAAGGAGGTCGTGTAAAAGATGTAGGACTTCGTTATTCCATTGTCCGCGGAGTATTGGATGCCACCGGAGTTGAAAATCGCCGAAAGGGCAGAAGTCAGTACGGAACCAAACGTCCAAAAGCCAAATAGCCGACACCTACAAATAACTCTTACAAAAAATGCGAAGAAAAGTTAATAATAGAAATATAGCTGCGCCGGATTCAATATATAATTCTCCGAAAGTTGGTAAGTTTATCAATTACTGCATGGAGTCAGGCAAAAAGAACACTGCACGTATGGTGGTTTATGGCGCGCTTGATATCATCAAAAAAGAAGTTGGTGATGATGCAGTTTTAGATACCCTAGAAACGGCTCTTAAGAATACCGGTCCTACCATGGAAGTGCGCTCACGACGTGTCGGTGGTGCCAACTACCAGATTCCTCGTGAAGTACGTCCAGAGCGACGTCTCGCACTTTCTATGAAGTGGATTATTGAAGGCGCTCGTGGAAAGAAGGGCAAGCCAATGGCTGCCAAGCTCGCAGAAGAAATCATGCTGGCCGCAAAGAACGAAGGTGAAGCAGTCCGCAAGCGCGAAAACACTCACAAGATGGCAGAAGCAAATAAGGCTTTCGCTCACTTTGCCTGGTAAATCTGCTTCGGCAGATTTACCCTGAGGCTCCAAGCCGAAGGGTAGTTGATAAAATTTAAATAAAACAAAAAACTCCCATTTAGGAGTTTTTTGTTTGGTATACTTAATTTACAATAATAGTAAAATTATGGGCCAAACAAATCAAGCGCCACTCGTTCTTCGCATCATCACCATTTTGGGTTTAATTGGGACTGGGCTCGGAGTCATAATGAACCTGGTTATTACCGGACTTAGTTTGGAGGTGTTTATTTATGCTCTTGCGATAGGCAATCTGATGGTGCTTTGGGGAGTAGTCTCATCCCTAGTAATTTACATTTTATATTTTTTTGCTTATCTGGGTTTGAGGAAAATGAAGAGGTGGGGTTTCTATGTGTTTATATTATGCTCCATTTTGAGCGCCGCCACTTATCTTTACGAACCTACTTTTTATAATAATCCCACAGGCATAGTTTTTTGTATGTTATTTATGCTTTACTTACTTTCGCTCCAAAAAAGACTTACCTAGTTAGATTTACAGTTAAGTATGATAAAAAACCCCAAGCAAACACACAGGACTACGGGTTGATTATTCCACTCCAATCCTGTATTCTCTAGCCAGCAGATTTCTGCTTTTTATTTTTAGAAAAACTAATTTATGGAACGGGACTATCCTTTAGAGCGAGTAAGAAACTTCGGAATCATTGCGCACATAGATGCCGGTAAAACCACCACAAGTGAGCGTGTTTTGTATTACACCGGCGCGCAACACAGCATCGGTGAAGTGCATGAAGGAGAAACCACCACCGACTGGATGGAACAAGAGCGCGAACGCGGTATCACCATCACAGCGGCGGCCATCACGTGTTTTTGGGCTCCAACATATCTTTCAAAGGAAGAGCGAACAAAAAAAGAAAACAAAGTTCGTTTCAATATTATTGATACCCCTGGTCACATTGATTTCACCGTGGAAGTGAAACGATCTCTACGCGTGCTAGATGGCGCTGTAGTCGTTTTTGACGGAGTAGCCGGAGTGGAGCCACAGTCAGAAACAAACTGGCGTTATGCCGAAGACGCAAACGTGCCTCGTATTTGCTTTGTCAACAAACTTGATCGCACCGGTGCATCGTTTGAACGTTCATACAAATCCATCCTTGACAGACTTTCCAAAAAAGCGGTGCGAATGCAGATTCCTGTCGGAGAAGAAGACAAACACGAAGGTGTCGTGGACCTTTTGAAAATGAAAATGTATGACTTTGAAGGCGAACTCGGTAGGGACGTGGTTGAAAAAGAAATTCCGGAAAATCTCAAAGCTGATGCAGAAAAATACCGACACGAACTTGTAGAAAAAATCGCAGAAAGTGATGATGAGTTGACCCAAACATATCTTGAAGGAAAAGAAATTTCACTTGAAACTTTGAAAGTCGACACTTCGCAAAGCCGTTATTGCAAACAAGATTTTCCCCGTGTATGCAGGTTCTGCTCTCAAGAACAAAGGAGTCCAGCTCATTCTTGATGGTGTCGTAGATTATCTCCCATCTCCACTCGATATTCCGCCAGTTACAGGGCATTGACCCAAACACCGGTGAAGAAGTCATTCGTCACGCATCTGACACAGAGCCATTTGCAGCACTGGCTTTCAAACTACAAGCAGACCCGTTTGTGGGTCAGCTGACATTCTTCCGTGTCTACTCCGGAACTATTGAATCAGGAAGCTATATTTACAATTCAACCACCGGCAAAAAAGAACGCCTTGGCCGTATTGTGCGTCTTCAGGCCAACGACCGTGAGGAGGTCAAAAAAGTTTTCGCGGGAGAAATTGCCGCAGCAGTAGGACTCAAAGGATGCAAAAACTTCACACACTTTCTGTGATGAAAATCATCCGATTATTCTTGATCAAATCACATTTCCAGAACCGGTTATAAGTCTGCGCATTGAACCAAAAACAAAAGCTGACCAGGAAAAAATGGGCATGGCGCTCAAGCGTCTTTCTGATGAAGACCCAACATTTAAAATCAAATCAGATCCCGAGACAGGTGAGACGGTCATTATGGGAATGGGTGAACTCCACCTCGAAATTTTGGTTGACCGAATGAAACGAGAATTTTCTGTGGAAGCAAACGTGGGCAAACCGCAGGTGGCTTACAAAGAAACTATCACTGGCACAGCAGAAGTGGAAAACAAATACATCAAGCAGACCGGAGGAAAAGGTCAGTACGGTCACGTCGTCATCAACATCAAACCGCTTCCTCACTATGATCCTGAAGAAAAAGTGCCAAAGAATTCGCATCGAGAACCCGGATTTGAATTTATAAACTCAATCAAAGGAGGTGTTATTCCACAAGAATTTATTCCTGCTGTTGAAAAAGGAGTTCACGAATCTATGGACCGCGGAGTAGTGGCCGGATTCAAGATGACAGATATTTCTTGCGAGCTGACATTTGGAAGTTACCACGATGTGGACTCATCTGAAATTGCCTACAAAATTGCCGCGTCACAAGCATTTCAAGAAGCCGCCAAGAAAGCCGGTCCAGTCATCCTCGAACCAATTATGAAAATAGAGGTGGTGGTACCGGAAAAATTTATGGGTGATATCACCGGAAATCTTTCATCTAAACGCGGGCAAATAGAAGGTATGGGTGATCGTGGAGAACTCAAAGTTATCACAGCGAAAGTTCCTCTTTCTGAAATGTTTGGTTATGTCACATCTCTCCGCTCAATGACCGAAGGTCGCGGGTCGTCTACTATGGAATTTGATCACTATGCCATCGTGCCGACAAATGTTGCACAGACAATTATTGAGAGTAGGAAATAAATACAAGGTATCCGAGGACTTAGCCTTAGTTTCAATTCCCAAGGCTAAGCCCCGAATTCTATATACATCAAAAAAAGCCCATTATTCGGGGTTTTTTGATGTTCCAAGTCAGCCTTGCAATCCAGGTGGGGGGGGTAGAATTAAGTCGCGGATTAACAATTAAATTAAAAAAATATGGGAATGGAAAGTTTTAATTCAGCCCCTGAAGTGCCTGTGTCTGCACAAGAATCAGATGAAACTAGATGGGAAGGTTTGAGTGACGACGAGAAAGCTGTTTTAAGGTTTAAGAACGGGGTTGATGAATTTGTTTCTACTAAAGAGTCATATAAGCAGTCGGTGCTGTCTAAGGAGTCTACTGACGAACAAATTTCGGCCAACAATCGAGTTGCTGAATTAGGTCAGACACAAGCTACAGAATTACATAAGCAACTACGCAGTGCATCTCCAGAAGCGCATAAACAAATGATAGTAATGCTTGAGGAAAGGGGTATCAACGCAGATAATTTGCCGTTCCTAGCCGGTAGTTTTTCCAGAATTCTAACAGGAGACGGTCCTTTTCAGTCGTAAAAATAATTAACAAAAAACTTGCGTGATAACCAAAGTTATCACGCAAGTTTTTTGTTTGTATTGACACCCAATAATATTAAGAATAATGTGACTTAGGAAACAGAACTCGCACATTCTCTAGGAGGGGACACACAATGTCCACAAACAGTGGCAGTGACAACGTCGTGGAGATCGACTGGACGGTTGCTCTTTCCGGCGATTGGAACCCAAGGGCCAGGGCAATTCTTGAGTTTATGAGAAATGCCGGGCGTCCCGTCACAGTGTCGATGATCGAAGTGGCAGTTCCGGGATTTAGTCCGGACATGCTGAACGGCATCAATTTCGGACTGAGGAGCCGCCGCGGATCAAATTGCCATGTCCAGGCAACGAACGCCGATCATCAAGAGTATGAGATTGTAGTTGATTTGCCACGCAGAAAATAGCACAAAATCAACCCCCCGATAAATATGTCTATCCTATTTATCGGGGTTTCCTGTAGATAAAAAACTGGAGGTAGAATGGATTACAAGAAACCCAGAGAATTAGATGACTACGAAATAACCGACGATGAGTGGAATGAAATAATATTTCTACTCACCCGGGGAAGAACTAAGGACAATAATGAGGTTGCAATTATCTTACACCTTAGGAAAAACGGCAATCACCCCATCGAAGGTAAAGAATATCTCGAATTCGACGTCACTGATGCAGAGATTTTTTGTATAAATATGAAACTGTCAGCGGTTGGAATGATGGTCATGTTGGTGTCCGATTCTGATAGTGGTGGAGTCTGTTTGAAGCGCCTTTCGCCAGTAACTTGAGGAAATCAAACCCCGCCCCGTACGCAATAACGTGCGGGGTTTTCATTTTTTGGCCATTTCAGCACATGTGCATAGCTTGTGAATATAATATGGATAAAATGGCTCATTTTACTTGACTATTAGGAGCACTTTGCTATTATGATGCTCACGCTTTTTGCGCCTTTTAATTTTGGTCTGCAAATAGTTATCAAGTAATTTTATAGTAATTTTTATTAGTATTTAGTTGGATGAGTTTGCCAACCTCTCGCGCGGTGACCTCAGACAAGTAATTAATTTACAAATTTATGGCAGAACAAACAAAATTTGATCGTTCCAAGCCTCACGTGAATGTGGGTACTATCGGCCACGTTGACCACGGCAAAACGACTTTGACAGCCTCCATCCTTCACGTCCTTGATATGAACAAGGATAAGGGTTATGGTGCTCGCGTTGAAGCCGTCGACAAGATTGACAGTGCTCCCGAAGAAAAGGCTCGTGGAATTACTATTGCGCTTCACCACTCCGAATACTGGACTCCCGATCGTCACTATGCGCACATCGACGCTCCAGGACACGCTGACTACATAAAAAACATGATTACCGGAGCCGCACAAATGGATGGCGCGGTGTTGGTGGTGGCTGCTACCGACGGTGTTATGCCACAGACTCGTGAACACATCCTCCTTGCCAAACAAGTAGGTGTGCCAAAAGTCATTGTTTTCCTAAACAAATGCGACATGGTTCCCGACAAGGAACTTATTGACCTTGTGGAAGAAGAAATACGCGAACTTCTCACCAAGCAGGGTTTTGATGGTGCAAACGCCCCTATCATTCGAGGCTCGGGTCTTAAGGCTTTGGAATCAAAATCTGCGGATGATGAGTGGGCACTGAAGGTTATGGAGCTTGTAAAAACTCTTGACACCTTTATTCCAAACCCGGTCCGCGAAGTTGATAAGCCATTCCTCATGCCGGTAGAAGACATCTTTTCTATCGAAGGACGAGGGACTGTGGTTACCGGAAGAATTGAACGAGGCACCGTCAAAGTAGGTGAAGAAGTCGAGGTTGTGGGTCTAAAGCCTACGGCCAAGACAGTTGTTACCGGCATTGAAATGTTCAACAAGTCTCTCGACAGTGGTATGGCCGGAGATAACGCCGGTATCTTGGTCCGAGGTCTTAAAAAAGAAGACATTACTCGCGGACAAGTTCTTGCAAAACCTGGTTCAGTTACTCCTCACACTGAATTTGAATCAGAAGTTTATGTGTTGAAAAAGGAAGAAGGGGGAAGACACACACCATTCTTCACCGGTTACAAGCCACAATTCTATATCCGAACCACTGATGTGACCGGAGAAGTTACTCTCAAAGAGGGGGTAGAAATGGTAATGCCTGGTGACACTGTTACCTTTAAAGTAAAACTCGTTTCGCCTATTGCTCTTGAAGACCAACAGCGTTTTGCCATCCGCGAAGGAGGTAAGACTGTTGGCGCAGGAGTGGTGACGAAGATTACCGCATAAACACAAATATAAAGGATAAAGAACAAAATTTGTTCCATTGTAAGTCGTTCATTGCAAATTGATTATGGCTAAAGAAACTACAACAAAAAAGAGCGCACCAAAGAAATCCAAAGTCACAGCAACGGCGAAAGTCGCCAGAGCGCCAAAAGTTTCCAAGGAGATATCCGTGTCACGTCTGCGTATTCGTGTGCGCGCTTACGAGTACAAGATTCTTGATCTTTCGGTCAAACAAATCATGGATACAGCTATGCGTTATGATGCGCAAGTTCTGGGGCCGATTCCTCTGCCTACAGAAATCAAAAAGTATACGGTCAATCGAGCTTCCTTCGTCTACAAAAATGCGCGAGAGCAGTTTGAGATGAGGATTCATAAGCGATTGATTGACATTGTTAACCCGACACCAAAACTAATCGAGTCGCTAACAAACCTTTCTCTTCCGTCCGGAGTGAATATTGATGTGAAGTTGATGTAATACGAAACGAATAGGTAATAATGAATAGGGAATAGAGAAGAAAATCTTTTTGTCCCGTACGAAATCTCAACGGGGGGTTTGTTCTAGTCAGGGTAGACAAAAAGTCAAAAATCATTAGGATAGGCAAGCAATTCGATATATTAAAGTTTTTGTAACGAGATGAAATTTCTTTTGGCAAAAAAGCATAGCATGACTCAGGTCTTCGACAGTGAAGGCCGGGTTACTGCTGTGACAGTATTAACCTCAGACAAACAGGTCGTTACTGCAATCAAAGACCCGGCTCGTGATGGCTACAAAGCCGTACAATTGGGGTTTGGTAAGAAAAAAGAGAAGAATCTCACAAAATCTCTAAAGGGGCATTTCGCCGGCAAAGGTTCTTTTGCCACCGTCAGAGAGTTTCGCGTCGGTAATGAAGACCCAACCCCTGAACTGGGAAGTACTATCGACGTCTCTTCTTTCGCTGAGGGAGACGTGGTTTCTGTTTCTGCCACCTCAAAAGGAAAAGGGTTCCAGGGTGTTGTTAAGCGTCACGGTTTCAAAGGAGGCCCAAGAAGCCACGGTCAAAAGCACTCCGAACGTGAGCCGGGTTCTATTGGAGGAGGTTTGCGTAACAAAGTGCCAAAAGGAATGCGTATGGGTGGCCGAATGGGCAGTGATCGCATCACGGTGAAGAATCTTAAGGTGATCCAAATCAATCCTGAAGACAATCTCATTTTGGTTTCTGGTGCAGTACCGGGTCGTCGTGGCACGCTTGTGGAAATAAGGGGAAAAAATTAAGAATCTTGAAAACCGATTGATAATTTCAAATAAAACATGGAATCAGTAGTGTACAACCAAAAAGGAGTAGAGACAGGAAAGATCACACTTCCAGAACATGTTTTTGGTTTACGTTGGAATTCCGATTTGGTCCACCAAGTCGCTGTGTCCATGGCATCGAATGCCAGACAAACTATCGCCCATGCCAAAACAAGAGGTGAGGTGAGTGGAGGAGGCAAAAAACCTTGGCAACAGAAGGGTACCGGCCGAGCGCGACACGGCTCTACTCGCTCACCAATATGGGTAGGTGGAGGTGTAACTCACGGCCCACGCAACGATAAAAATTATGCCCGTAAAGTGGGTCGTGGCATGAAAGCCAAGGCTCTTTACACCATCCTTTCCAGAAAATTTCGCGATGGTGAGATATTTTTTATTGATTCGCTTTCCATAAATGACGCGAAGACCAAAATGGCGGTTTCCACACTTTCTTTGCTCAGCAAAGAAATAAAGAATTTTCCTTCATTTGAAAAAAAGGGCAACGCTCTTTTGATTGCTCTCGCTACTCGCGATGAAAGTGTTGTCCGAAGTCTTCGCAATATTGAAACTGTCACCGTAGATGAGGTAAGAAATCTTAATCCACTAATGCTTTTGCAGTACAAAGGTATTGTTTTGGTCGGATCAAAAGAGGCTATCGCCCTTTTGGAGTCAAAAGTGAAGACACCGCTTGAAAACAAGACTTCTGATGCGATTGTTTCGTCCAAGCCGGTTCGGGCGACGAGAAAAGCCACAGCTTCCGTCAAAATAAAAGCCAAAGCTACCAAACCAAGTAAGACAAAAAAGACCGTTAAATAAGGATATTTTTATGGCTATAAAAAAAGTTTCAAAAGAATCAAAAGAAGTTTCAAAAACCGAAAAAGTTCCCGGCATGCATCACCTTACTCACATTCTTTTAAGCCCGCGTATTACCGAAAAAGCTTCGGATAAGGCCATGAATGATAATGTTTATATTTTCAATGTGATACCATCGTCAACAAAATCACAAATTCATG
This sequence comes from uncultured bacterium, assembly GCA_963789635.1. Taxonomy (GTDB): domain Bacteria; phylum Patescibacteriota; class Minisyncoccia; order Phycocordibacterales; family Zambryskibacteraceae; genus JBGTNQ01. Next base: position 15,055 of record CAWBLF010000001.1, on the reverse strand, counting down.
ACGCTGTGGTCGAAAGTTACAAAGTTACTCCGACAAAGGTCAGTATCGTTACTATACCAAGGAAGAATACTATTTCGCGTGGCAAAAAAGGATTTCGCGCGGGTGGCAAAAAAGCGCTTGTCTATTTGAAGAAAGGAGACAAGATTGAATTTGTATAAAAAAATGAAACACTACAAACCGACAACAAAATCGCGACGCAACATGACTTCGATTCACTATTCGAAGATTGTTACCGAGCAAAATCCTCACAAGTCTTTAACGACAGGTTTTAGCCGTAAAATGGGACGCAATCACCACGGTCGCATCACCACTTCGCACAAAGGGGGAGGACACAAGCGTTTGTTTCGTGAAATTGATTTTATGTATGACAAATTGAACATCCCCTACACCATTTCAAGTGTGGAGTATGACCCAAATCGCACAGGTTTTATCGGTCTTGCAGTTTATCGTGACGGAGAAAAGCGTTACGTGTTGTTACCCAAAGGAGTTAAAGTTGGAGACGTATTGATGACAGGTGAATCCGCTCCGCAAACACCGGGTAATCGTCTGCCATTAAAAAATATTCCGTTGGGAACATTTGTATACAATGTGGAAGTCAAACCCCATGGAGGTGGTAAGCTCGGACGCTCTGCAGGTAACTACATTGAAGTTGTAGCCAAAGACGCGGGTAAGGTTGACCTCAAGATGCCTTCGTCGGAAATTCGTAAAGTCAGTGAAAATTGTTTTGCTACGTTGGGTGAAGTTTCCAATGATGAGAACCGTCTGGTAAATCTTGGTAAAGCCGGCCGTTCTCGTTGGCTGGGTATTCGTCCTACCGTGAGAGGAACAGCGATGAACCCGGTAGACCATCCGCACGGTGGAGGTGAAGGCCGTAGCGGACGTGGCAGCCGTCGACAAAAAACACGCACCGGCCGACCAACAGGCAAGGGTCAAAAATCTCGTCGACCGAAAAAATATTCAAACGTTTACATCGTTCGAAGAAGGAAGGTGGGGAAGAAGTAACAAGGCTATCTCATTTGACAATACTGGATATTTTGCTAGTATTCGGCCAAGCTCTTCGTGGGCTTTTTATGTTCACCAACCAAAAATAATTTTATTTACCGAGTTAAATACGAGGGGATAGAATAGGCAGAACCAATTGGTTTAGCGATTTTATAAGAAAATTTAGTCTGGCAATGACACGATCAAGTAAAAAAGGACCATATGTTGACGAAAGACTTCTCAAGAAAATTGAGGGGCAGAAAGCCGGTACCTCAAGTGTCATTAAGACTTGGTCACGAGCAAGCCAGATAGCACCTGAAATGGTGGGATTTACCTTCGGTGTCCACAACGGCAAAGACCACATAGAGGTTTTTGTGTCCGAAGACATGGTGGGTCACAGACTGGGAGAATTTTCACCGACCCGTAAATTCATAAAACACGGCGGTAAAATGCAAAAGGAAATTGAACAAGCAAAGAAAGAATCCGAAATCGCGGCAGCTCAGTCGGCCAAAGCTGCCACCGCAGGGTCTACAACAGCGGCTCCAAAAAAGTAGTTTAATATTATTTTATGTCTACAGTAACCGCACAACTCAATGATTATCGTCAATCGCCCAGAAAGGTGAGACTTGTGGCAAGAGAGTTGCGTGGACAAAACGCCAATCTAGCTTTGACCAAACTGGGTTTCATCGCAAAACGCTCGTCCAACCCTTTAGGCAAGCTTATTGCTTCGGCCATTGCAAACGCCAAAGACAAAGCGATTGAAACCGATAATTTGTATATTAAGGAAATTCGTGTTGATGGTGGCGCAATTTTATACCGACGACGTTCCGCTTCCCGTGGCCGTGCGCCGTCCATTCACAAGCGTACAAGCCACATTATGCTTGTGCTTGAAACAAAAGAATCAAAAGCAAAGAAAGAAAAAAAACTAAAAGCTACCAAAAAATAATGAACAATATATTTTTTGAGTATCCAGCCCCACTTTTAAACATGAAATCACATTTTATAAAAAATGATATGCTAGCACAGCACACTTTCAGTAATCACATGAAGTTTGCATTAAAAGTGGAGCTGGATGGCGATTTTAATACTCGCTCCGCTCGTTAAAAATCAGCCACATGACCCACACAGTCCACCCATATTCACATAGACTAGGCATAATCAGAGATTGGAAATCTCGTTGGTTCGGCGCGAAAGATAAGTACAAGTCTTTTCTTCGTGGTGATCTCGTTATCCGTTCATTTTTGGAAAAGAAATTGCGAGGCATGTATGTCAGCAGTATTGAAATTGAACGTAATGAAAAAATGCTTCGCATTATCGTTGAGACATCACGCCCCGGTATGATTATTGGTCGCAGTGGCGACGGCGCCGTAAAACTAAAGGATGAAATTGTCAGAATGATGAAAAAACGCGGGGTATACAGCGGAAAAGAGGAAGTCAAACTTGATATTCGTGAACTCAAATCACCAGAATCAAATGCATTAATCGTCGCTCAGATGGTCGCCGAGGGTTTGGAAAAGCGTTTGCCCTATAGAAGAGTCATCAAACAGATGGTCGAAAAGGTTATGGCAAATCGCGATGTCAAAGGAGTAAAGATTTTCATAGGAGGGAGATTGGCCGGTTCATCCATAGCTCGTAGCGAAACCAGGAAGATGGGACAGATTCCTCTTCAGACGTTTCGAGCCGACGTGGATTATGCTCACTACGAAGCCAAACTTCCATATGGACACTTGGGTATCAAAGTATGGATTTACCGCGGTGAGATTTTTGCCAATAAAAAAGAAGTATAGCGACTATTTTTATTGAGCATCCCGCTCCACTTTTAAACATGAAATCAAATTTTAAAAAAAAGAATAGTATGACAAAGCAAACTTCCAATGGTCATTTATGGTCATTGTTAAATGTGGGGAGGGATGATGATTTTTATAATCACTTCGTTTTTTAAAAATCAATAACATGTTGCTACCCAAAAAAGTAAAATATCGAAAATGGCAAACCATGCGCAAGAACCCTCTCAAGGTCGGCGTGGCTTCTCGTGGCACTACAGTGGCTTTTGGTTCGTATGGGCTCAAGTCCTTGGCGTCCGGACGCATTCGTTCAAATCAGATTGAAGCAGCCCGTAAAGCCATATCAAGGTCAGTCGGAAAGACCGGCAAAGTTTGGATTCGCATTTTTCCTGACATGCCGTATACTCAGAAGCCTGCCGAAGTTAAATTGGGTAAGGGTAAAGGAGATTTGGCCGGCTACGTGGCGGCTGTTCTTCCGGGCAGAGTTATTTTTGAAGTTGACGGATTACCGGAAGTGGAAGCCAGAGAGGCCTTGCGAAAAGGAGGAACAAAGCTCCCGGTCAAGACCAAAGTGGTCGCTCGAACATAATAATTCATTATGACCAAGGATATTCAAACAAAAGAAGACAAGGATTTAAACAAGCTTCTCATTGAAAAAATGGAAAACTTGAAAAATTTTCGTTTTGGAATTGCCGGAAGTAAAAATCGTAATGTCAGAGAAGGCAGGGGTTTGCGTCGCGAGATAGCCCGTGTTCAAACGGAGTTGTCGCGCAGAAAGAAGTAATTATATGAATACAAAAGCGTCACAACAAAAAATTCCACGATCAAAAACCCTTAAAGGAGTAGTGGTTTCGACCAAAATGAAGGACACCATCGTTGTCGCTGTCGAGCGCTTCGTTGAGCACCCAAGATACAAAAAATTTATTCAACGTCGAAAGCGGTATCAAGTTCACGATGTTGGCAATGCTCGTGTCGTCGGCGAGAAAGTGACTATAAGAGAAACCAAACCAATTTCAAAAAACAAGCACTTCGTTGTTGTCGCAGACAGACGCGAAACTAACGCAGACAGAAGCGAAAACAATTTATAACATTCGTATTATGATTCAACCACGTTCCATCGTAAAAATCGCAGATAATTCCGGAGCAAAAATCGGACGCATATTCAAAGTGCTCGGTGGTTCCAAAAAACGATATGCCCAAATCGGGGACATTGTGGTTCTTTCCGTCCAGGTGGCCCAACCACGAAAAGCGGTCAAGAAAAAAGATATTCTTTACGCCGTAGTGGCCAGACAAAAATTCCCGTTTCGTAGAGCCGACGGCTCATATGTGCGTTTTGATGAGAATGCCGTTATTATCGTGGACAAAGCGAAGCACGAGCCCATCGCCGGGCGCGTCTTTGGTCCGATTCCGCGGGAACTCGGTGAAATGGGTTTTCAACCGATTATTTCTTTGGCGCCAGAGGTCGTTTAGTCATTCATCAATATTTATGTATATTAAAAAAGGTGATAATGTCGTAGTGCTTTCGGGAAAAGATCGGGGGAAGACTGGTAAGGTTATTCGAGCTTTGCCAAAACAAAACAGTGTAGTTGTCGCAAGTGTTAATATCAAAAAAATTCACAAGAAGGCGAACAAGACCAATGAAAAAGGCCAGATTCTTGAGCAGGCTTTTCCTGTTAACGTGTCGAACGTCCAGCTGGTTGATCCGAAGACCGGCAAGGGAACCAGAGTTCGACATGAATTGAAAGGCAACAAAAGTATCCGCGTGGCGGTAAAAAGTAAAACAGAAATTTCATAGTAATCTAATTCCGGATAACGTTAGATTGCACAAATTTCACGTGTAATAAGTAGACAAAAGCTTCAAAACGAGTAGGATAGACCAGCAATTCATTAATAAAATTTTTATATCGGGATGGCAACCAAATCAACAAAAGAAAAAGCGAAAGACGCATACAAATCTCTCAAGGATAAGAGGGGATACAAAAATGTTATGCAAAGTCCCAAAATTCAAAAGGTTGTTATTTCGGCCGGTGTCGGTTCGTTTAAGGATAAGAAAAAGATTGATTTGGCGGAAGACAGGCTCGCCAAAATTACCGGGCAAAAGTCTGCGCGCAAAGGAGCCAAACAATCCGTAGCGGCCTTCAAAGTACGACAAGGTGATCCCGTAGGTCTTCAGACCACTCTTCGCGGTGCACGCATGTATGATTTTTTGGATAAGTTGATCAACATCGCATTACCACGCACCAAAGATTTTCGTGGCATTTCCAATACTTCTTTTGACTCAATGGGCAACTACACGCTTGGCATTCGTGAGCATACGATTTTTCCGGAAACATCGGATGAAGACCTCAAAGATGTATTCGGTTTGGCGGTTACCGTCGTTACTACAGCAAAATCCAAGGATGAGCTCAAGGCGTTTCTTGATGAGCTAGGTTTTCCGTTTAAAAAAGAGGACACTGAAAAAAAGAAAAGATAGCGGTTTTTGAGGTCATTAGGTCTTGTCTAACTTGATTGCAAATGGATGGCCATAAACGTCGGAAAACACCAAAATTATAGGTATTTTTTCAAGTGCTTTGGTAAAAAATCTATATTTGACAATGCCAAACGGTCTTGTTAGGATGAGACCCTAGCTTCGTTGAAGCTTTTTTGTTAGATAACCTAAGGAGTAGGTTAAAGCAAATCAGTCCTCCTTCGCCCCAACGGGCTTAGGACGATGATTTTCTAATCGCTCCGTTCAAGAAAATCAATCGCATGGCAAAAACATCAGTCATCGCAAGATCAAAGAAAACCCCGAAGTTCTCTACTCGGGCTGTTAATCGTTGTTTTCGCTGTGGTCGAAAGCATGGCTATATGCGAGATTTTGACCTATGTCGTATTTGTTTCCGTGAATTTGCCAACGAAGGCAAGATTCCCGGCATAAAAAAATCAAGCTGGTAAAGCTCAAATTTGAAAAGTTGGTAAGTTTGAAAGTTAAATACTCAAACAAACGAATCCAAACTTAAAAACTTCCAAACTTTTAAACTAATTCAATGACCGATCCAATTTCAGACATGATTATCCGTATACAGAATGGTACGGCCGCTCAAAAAGAGTCGGTCATCATCCCGTATTCCAAACTTAAATATGAAATTTGCGTTATTCTTCAAAATCACGGATACATCAAGTCTGTCACCAAGAAAGGCAAAAAAGTTACAAAATTTATTGAAGTTGAATTGGTTTATGATGGTCGTACCCCAAAAATTGCAGGAGTAAAACGTGTTTCCAAGCCGTCTCGTCGTGTATACCAGCAAGTAAGTGATATTCGTAAGGTTAAAAACGGCTACGGCGACAGCATCATCTCCACTCCAAAGGGTATTCTAACCGGCGCAGACGCGCGCAAAGAAAAAGTCGGTGGCGAAGTGCTTTTCAATATATGGTAAGTTTCAAAATTCAATATTAATACAATGTCACGCATTGGCAAAAAAGAAATATCCATACCAGCAAACACAACCGTAGTGTTTGCCAACGGCGTGTTGTCCGTCAAAGGACCATTGGGAGAGCTTTCCCGCCAGGTACGCAAAGAAGTGGCGGTAGAATCCAAAGATGGCAAGGTTACATTAAAACCAACTGTTGAAACCCTGGAATCAAAGGCTTTGTGGGGAACTTATGCTTCACACGTTATGAATATGATTTCCGGAGTCAATAAAGTTTTTGAAAAAAAGCTTGTGCTTGAAGGAATTGGTTATAGGGTAGAAGTGAAAGGGGATAAAGTTGTCTTGGCTTTGGGCTTTTCGCACCCTGTAAGTGTGTCGATTCCACAAGGAATCAAGGTTGCCGTGGAGAAAAATACTATTACGGTTTCCGGGATTGATAAAGATAAAGTTGGCGAATTCACAGCACATTTGCGAGCGTTAAAGAAACCCGAACCATACAAGGGCAAAGGGATGAGATATGAAGGAGAAGTGATAAAAATCAAGCAGGGAAAGAAATCAGTATAGCAACACCGTAACAATGCATTATGAAAATTAAAAACAGCAAAAAAGAAAAAAGAGACCGAAGACACACTCGTATCCGAGCGAAGGTTTCTGGTACAAGCGATAGGCCAAGGATTTCTATTTTTAAGTCAAATACAACCTTGTATGCCCAACTCATCGACGATAGTACCGGTAAAACAATTGCCGCCATGTCTACTAAGTCAGTTAGCGGGAAAACCGGAATGGACAGGGCGCACGCGGTAGGTGTCGAGTTGGCCAAGAAGGCCATTGCTTCAAAAGTGAAATACGCGGTATTTGATAGAGGTGGATTTATTTATACCGGCAATGTCAAAGCTATCGCCGACGGAGCGCGTAAGGGCGGCTTGGTTTTTTAATACTTATATGACTGAAGAAACAACACAAACAAATGAAATAGTGGATACGGAGGGAATGGTTTCGTCTGGTGACGCAGTTTCTCCTGCGCCGGTCACAAAGGCTGAAACAAAAGGTGACCGTCCTTTTCGTGGAGCGCGTCCGCCCAGAGAACACAAGAAAAACCCCAGACGTGGTGGTCGTAAGGAGGCCAGAATTAAACCAGAGTTTGACCATAAAACAGTTTCTATTCGAAGGGTAACACGCGTGACTTCGGGTGGTCGCCGTTTTAGTTTTTCAGTCACGTTGGTGGCCGGCAACCGTAAGGGAAGTGTTGGTGTCGGCCAAGGAAAAGCCGGAGATACTCCGCTAGCCATTGATAAGGCTGTTCGTGACGCAAAGAAAAATATGATAACCATACAGACCACAAAAGACATGTCTATTCCGCATGATGTGCAAGCCAAGTACGGCAGTTCTCGTGTCATCATTATGCCCGCTCCTGGTCGTGGTATTCTTGCCGGTAGCTCCGTCCGTATAGTCCTTGAACTTGCAGGACTAACTTCGGTTAACGCCAAGCTCATTGGAGGAACCAAGAATCGCGCCAATAATGCCAAGGTTGCCGTGATGGCCCTTTCAAAACTTTCAAAAGTTCGTGGCGCTGATAAGAAATAATTTATGCAAATACACTCACTCAAAAGAAGACACCCAAACAAAACCTCGATAGAAGTCGGTAGAGGAGGAACCAGGGGCAAGACTTCAGGCAAAGGGACAAAGGGACAAAATGCCCGCGCCGGACGAAAAAAGTATCCCGAAATTCGCGATGTTATAAAACGTCTACCCAAATTGCGAGGACGGGGGAAAAACAGCAACCTTTCTATTCAGACGAAGTTTACGGCGGTAAATCTCGGAGCCCTTGGAGATTTTAAAAATGGGGAAACAGTTAATCCTAAGACCCTTGTCGAAAAGGGCATAGTTAGGAAGCTTAACGGCGCGCTACCAAAAGTGAAAATTTTAGGAAACGGTTCACTTTCCAGTAAGTTGAAATTTCAATCCTGTGCTATTTCGATGAGTGCCCGCAAAAAGATTGAAGCGCTTGATGGTATTATTGAATAGTAAAAATGAATACTTTTTTAGAAAAAATACGCCTTATCTTTGCTGACAGCACACTTCGTAAGCGTATTCTTTTTGCACTTGGTGCCTTGGTTATCTTTCGTCTACTATCGACAATTCCGATTCCAGGGGTAAACCCCGCCAGACTTGCAAGTTTTTTTAATGGCAACCAATTTCTCGGGCTTCTAAACCTGTTTTCAGGAGGAGGATTTTCAACTCTTTCTATCGTCATGCTTGGAGTAAGTCCATTCATCACTTCTTCCATCATAATGCAGTTGGCCACCATTATTTTCCCCAAACTTAAAGCGCTCTACCAAGACGAAGGTGATATAGGACGTAAAAAGTTTGCTCAATACAGTCGTTTGCTCACAGTCCCCCTTTCTCTTATCCAAGCGTTTGGTTTCCTGACGTTGCTTACCAGGGAAGGCGTAATAGACCCTCTCACGCCTTTTTCTATGATTACAAATTTGCTCATCATTACCGCTGGTTCGATTCTTATTATGTGGATCGGTGAGCTTATCACGGAGTTTGGAGTGGGAAACGGGACTTCACTTATAATTTTTGCTGGCATTATCGCTCGTTTGCCGAGCGCTATAAGCCAGTTGGCATTTACTTTTGATCCATCACAGATTCCCTTATATTTGGCGTTCGTAGTTTTTGCTATAGCAATTATTTTTGGTGTAGTTATTATTACCGAAGCCGAGCGTCCTATTCCCGTTACATATGCAAAACGTGTGCGCGGTGACAAGGTATACGGTGGAGTGTCCACATACCTTCCACTGCGAGTAAACCAAGCGGGCGTGATTCCGATAATCTTCGCCCTTTCCATACTTTTGTTTCCACAGATGATTGCCAGTTTTCTCGCAAATTCGGCAAATATTTTGTTGAAAAGCGCATCGGGTTTTGTTCTAAACATTTTGAACAACCAATGGATATATTCCGGAGCATATTTCCTTCTGGTTTTTGTCTTTACCTATTTTTACACTGCGGTAACCTTCGATCCCGAACAAATTTCCACTAATCTCCAAAAAAGTGGGGCGTTTATTCCAGGTGTTCGTCCCGGTCAATCAACTTCAGATTATATTGCTAAGATTCTAACTAGAATTACCCTTGTGGGGGCAATTTTCCTCGGTCTCATAGCTGTTTTGCCGTTAGTCATGCGTTCATTGACCGGTATCCAAACATTGGCAATTGGCGGTACAGCCCTTCTAATCGTGGTTTCGGTGGTTATAGACCTCATAAACAAAATTAACGCTCAGATATCAGCTAGGGAATACTAAAAATAGTAGATAGTTATTAGTAGTTAGATGTTAGATAAACAAATTCATAGGATATATAATGTTGTATAGTATTTAACTAACATCTAACTACTAACGTCTGTAAACTATTTTCCATGAAACCTCAGGCATTTATTTTTATCGGACGTTCCGGTTGTGGCAAAGGCACTCAAGCTGAACTATTGAAGTCTTTTATTATTGAGAAAACCAAGATTCCTGTTTTTTATGTTGAAACCGGGTCACTATTCAGACAATTTATCTTGGGAAAGAGTTATAGTGAGCAGTTGTCAAACGATATCAATGGGAGTTCCGCGCGTCAGCCAGATTTTTTGGCCTGTTATATGTGGTCCAAACTTTTAATTGAAGGATTTGACGGCAAAAGTCACATTATTTTTGATGGTGTCTCCCGATCATTAAACGAAGCAAAACTTCTTGAAACAGCATTGTCTTTTTTTGGTTTTGATACCGTCCACGTCATCTACCTTGACGTTAGCCGTGAGTGGTCGGAAAAGCGTTTGCGTTCCCGTGGACGAGCCGATGATAAACGTGAGGGTGATATAGAAACACGACTTGATTGGTTTGAAAATGATGTTATGCCGGCAATCGAATATTTAAAAAATTCTTCATACCATTTTGTTTCTGTGAATGGCGAAAGACCAATAGAAGAAGTTTCAAAAGATATCATTAATCAAATATCACCGTTTGTTGCATGATAACCATCAAGAATTCCGATGACATTATATCGCTAAAGGAGGGTGGCAAACGCCACGCTTTTATTCTTTCGCAATTGGCCAAGATGGTAGATGTGGAAGTCGGCACTTTTGATCTGAACGCCAAAGCCATGGAACTTCTCGAAGAAGAGGGGGACAAGGCTTCATTTCTAAACTACACTCCCGAAGGAGCCCGTAGGCCATACCCAGCGGCGTTATGCGTTTCTCTTAACGATGAAATCGTTCACGGCATTCCTAATGAAAATGAAAGAATTCTTAAGGACGGAGATATTGTCACATTGGATCTGGGTCTTACCCATAATGGGATGATAACTGACAGTGCAATAACAATCGGTGTAGGCAAAATTTCTCCTGAAAATAAAAAACTCTTGGAAGCAACAAAAGAAGCACTCTATGCCGGTATAAAAGCCGCAAAAGGAGGAAAGCATATTGGTGATATAGGCTATGCTGTAGAGCAAGTGGCAAAACGTACGGGTTTCTCAGTTGCCGAAGGTCTTGCCGGGCACGGCGTGGGTTATAAGGTGCACGAAGACCCTTATGTGCCAAACACCGGCACAAAGGGCGTGGGAGAAGAATTGGAGCCCGGTATGGTCATCGCCATTGAGCCGATGTTTTGTGTCGGCAAAGGAGATATCGTTTTGGACAAGGACGGTTACACATATAAAACAAAAGACGGCAAAAACAGCGCCCATTTTGAACACACTATTTTGATTACCGATGGCGACCCTGTTATTCTGACAAAGTAGTAGTTTTGCTTTTTTATTATAAATATGTATCTTTAATTTTCGCTTTATCATTTAAATTTTCAAATATGCCACAAAAGGAACAAACTTTTATCATCATCAAACACGACGGTGTCCAGCGATCACTCGTCGGTGAAATCATTAAGCGTATTGAAAGGACTGGGTTAAAAATAGTGGCTATGAAAATGTTTGTACCAGACCGAAAACGGGCTGAGATTCATTACGGCAAAGATGACCAATGGTGTATAGAAAAAGGGACAACTTTGATGGAAAATATGAAAAAGGCCGGCGAAAAGCCGACCAAAACTCCGCTGGAATATGGCAGAGGAATTGTGGAAGTATTGCTTCATTACATTACGCTTGGTCCTGTGGTGGCAATCGCGGTAGAAGGAGCCAGCGCCGTCTCTGTAGTTAAAAAGTTGGTGGGGGTGACACAACCGGCAGTCTCCGATGTCGGCACAATTCGTGGAGATTTCACTATTGATTCTTATGAAACGGCAAATATGGCTGGAAGAGCGGTCCGAAACCTCATTCATTGTTCGGAAAAGCCAGAAGACGCAAAAAAAGAGATTGCAATTTGGTTTTCTCCGGAAGAATTGATAAATTACAAGTTAATTCAGGAAAAAATTTTGTATGATGTAAATGTCGATGGCATTTTGGAGTAGAATTATTTACATCATATCTTTAATTATTTATCTATAGTTTTATTTAAGGCCGATTCGCTTCATTTTTTATTTTTATCCGTATATTTTTTTCTTATTTTGTTTCTTAATTCAATATCCCCTTGTAGAATTTGCTTGTGACGAGCATTATGTTGGTAGGGTTATTAGTAATTTTTCTAGATCAAAGATATATTCAGGGAGTCCGACATTATCATGCCTCTTGGGGCACCGATTGGGGACACCCACCTAGCTTTTAGTCCTAGGGAATGAAACTTGTAACCCTTCACATTCGCTCCACCCCCGCATCTGCGGGGGTGGAGCGTTCGTTTTAAGCTCATAAATAGGCCTAAAAACAGGTTTTTTCATTTTTTAGGGTATAATGAAGCAAGATGGATACATCGCCATTCAGCGTTACATTTTGGAGTGGAGTAGGCACCGTCACAGGCGCCAATTTTCTTTTGGAAGGCAAGGATTTCCGCGCGCTTGTTGATTGCGGAATTCTTCAAGGAATGTCCGATGCCACCGACGAAAATTCCAAAAATTTTCCGTATGACCCAAAAAGTATTGATTTTTTATTTATTACCCACGCGCATGCAGACCACATTGGTCGTATCCCGAAGCTTGTCAAAGACGGATTTCAGGGCACCATATATTCCACACCGGCAACTAAAGCGCTTTCTGAGCTTATGCTCGATGATGCGGAGCGAATCGGGGATAATGAGTCACGCAAAGATGGAACGCTGTCACTCTACGGTCCAGAAGATGTCGCCAAAGCATTTACTCTTTGGAAAACAATTGATTATCACAAGCCGACAATTATTTCCAAGCATCTTTCCGTGGAACTACGTGACGCCGGCCACATTCTCGGATCGGCCATGTATTTGTTTACACTTACTGATGACACCGGACGGTCAAAAAATATTCTATTTACAGGAGATTTGGGCAATTCACCATCACTTCTTCTACGTGACACCGAATTTGTCACCGATACCGACTATGTTGTGATGGACAGCGTTTACGGCGACCGCAATCATGAAAGCAAAGATGAACGTGAAGCGCATTTCGAAGGAATAGTTAAGCAAGCCATTGCCCAAAAGGGTGTTTTGGTAATACCTTGTTTTTCTCTCGAACGTACTCAGGATGTTTTATATGAACTAAATGAACTTGTTGAAGGTAAGAAGATTCCGTCCGTGCCGATTTTTCTTGATTCACCGTTGGCGATAAGACTTACTGCCATATATGAGCATATTAACGGTTTATATAAAGATTCTGTGGAACGTGACATAAAAGGAGGGGATGATATTTTCAATTTTCCCAAGTTAAAAGAAACGGCTCAAGTGGCAGACTCCAAGCACATTCTTTCGGTGCCAAGTCCAAAGATAATTATTGCCGGTTCAGGCATGTCATCCGGTGGCAGGGTTCTTCACCATGAACTGGAATATTTACCGGACCCAAACAACATACTTCTTCTTATGGGTTATCAGGCGGCAGGCACGCTAGGCAGGCAACTGGAAGAGGGGGCGAAAGAGGTCGTGATTTATGATCAAAAAGTGGCTGTGCGGGCTCACGTAGAAATGATTTCAGGTTATTCGGGACACAAGGATTCCGATCACCTTATGGAATTTGCCGAGCACGCCATGCCTCGGACAAAGACTTTTTTTATTGTTATGGGCGAACCAAAATCTTCGCTCTTTCTTTCTCAAAAAATGCGTGATAACCTTGGGGCCAATACTATTCTTCCGGAAGTGGGCAAGAAGTATCAAATTTATTTAGACTAAATCCGTGCCGACTTTGCAAGTTGACACATCCGTCAGATGGAGTATCCTTTTTACTTTAAAAAGAGATTCAAATAATAAAATAGCGTATGATAGACAACCCAAATAACAAATTTTTAATGATTATAACCGTTCTTATTCTGATAGGCGGTATTTATTTGATATCAAGAAACACCACTTCTCAGATTCCTCAAAGCAGTGTGCAGCCAATATCCACATCGACCGAGAGTACCAGTTCAAATGTGGTAAAGGCAAACAATTCTTTCAAGGCCACTACTGAGCTGGCTACCACGACAGAAGTTTTTGCTAAAACTGTCAGTGGCAAGATCAACACAACCGAAATTGGGGGGAGTGGACTTTCGGCGACTGATGGTCTGGCTATATCAACAGTGAACACCCTTGGAACATTTTTTGGTTTACCGGTGTCTCAAGACAAACTTAGCACCATTATTATAAAAGATGGCAACTCCAAGACCAGGGCATATGCAGTATACATTCCAGGGCAGGATCCTCATCTAACAATAGACGCCAATTCTACGGCTATCGCCACTCTTATTGATCCGACCGCGGATATTGCAACAGCCAAAAAGGAATTGGCCATAATCAACACTCTTACCTGCCTTCCCGCGTATATATCGTATTTGAAGACACAGCTACCGACTCACACGATAGATGATATTGCAAAAGCAACCAATTTTAATGACCCATCAAATCCGCACGTGGCGTGTGTCCAAGAAATAACCAACATCGTGCGATCCCAAGCGTCTTCGACGCAGGCACATTAAACTTACTGCCTGACGAATGTTTCTACAGGGACTTATGCTTTTAATCGAAATGTGCAAATATAATAAAATAATTAAAACCTATGAGTAAAAAACTTTTATTTTTAACAGCGTTACTATTTCTGGCAATCAATGTAAATGCGCAAACATCCCAAACGCCAGTCATTACGGGTGTGTCCGTAAACAGCAATTCGTATCAGCTTGGAACTCCAATTACAATGACCTGGAGTCGAAGTGGCAATTTTCCTGCCGGTAATTCTTATTTTGTGTATATAAAAGATAAGCCGGATCAGGTTTTGGGCAACCACAGTTCGATGCGGGGTATCCATTATAGTGCCGTTGCGTCTTGGCAACCGGCACTTGCCTATCCCACTCTCATGTTTGGGTCGCCACTAGTGCCACCCGGAACGTATTATCTGGAAGTAGACTTCGTAGATCCAAGTGGCACGGTTATCACTACTGCCACAAGTAAAAGTTTTGAAATAACTCCACTTGTTTTGAATATAGTCTCAACCAAAGCAGGCTCATCCATAGAGCTTTCTAATTTAAGTCCCTCTCAAAAACAATCCATAGCAGTAAAACTTCAAGCAATTATCAATAAGCTGGTTCAACTAGTGGCTGAATTGACCGGTCAAGGTGTTCACTAATTTTCTTGAAAGTTTCTTGTTCTCCGGATTATCACAGGACATTCGTGAATATAACGAGGAATTTTAGTATTTATACGTTAAGAGAAAGTTTGTTCAACCACCTGTTTAAAGGTATCCGGATTTTCTGATGCCAGTTGCGATAGAATTTTGCGGTCCAATGAGATATTTTTCTTTTCAGTGCGCCTATGAATTTGCTGTATGAATGACCAAGCGGGCGAAGACCGGCATTGATGCGCACCGC